>NC_019973.1:4293162-4611057 GCF_000230995.2 Mesorhizobium australicum WSM2073 | reverse complement strand
TTCCAGGCATCCTCGGGGTGCGGATCGTAGGTCTCGCGCGAGGTCAGGACATCCATCTCCTCATTCAGCCAGTGGGCGCGGTTTTCCCGCGCCAGCTCGGCGTTGAGGTGCTGATAGACCTCGATCAGATGCGTGACGTCGGCCAGCGCGTAATCAAGCTGCTTGTCGGACAGCGGCCGATGGCGCCAGTCGGTGAAGCGCGACGACTTGTCGAGCCGCGCCCCGGTGATGCGCTGTACCAGCTGATCGTAGGAAACGCTGTCGCCGAAGCCGCAGACCATCGCCGCCACCTGGGTATCGAACACCGGGTGCGGAACGAGGTCGCCGAGATGGACGATGATTTCGATGTCCTGGCGCGCCGCATGGAAGACTTTGACCACCGCCTCGTTGGCCATCAGCCTGAAGAAGGGAGCCAGGTCGATGTCAGGTGACAGCGGATCGATCAGCGCGGTCACGCCGGGCGCGGCCATCTGGATCAGGCACAGGATTGGCCAGAAGGTCGTTTCGCGGATGAATTCGGTGTCGACGGTGACGAAATCCGACTTTTCGAAAGCGGCGAGAACGGTCTCGAGTTCTTTCTGGGTGGTGATGACGTGCATCAAATCGCTTTTGGCAGGAGTAGGGTCTTCCTAGATTTCAGCCGGGAAGGCTTTCGTCAAGCTGTGGCGCCATCGTCACGGCCCTTCCGGACTGTCTGGATCACTATTTCTCCTCGCCAGCCGCGCGAAAATGGTCGACGTGCGCAACAGCGCCGTGAAGCGGCTGCGCTTGCCCGCCGGTACTCCAGAGCGTGCCTGCATGCGGTAGAGGATGACGGCAATGAAGATCGCGTAGACCACGGCGCTGAAGACGAACAGCGCGCTTGGCCCGAAATACTGCATCGCGGTCGAGGCCGCGAAAGGGCCGCCAATAGCGCCGAAGGAGTAGAACAGCATCAGGGCGGCGTTGATCAGCACGAACTCGCCGGCATCCGCGCGGTCGTTGGAATGTGCCGCCGACAGCGAATACAGCGGCATGGCGAAACAGCCGAAGATAAAGATGATGATGAAGTTGAGCAGCGGGTTGCTGCCGGCGATGAACACCAGCGCCAGAGCCGAAAGCATCGCGCAGCAGGTCGTCATCAGCAGCACCCGGCGCCGATCCCAGCGGTCGGAGAGGTAACCGAGCGGATACTGGATGATGGCGCCGCCGAAAATGCCGACGCTGACGAAGGTGACGACATCGCCGACCGACATGCCGATCTGCTCCGCATAGACCGGCGACAAGGTGCGAAAGGCACTGTTGGTGACGCCGACGGCGATGCAGCCAAAGCAGCCCAGAGGCGAAATCCGCCAGACGCGGGCCAGATCGAGCTTGACCTCTTCCGGCGGCGTCGGGTTGGAGCGGTCGCCGAGCGAGACCGGCACCAACGACAGCGTGATCATGATCGACATGATTGCGAAGATGGTGAAGCCACCGGCGCCGAAGACGGGAATCAGGAACTGGGCTGATGTCACCGATCCGGTATCGACCATCCGGTAGATCGCCAGCACGCGGGCGCGGTCGCGGTTGGTGACGCCGGAATTCAGCCAGCTTTCGACGATGGTGAACAATCCGGCGAAACAGAAGCCGCCGGCAAAGCGCACCGCGCACCACATCACCGGACCGAGAACCAGCACGAGCAGCAAGGTGCCGACGGAGGCGATCGCCGCCAGCGCCGAAAACGCCCTGATATGGCCCACCGCCTTCATGATGCGGGTGATGGCCAGGCAGCCGAGCAGGAAGCCGGCGAAATAGAAGGTGCCCATCAGGCCGATGTCGGAAGCCGAAAACCCTTCCTGCGCGCCACGCAGCGCGATCAGCGTGCTCTGCAGCCCATTGCCGCCGAGGAGGATGCCTGCGGCGAGAAGAAGCGGGATCAGGGGACGGATGGAGGACATAAGGAATACAGCCGCTCATCGTTGATCCTTTTTGGACCATCGTCTCCGTCGATGCCAGCGGCATTTGCCAATGAAAAGGCGGCAAGGCCTCGGCCCGAATTCAGCTCGGCGGATGAAACAGATGTCGATGGCGACCGGCAGCGCCGGTTAATCGGTCAGAGTATCAATCGACGCGCTCAAAAATGTCTAGGCTGGTCCCGAAGGCGCGCCATGTTCCAACCGTGGTCAGCTTTGCGGGCTCACCCTCGGCATCGGCTGAAAGAGCCAGGCCAGCCACCGTGTGCCACAACATCTCGATCTTGCCGTCTCGAAAAATGCCGGTATAGCTGACCGCCGCCGGCCCCGTCTTTCCTGACGCCGCGGAAGTAAAGCCGATCACATCTCCATGAGCGGCCCCGTGAAGAGGCACTTCCATCCCGGAAAAGCTGCTGTCGGGCAACGCTGTCTTGAAGACACCGCGGATCAAACCCTCACTATCGTCCTCAATAATTACAACCGAACCGTATTGATTGCGCCAAGTGCCCTTCCAGGAAAACACGTTTGCCTCCTCTCGGTCCATCATGCGCTAACGCGACAGGCGGTTCACCGTTCCGCCACATGACCGGCCATAAATTGAAAGCCGAAGTTCCAAGCTGAGAGATCGCCCCTCCGTCCCTTTGCCTTGACAAACCATGCCTCTCATGCGCTTTTCGCGCAAATTTTGGGCCGGGCTGCGATGCTTTGGCCCGCCACTCACAATCCCGGACTTTTATCCATGACCATGCACCGTTACCGCAGCCATACCTGTGCCCAGTTGCGAAAGAGCGACGTCGGCAATTCCGTTCGCCTGTCGGGTTGGGTGCATCGCGTGCGCGACCATGGCGGCCTGCTGTTCATCGACCTGCGCGACCATTACGGCCTGACCCAGATCGTCGCCGATCCCGATTCGCCTGCCTTCAAGATCGCCGAGACCTTGCGCGGCGAATGGGTGATCCGCGTCGATGGCGAGGTCAAGGCGCGCTTGCCCGAGACCACGAACGCCAATTTGCCGACCGGCGAGATCGAGATTTTCGCCCGCGAGATCGAGGTGTTGTCGGCGGCCAAGGAATTGCCGCTGCCGGTGTTCGGCGAGCCCGATTATCCCGAGGACATCAGGCTGAAATACCGCTTCCTCGACCTGCGCCGCGAGACACTGCACAAGAACATCGTGGCGCGCACGAAGATCATCGCCGAGATGCGCAAGCGCATGGGCGAGGTCGGCTTCACCGAATTCTCGACGCCGATCCTGACCGCCTCGTCGCCGGAAGGCGCGCGCGACTTCCTGGTGCCGTCGCGCATCCATCCCGGCACCTTCTACGCGCTGCCGCAGGCGCCGCAGCAATACAAGCAGCTGATCATGGTGTCGGGCTTCGACCGCTATTTCCAGATCGCGCCCTGCTTCCGTGACGAGGACCCGCGCGCCGACCGCTTGCCCGGCGAATTCTACCAGCTCGACCTCGAAATGAGTTTCGTCGAGCAGGACGACGTGCTGTCGACCATGGAACCGGTGATGCGCGGCGTCTTCGAGACCTTCGCCAACGGCAAGCCGGTGACGCAGAAATTCCAGCGCATCCCCTATGATGTCGCCATGCGCAAATACGGCTCCGACAAGCCGGACTTGCGCAACCCGATCGAGATGCAAGCCGTCTCCGACCATTTTCGCGATTCCGGCTTCAAGGTGTTCGCCAACATCCTGGCCAACGATCCGAAGGCCGAGGTGTGGGGCATTCCGGCAAAGACCGGCGGCAGCCGCGCCTTTTGCGACCGCATGAATAGCTGGGCGCAAGGCGAGGGCCAGCCGGGCCTGGGCTACATCTTCTGGCGCAAGGAAGGCGACAAGCTCGAAGGCGCCGGCCCGCTCGCCAAGAACATCGGCGAGGAACGTACCGAGGCGATCCGCTTGCAACTCGGTCTTGCCGACGGCGACGCCGCTTTCTTTGTCGCCGGTGATCCGAAGAAGTTCGTGTCGTTCGCCGGCGCGGCGCGCACCCGTGCCGGCGAGGAGCTGAACCTCGTCGACCGCGAACGCTTCGAACTGTGCTGGATCGTGGACTTCCCGTTCTTCGAATGGAACGAGGAGGAGAAGAAGATCGACTTCGCCCACAACCCGTTCTCGATGCCGCAGGGTGGCATCGATGCGCTGAACGGCGAGGATCTGCTCGGCATCAAGGCCTTCCAGTACGACATGGTCTGCAACGGTTTCGAGATCGCCAGTGGCGGTATCCGCAACCATCTGCCCGAAACCATGGTCAAGGCGTTCGAGACGGTCGGGCTCGACCGCGCCACGGTCGAGGAGCGCTTTGGCGGCCTCTACCGTGCCTTCCAGTATGGCGCGCCGCCGCATGGCGGCATGGCCGCCGGCGTCGACCGCGTCGTCATGCTGCTGGTCGGGGCGAAGAACCTGCGCGAGATCACCATGTTCCCGATGAACCAGCAGGCTTACGACCTGTTGATGAACGCGCCGTCGGAAGCCTCGCCGCAGCAGCTTCGCGATTTGGCGCTGCGGGTAGCGCCGGTGAAGAAGGACTGACGGGTGCAACTGCCCTTTCTCCCCGTCACTATACGGGGAGAAATGTCCGGCAGGACAATGAGGGGCAGCGCGGATGCTGGGGATTTGCGAGCGATCGTAGCAGCCGAGGCCTTCTGACAGGCAATCGTTTCAGACTGGAATTCATATTCGCAAGCGTCGGCGCTGCCCCTCATCCGCCTGCCGGCACCTTCTTCCCGTATAGTGACGGGGAGAAGGCAGCTAATTCGATCAGTCCTCGTTCGCCTTGACGGTCACGCCGAGCGTCTTCGGCAGGTCGAGCGGGTTGGACATGGCGCCCGCCATGATCAGCGCGAACGGCACCGATGCCGGCGGCTCGGCCGAGATTTCGAGGCTCTTCGGATCGTCGAGATATTTGCTGACAGCCGCCGTAACCTGGGCCGTCAGCTCGGGATTGTTGAGCTGCGCCATGCCGAACGGCACGATTGCCTTGGCTTGGTTGGCGATGTCCTTGGCCGACATGCCCTGCTGCTTGCCGACATAGTCCAGCACCTTGCCGGTCAGCGAATCGTCGTCGAAGCGGATCGATGCGCTGTTGAACGAAAGCTGCTGCAACAGGCCGAGCATGGCCATGCCTTGCGCCGAATTGTCGGCGCCTTCCGGCTGTGCGGCCATCTTCTTCTGCATTTCCTGCAGCGACTTGATGAAGTCGATCGTGTAGCCGCCGAGGTCGAAGGTCATGCCGAGCGTGCCGGCATTCTCGACGGATATGTCGTATTTCGACAGCTCCATCTTGCCGTCCGACGGCTGCCAGGTGCCGGCCATTTCAAGATTGCCCGAAATGTTCTGGTAGCCGAGCGCGTTGATGACGTCCTTGGACTTGGGGTCCTCGACCAGCGAGAGATCGGCCGTGAATTTCTCCGTGTTGGCGGTGAATTCCATCGCCTTGCCGTCGGCGGGCGGCGTGATCTGGATGGCAAGCCCGTCCATCGAAAAAGCGGTCTTGTCGGCGACCTTGACCGTCATGTTCGAGAGTTCAGCGGATTTGTACATCATCAGCGAGCCAAGCGGGCTGGTGGAGCCGTCGGCCGGCACCGTCATGTCGTGGATGACGAAGGGGCTGAGATCCAGGGTGACGCCGTCCTTGCTGTGTTCGAAGGCCGAGGTCGACACGGTGCCGATATCATAGCCGCCATTGGCTTCGGTGATGTTCTCGAGCTTGACGTCGCCGATCGTCAGCGCTTCCTTTTCCGCGGCCGGTTTCACGGACACGCCCTGCAGCACCATGCTGGTGTTGTCGCCGGTCACGCCGGTCCAGGAGATGTCGACGCCCTGGGCGGAGAGTGCTGCCTTCAGCCGGTCCGCGACCGCCGCGTCCTGGGCAAGGGCCGCATTCAGCGGCAGCGTGAGCAAGAAGGTCGAAAGTGCGAATTTCCGGAGAGTTGAGCGGTTGATTGTCATCGCAAGGTCCCTGAGAGTGTCCTGAAATTATTTTTCGATTCGTTGCGCCATCACCATTCCGTGACGAACTGGACGGGAAAAAGGCGTGTCCCGGCACAATGGTCGAAAATCGCGCTGAAAGGCAAACCCGATCCGACCGCTATTGGAGAATGCAGTGAATTTGGCATGAAGGTCGAGCCGCCAGCGTGCTTCGCAATAGATGCGGCATGTAACAGATTGATGTTGGCCGGCAAGCTCGACCTTGCGGTTTTCTGTTGCAGAATTGCGCGCAAATCGACTGGCCCGGTGCGCGCCTCTTGCCGCGAATCACCCGCTCGGCTAGGTGCAGCCCATGGGAAAAAGGCTTTTGCCGCCTGACAATGGCGGCGGCGATCATATCGAACCGGTCGACCTGAAGAAGGCGCTGGAAGAGCGCTATCTCGCCTATGCTTTGTCGACCATCATGCACCGGGCGCTCCCGGATGTGCGCGACGGACTGAAGCCGGTCCATCGCCGCATCATGCACGCCATGCGCCTGTTGCGCCTCAACCCCGACCAGGGGTTCGCCAAATGCGCTCGTATCGTCGGCGAGGTGATGGGCAAGTTCCACCCGCATGGCGACCAGTCGATCTATGATGCGCTGGTGCGGCTGGCGCAGGATTTTTCGATGCGCTACCCCCTGGTCGACGGCCAGGGCAATTTCGGCAACATCGACGGCGATAACGCCGCCGCCATGCGCTACACCGAAGCGCGTATGACCGACGTGGCCACCGATCTGCTTGCCGGCATCACCGAGGACGCGGTCGACTATCGGCCGACCTACAATGAAGAAGACGAGGAGCCGGTCGTGCTCCCCGGTGCCTTCCCCAATCTCTTGGCCAACGGCTCGTCCGGCATCGCGGTTGGCATGGCGACCTCGATCCCGCCGCACAATGCCGCAGAGCTCTGCGACGCGGCGCTGCATCTGATCGAGCATCGCGATGCGCCGGTGGCGAAGCTGATGGATTTCGTCCAGGGCCCGGATTTTCCGACCGGCGGCATCATCGTCGACAGCCGTGCCTCGATCCTCGAAGCCTATGAGACCGGCCGCGGCGGGTTTCGCGTGCGGTCGAAATGGAACCAGGAAGACCAGGGCAGGGGCACCTGGAGCATTGTCGTCACCGAAATCCCCTATGGGGTGCAGAAGGCGCGGCTGATCGAGAAGATCGCCGAGCTGTTGATGGCCCGCAAGCTGCCGCTGCTCGAGGATATCAGGGACGAAAGCGCCGAGGACATCCGCGTCGTGCTGGTGCCGAAGAGCCGTTCGGTCGACCCAGGCATCCTGATGGAATCGCTGTTCAAGCTGACCGAGCTCGAAAGCCGTTTCCCGCTCAACATGAATGTGCTGTCGCGCGGCAAGGTGCCCAACGTGCTGTCGCTGAAGGGCGTGCTGCAGGAATGGCTGGACCACCGCCGCGACGTCCTCATCCGTCGCTCGAAATTTCGCCTCGGCGAGATCGAGAGGCGGCTGGAAATCCTTGCCGGCTACCTGATCGCCTATCTCAACATCGACGAGGTGATCAGGATCATCCGCGAGGAGGATGAGCCCAAGCAGGTCATGATGGCCCGCTGGTCGCTCACCGACACCCAGGCCGAAGCGATCCTCAACATGCGGCTGCGCGCCTTGCGCAAGCTGGAAGAATTCGAGATCCGCAAGGAATTCGACGGCCTGACCGCGGAGAAGAAGCAGATCGAGGCACTGCTGGCGTCCGATGCCAAGCAATGGTCGACCATCAAGTGGGAAGTCACTCAGGTTCGCGACAAGTTCGGTCCGGAGACCGAGCTCGGCAAGCGCCGCACGCAGTTCGCCGACGCGCCCGAGCACGACCTGACCGATATCGCGCACGCCATGATCGAGCGCGAGCCGGTCACCGTGGTGGTTTCGGAAAAAGGCTGGCTGCGGGCGATGAAGGGCCATCTGGCCGATTTTTCGACGCTGACCTTCAAGGAGGGCGACAGCCTCAAGCTCGCCTTCCATGCCCAGACGACGGACAAGGTTCTGGTCTTCACGACCGGCGGCAAGTTCTATACGATCGGCGCCGACCGGCTGCCGGGCGGCCGCGGCCATGGCGAGCCGATCCGCATCATCGTCGACATGGACAATGACCAGGACATCGTCACCGCCTTCGTCCACGATCCCAAGCGCAAGCTGCTGCTCGCCTCTTTCGACGCCAACGGCTTCATCGTTCCCGAGGAAGAGGTGGTCGCCAACACCCGCAAGGGCAAGCAGGTGATGAACGTCAAGGCGCCGGACGAGGCCAAGCGCTGCGTGCCGGTCACCGGCGATCACCTGGCCATCGTTGGCGAGAACCGCAAGATGCTGGTGTTCGCGCTCTCGGAAATTCCGGAGATGGGTCGCGGCAAGGGTGTGCGGCTGCAGAAATACAAGGACGGCGGCCTGCTCGACCTCAAGCCGTTCACGCTGGAGACCGGTCTCTCCTGGCAGGATTCGGCCGACCGTACCTTCACCCGGTCGCGCGAGGAATTGGCTGAATGGATCGGCGCCCGGGCGTCGGCGGGACGGATGGTGCCTAAGGGATTCCCAAGGACTGGGAAGTTCGGCTAGAAGCTGCCGATCTCCTCCCTCGTGGGGGAAATGGCCGGCTGGCCAGAGGAGGCGCTGTCCCGCCAGCGCATCAAATGGCTGGCTACACCTCTCGCAATTCTCGGTCCTTAAGATCAGATCAGAGGTTCACGCCCCCTCTGTCCTGCAGGAGATTCCCCACGAGCGGGGAGATTGGCAGCTGCGCCATCACCATTTGGAGTATCGTCACGATTGCTGCACTATATCGGTGCATAACTGACCGGATGGGCCGGGGAGAACAGGGCGTTTGAAGGAAGCAAAGATCCAGAAGCCGGAACGGCAGCAGCGCCTCTTCGGGCTGTCCACACCGCTTCGTTCGGCCGTCATACCGCCGCTCTCGGCGGCGCGCTGGCTGCTGGTGCTGATCGTTGCCGCCGGCGTCTATTTTTTCCATGGCTTCCTGTTCCCGGTGCTGGCCGCCCTCGTTATCGCCTTCGCCAGCTGGCCGCTCTACCGACGGCTGCTGGTCGGCGTCGGCGGCAACCGAACCATCGCCGCCACATTTGCCATCCTGTTCATCCTGGCCTTCCTGGTGATACCGATCGCGCTTGCCGGCACCTATGCCATCAACGAGGTGCGCGAATGGGTCGGCTGGGCGATAGAGACCAACCGCCACGGTGCGGTGACGCCGCACTGGATCGCCACCCTGCCTGTGGTGGGTGAATGGCTGAACGAGCAGTGGACGACCAATCTCGGCCATCCCGGCGGCATCGGCGAACTGATCCAGCTGGTCAGCGGCGCCAATATAGGCAGCATCTACCGCGGTGCGCTCGCCGCCGGCGGCAGCGCTTTCAGCCTCTTTCTGACGCTGCTGTTCATGATGATCGCCCTGTTTTTCGCCTATCGCGACGGCGAGAATTTCGCCGGCCAGATCGACCGCCTCGGCGAGCGCATCCTGCCCACCCGCTGGGAACGGATCTCGCGCGTCGTGCCGGCGACCATTTCCTCGACCGTGACCGGCATGACGGTAATCGCCATTGGCGAGGGACTGGTGCTGGGCATCGCCTACTGGCTGGCCGGTGTGCCGTCGCCGGTGACGCTCGGCGCGCTGACCGGCGTGATGGCGCTCATCCCAGGCGGTGCGCCATTGTCCTTCACATTGGTCTCGATCTACCTCGCCGCCAGCGGCTCGCCGATGGCCGGCCTGGCGCTGTTCATCTGGGGCACGGTCGAGTTGTTCGTCGTCGACAAGACGTTGCGCCCCAAGCTCGTCGGCGGCCCGATAAAACTGCCCTTCCTGCCGACCTTTTTCGGTTTGATCGGCGGCGTCAAGACCATGGGTTTTCTCGGCCTGTTCATCGGCCCGGTGCTGATGGCGCTGCTGGTCGCGATCTGGCGCGAGTGGCTGCGCGAGGTGGAACTGGCCGACGAGATCGTGCCGCCGAATGAAATCGAAGCCGGTCCACAAATCGAGGTCCTGCCCGAACCCAGCGTGGTCAAGAAAGCCAGCGCCTGAATCTCGACTCTACGCCGGATGGTGTACCGCGAGGTCGCCGCGGCGCTTGCGCCCATCATGCAACTGCCAGAGCGAATGGGCGACGAGCGTGACGATCAGGATGCCGCCGCCGATCAGGCTGTTGCGGGTCGGCGTCTCGGCAAAGATCATCCACACCCAGATCGGCGCCAGCACGGTTTCGAGCAGGTAGAACATCGCCACTTCCGGTCCTGAAATGTATTTCGGCCCGGCGGCGAGGCAGAAGAACGAGATCGGCATGATGACGGCGCCGTTGAAGATGATCCACCATGGCGCGTTTACGTGAAAGCCTTCGCCGCTCACCATGAAGGCCGCCAGCCCAAGCGGCAGAAGGACGCCGATCAGCGAGGTGAATCCCATATCTTTGCCGCTGGCTCGCGAGAGGGTGATGGCCACCGCGATGAAGAAAGCCGAGCACAGCGCCATGAAATCACCGAACAGCTTGCCGCTGCCAACCGAACCGCCGACGATGACCAGCACGCCGAGGATCATGACCAGCATGGCCGCGATCGTCACCGCTCCCGGCCTTTCCCGTAGGAATATCCAGGACAAGAGTGCGGCGAAGACGGTGTTGAAGGCCAGGATGAACACCAGGTCGGCGGTCGAGGTGTGGAAGACCGCGGTAACGAAGGTGATCGAGGTCAGCCCATAGCATATCGCCACGATCAGCCCGGACCAGCCGGGGATAAGCGGCGGGACATTCCGGCTCAGCGCGCGCCAGACCGACCAGATGATCATCGCGGCGATGAAGGTGGTTCCGGTTCGCAGCAAAAGGATGGTCCACGCGCCGCCATCCGCAAGGCGGATCAACGGTATGTCGACGGTCAGTATCAGTCCGCCGATGGCGGTTATCAGAAGGCCCTTCTGGTGATCATGGTGAGAGGACATGCAGGAACTTTCGCAATTGAATTGCAGGCGGCCGGTCGGCGCAAGCGCGCACTCTCTCCAGCCGAGCGGCTGAAAGACCAGCATCCCCTGCCTTGAAACAGTTTAAGCGTGGATCGGGGGAAAACTCAGCGTCAGACCGCTTCGTTGGTATAGCGCTCCCAGCCTTTTGGGCCGAGATGCTCCTGCGGCATGAAGCGCATCTTATAATTCATCTTGCGCGAACCATTGACCCAGTAGCCAAGGTAGACATGGGGCAGCCCCATCGCCTTGGCACGGGCGATATGGTCGAGGATCATGAACGTGCCGAGCGAGCGGCTTTCGAAATCGGGATTGAAATAGGAATAAACCATCGACAAGCCGTCGGCCATCTTGTCGGTGAGCGCCACCGCTATGAGTTCACCCTGGCCTTTGCCGGTGATGAAGGTGTCGGGTCCGCGCCGCCGGTATTCGATCACCTTGGTGTCGACATGGGTATCCTCGACCATCATGGCGTAGTCGAGCACCGTCATGTCGGACATGCCGCCGCGGCGGTGGCGGGCATCGAGATAGCCGCGAAACAGTGAATATTGTTCGGTCGAGGGCTCGGCGTTGTGCATGGCGCCGACGAGGTCGGAATTGTGCTGCAGCACGCGCTTCATGTTGCGGCTGGCGGTGAACTCCTGTGCCAGGATACGCACCGACACACAGGCGCGGCAGGTCTCGCAGGCTGGTCTGTAGGCGATGTTCTGCGAGCGCCGGAAGCCGCCTTGCGTGAGCAGGTCGTTCATCTCCGAGGCCTTGTCGCCGACCAGATGCGTGAACACCTTGCGCTCGAACTGGCCGTCGAGATAGGGGCACGGCGACGGCGCGGTCAGGAAGAACTGCGGCGACTGGGTCGGGTGCTGCGTCATCGAGCCTTGGAAACACTCCTTCGAATCGCTCTACCTTTGGCTCCGGCGGCGAAAAATTCAACAGGATTGTGAAGGTGTGGGCAACTCAACACCTTCACATTTGCGCTCAAGGGGGCTGCGGCTTTGCTTCAGGGCGGTTTCAGCGGCCGGTGCGGCTGACGACAGTGCCGAGCAAAAGATCGTGCAGCGTGCGCTTGCGGTCCGAGAACAGGGTCACCAGCAGGACCAGCGGCGACAGGATGACGTTGCCGGCCCAGAACAATACGGAATGGACGACCGCGGTCAGCCCGTCGATGCGGGTGCCGTCGAGACGGTCGAGGCGGATGCCCATCATCTTCATGCCCGTGGTGGCCTGGTCGGCGCTACCCAACGTGTTCCAGATGTAGAGGATGGCGACTGCCGGCACCAGGACGCCGAACAGCATCCAGCCCAGGCCGAGGGTCAAGAGCCCGAGGAAGAACACCAGGATGGCGACCGGAATGCTCAGCAGGCCAACGATCAGATAGTCGAGCACGAAAGCCAGGATGCGCCTTGTGCGCACGCCTTCAAAAGCCCTGACATCGTCGAGCCGGGTGTTGATGATTTCGCCGTCGAGAACGCGAGCGTTCATGTCATTTCCTCGTAACAGGGGCCTGCTTAGCCTGCGCCCCACCGCACCAGAAATGGTGAAGGCTCATGGTGGAATCAAGATCGGACCGTTTCGCCGCGGCGCCAGGCGGGACAGAATGGGCTGAGGGTCCGAAGCGGTTGAATTTGCAGCACGGATGGCGTTAGCTTGCTGCGGCGCAACAAGACGCCGAGGGGACGGGGCAATATGGACTACGACATGCTGGTCATCGGCAGCGGCCCTTCCGGCCGCCGCGCTGCCGTGCAATCGGCCAAACTCGGCAAATCGGTGCTGGTGGTCGACCGGGGCCGGCGCCTTGGCGGCGTCTCGGTGCACACCGGCACCATTCCTTCCAAAACGCTGCGCGAAACGGTGCTCAACCTCTCGGGCTGGCGCGAGCGCGGCTTCTATGGACGCGGCTATCGGGTCAAGCAGGATATCTCGGTCGGCGACCTGATCGAGCGCCTGCACAAGACGCTCGACCATGAGGTCGAGGTGCTGCAGCACCAGTTCATGCGCAACACGGTCAAAAGCGCGCGCGCGGCGGTGAAATTTCTGGGCTCCAACAAGGTCAGCCTGACATCGGACAATGGCGACTACAGCGAAGTCGGTTTCGCCAACGCACTGATCGCCGTGGGCACCAGGCCGCATCGGCCGGCCGACGTGCCCTTCGACAAGACCCGTGTCTTCGACAGCGACGAAATGCTTGAACTCGACCGCCTGCCACGCACGCTGACGGTGATCGGCGCCGGCGTCATCGGCGTCGAATACGCCACGATCTTTTCCGCGCTCGACGTACCGGTGACGCTGGTCGAGCCGCGCAACTCCATCCTCGATTTCGTCGACCGGGAGATCGTCGACGATTTCATCCACCAGATGCGCGACCGCGGCATGACGATAAGACTGGGCAGCGCGGTCAAGGAAATCCGCTCCAAGCCGGATGCCGCCGAGGTGGAACTGGCCGATGGCCGCACCATCCGCTCCGAGGTCGTGCTCTACGCCGCCGGCCGCACCGGCAATGTCGGCAGCCTCGGCCTCGACGTGGTCGGCATCGAAGCCGACTCCAGGGGCCGCATCAAGGTCGATCCCCAGACTTTCCAGACCAGCGTGCCGAACATCTACGCGGCCGGCGACGTCATCGGCTTTCCAAGCCTCGCCTCGACCTCCATGGAGCAGGGCAGGGTGGCCGCCTGCCATGCCTTTGGCGTGACCCTGCCCGCGCCGCCGGAAACCTTTCCCTACGGCATCTACGCGGTACCGGAGATATCGACGGTCGGCCAGTCCGAGGAGCAGGTGCGCCAAAGCGGCGGCGCCTATGAGGTTGGCGTCGCGCGCTTCCGTGAGACGTCGCGCGGCCACATCATGGGCGTCGACACCGGCTTCCTGAAGCTGTTGTTCTCGATCGAGACGCGGCGCCTGCTCGGCGCGCACATTGTCGGCGAGGGCGCCACCGAACTCATTCATATCGGCCAAGCGGTGATCAATCTCGGCGGCACGGTCGACTTCTTCGTCAACAACACCTTCAACTATCCAACCCTGGCCGAGGCCTACAAGATCGCCGGCCTCGACGCCTGGAACAGAATGGGAAGAGGGTAGCCCTGTCTGGTGCAAGTTCGGGGGGAGCCGTACACTCCCCTCCATTCTGTTGCCACTTCGAGCGGCTGCTGGAATTCCTGGCGGGCGAGGGCATGGCGGCGGTTCCAGCCATGGAATTGCTGATGACGGTCGGCCGCTACACGGTCGGCTGTGTCATGGAGGAGCAAGCCGAAAATCCGTCAGGTCCGGGGCGTGGCGAAGCGCTGGATGCGGCGGCGCATGATCATCCGCTTTTGCATGAAGCCTTGGTGCACTACCGTGCCGGCGGACACGAGGCGCTGTTTGAAAGCGGGCTTGGCCTGCTGATCGCCGGGGCAGAAGTTCGAATGGTGGCCAAACGCTGATTGGGCAGCGAGCGGTCGCAAAGGCGGTCAGCCTCCCTGTGCCGCTCCGGCCAGCCATCGCTCGACGATCGCGGCGTCCGGGTCGCCGATTTCGTGGCCTGATGGAACGATCCGGGCGTCGATCTCGCTACCGTGCCGGCTGAGCAGCGTCACCAGCGCCAACGCGAAAGGCCCGTAGGTCTCGTCCGCCGCCCCGGCAATGATCAGCGTCCGTGTGCCCATGAGGTCCGTTGAAGGCACCTTGTCGAGCACCGGCATTGGCCTCAGCAGCGCCGCGCTCCGGACAATACCGGGATGGAGCAGCATCAGGCTCGAAACCAGATTGGCGCCGTTCGAATAGCCAATGAATGTCGCGTGGGCGAGATCGAGCCCATGGCGCGCGGCGACTTCGCTTGCGAATGCCGCGAAGGCGGCGGTTTCGACACGGATGCTTTGCTGGCCGAAGCGCGTCGGCGTGATTCGCTCGAACCAGCGAAAACCGTCCTCCTGCGGGATGCGGCCCCGTACCGCGATCAGGGGGGCGTCGGGCGCGATGCGCCTCGCCAGCGGCACCATGCTTGTCTCGTCGACACCCGATCCATGCAGCAGGAACAGGCACGCGCGGCCGCTTTTGCCGGCACCGAGGAGGCGATAGGGAAAGGCTAGATCCAGCATCAGAGGGCCATTTTCGACACTGGCGCCAGTCATACCGCATCCCGTTGATTATATGAGGTTTCGCTCAATTTGCCGGCTTCAAAACGCAATATTTTCATGCTCCGCGAAAGTTGATTGAACCAGGCTCATTCCGGCCCGTTTCTGCGCCGATACACTCCCTGTGGGAGGAATCGAAGCGGTGCGTCGGGGGTCGCATTGCTGGACATGAACAACCAGCTTTGAGGCCTTTTGTCGATGACTACCCCTGTTTCGCCAGATCGCGATTTGCGTGTCTTTGAACGCGACACGCGTATCGATGTGCTGCGCGCGCTGGCACTGCTCACCATCTTCGTCGACCATGTGCCAGGCACGGCTTTCGAGACCCTGACCTACAAGAATTTCGGTTTTTCGGACGCGGCCGAGGCGTTCGTGCTGATATCAGGCATTTCGGTCGCACTCGCCTACGGCACAAAGTTCCGGCCGGGCGGCCGGCTTCTGGCGACCTTGAAAATGTGGCGGCGGGCCGGCGTGCTCTACGTCGCCCACATCGTCACGACGATGGTGGTGATGGCCCTGTTCTGCGCCGTGGCGGTGTTTGCCAGGCGGCCGGAACTGCTGACGCTCATCAACATCGAGCCCTTGATGAAAAACACGCCGCAAGTGCTGGTCGGCATCGTCACGCTCGGCCATCAGCTCGGCTACAACAACATCCTGCCGGTCTATGCAGCGCTGCTTTTGATGGCGCCGGCGTTCGTCCTGTTCGTCAGCTCCAGGCCCGTCGCGGCGCTTGTCGTGTCCGGCACGCTATGGCTGGTTGCCGGAATTTGGGAGATCGCTCCGCCCAATTACCCCGAGCCCGGTTTCTGGTTCCTCAACCCGTTGTCCTGGCAGTTCCTGTTCAACATCGGCCTTGCCGCCATGCTGCATGTCAGGCGCGGCGGTGTCATTCCGGTCAACCGCTGGCTTGTCGGCGCGGCCGCGACCTATGTGCTGGCGGCTCTGGTGTGGGTGCATAGCCCGCTCTGGGGACAGTTAACGTGGTTCAACCTGCCGGTGGTGATCGGCGGCTTCGACAAGACCTTCCTGTCGTTGCCGCGGCTGTTGCACATCCTGGCGGTCAGCTACCTCGTCGTCGCCCTGCCGACGGTGTCAAACCTGTTCCGCACCAGCCCCGACCATCCGCTGGCCATACTGGGCAAAAGATCGCTGCCGGTCTTCATCGCCGGCACGGTGATCGCCATGGTCGCGCAGGTGATGACGCTGATCAATCCGGGCGGGCTCGTCTATGACAGCCTGCTGATATCGGCCGGCATCGCCATGCAGTTCGCGCTCGCCTTCTATCTCGAATGGCTGTCGACCATCGGCGGTTCGGGCAAGGCCCGCACGGCCCAAACGGTTCCCGCGCCGGTTCGTGCGCCTTTGGGGACTGCCATGGCAAGAGCCAATCGGTAGGCGGTTCGGCCGTGCGGTTCAGCCGCGTGGCGAGGCCGTCGAGGCTCGCACGATCAGTTCGACCGGCAGTTGATGCCGGCTGACCGGCCCGTCGCTCTCCAGGATCGCCCTGACGGCAAGGCGGCCCATCTCGGCAATCGGCTGGGCGATCGTGGTCAATGGCGGCTCGGACACCGCTGCTTCCGGAACACCGTCGAAGCCGACGATGGAAACGTCGTCAGGCACGCTCAGCCCGCGTGCGCTCAGCCATTCGAGCGCCACCAGGGCTATTCTGTCCGACATGGCCAGAATGGCGGTGGGCGGCGTGTCGGAGGCGAAGATGGTCTCGAGCCCCGCCTTCGTGCTCGCCACGTCGTTGGCGGTCTCGTAGACAGGCACTTTGGTTATGTCGACGCCAACCCGCGAAAGCTCCCGGAGATAGCCGGTGAGGCGGTCGCGCGTTCCGGCATAGGTCGCCGCCCGAACCTGTTCGGCCGAAACAAGGCCCGTCCTGTTGTCGGCGAAGGGCAGGGCCATGACGGCGAAGCGGCGATGGCCGAGATCCGTGAGATGGCGGGCCGCCATGCCGGCGCCGGCGATGTTGTCGACTCCGATCGCGGCGACCGAGCCGTCCTCGGAGTCGAGGTCGAGCGCGACGAAGGGCAGCTTGCGCTCACGTGCCAACTCCACCAGGCGCGAGCCACCTTCGATGCAAAAGACGATGAAGCCGTCGACCAGAGCGCTCTGGATGTTCCAGGCAAGCTGCTCGTTGTTGGCGGCCGAGACCAGGGAAATGCCGGCTCCGGTCGCATCGCAAGCTTGCGAGATGCCCGCCATCATGACGCGCGCAAACGGATCGTCGAAGAAATAGGAGAGGGGCTCGGCGGTGGCCACGCCGATGGCGTTGACCTTGCCGGCCCGCAGCAGCCTGCCCTTTGGATCGGGGCCGCCATAACCCATTGCCTCGGCCGCGGCGCGAACCCGTTCGCGGACTTCCTCGCGCACGATCTCGGGGCGGCTGAATACGTTGGACGCGGTGCCGTGCGAAACACCGGCGGCCTTGGCGATGTCGGCCAGCCGTACGGGTCGTCGATTGCCTGCGGTGAGTGACGCCATTTGTGCGTGCCTCCTGACATCCATGTA
This sequence comes from Mesorhizobium australicum WSM2073, assembly GCF_000230995.2. Taxonomy (NCBI): domain Bacteria; kingdom Pseudomonadati; phylum Pseudomonadota; class Alphaproteobacteria; order Hyphomicrobiales; family Phyllobacteriaceae; genus Mesorhizobium; species Mesorhizobium australicum. Next base: position 4,593,563 of record NC_019973.1, on the reverse strand, counting down.
GCACGTTCTTCCGCCGCATCTAGTATTTTCGTTGGATCGATTCAAATTTTGCTTGACCTGCGCCGGTTTCGATCCTAGGTTTGAATCGATCCAAGTGGCAGCTTGTTCTGCTGAATAGCCAAAAAGGGAGGAGCGCCATGCATCCCGTCAACTACCTGTTCGCCGACATCTACCGCAACGACTGGAATATCGGGTCAGCCACCAACAAGGCTAGGCATCGTGGTGAGACGGGCCCATGGGTTCGCGATCTTCGCTTCTTGGTGGCGCGCAAGCGGAGCTGATCAAACCGGCTTTTTCGCGCCCGACGATTGGATCGATTCAAAGACAAGGAGGATGAGTCATGCATCCCATCAAGCATCTGTTCGAAGATATCTACCGCAACTACTGGGGCATCGCACCGGCCACCGAGCGACCGGAAGCGCGACGGCGGGTGAAACCTGCTGTTGGCGGCCGTGCCCTTTGGGTCCGCCCGGAACGCCGCCGGGATTGACCTCAAGCAATCATTTCAGGGTCGTGGACGTGCCACGGCCGAGATCGCTATCGCCAGCCAGCCTGCAATGAGCAGGGTGCCGCCGATCGGCGCCGACATCGGAAACAGCCTTGAGCCCCAGAAATCGCGGGCGAGAAGATCGCCCGCGAAGAGGAGCAGCCCGGCGAGCAGAACGAGGCTGGCGATGCGCAGCCAGCGGTTCGCGCCGATAAGGCCGATGGCGAGGAAGACCGGCGCATGCATCAGCAGGAACGACGCGGCGGTGCCGGTAAAGGCGCCGCCGCGGTGGGCGGCGGCCGCCGAAAGCGCCACCCCCGCCGCGCCGACGAGGCCGCCGGCAAGCACGAGGAGGCGGCTGCCGTTTGGATCGGGGTTCATGGCCGGCGTGCTCCTTCTTTCTTCAGCAAGCGTCAGGGCTTGCGCGCTTCCAGCGCCATATGCCGCGTCCGCCGCGACTGGACGGTCCAGTTGTAGGCCGCCCCGAGCGCCATCAGCACCGACGTGCCGAGAAACACCGCCGGCATGCCGAAATGGCCGCCCACAAAACCGCCGGCCAGTGGCCCCGCGACCTGTCCGACATACTGCGCCGAGATCGCCAGGCCAAGCACGTTGCCGCCAACGCCGTCGGGGATGTTGTGCCTGATGACACTGGCGATGCAGGGCAGGAGGCCGCCCAGCGCCAGGCCCATCAGGAAACGCAGGCCGATAAGCTGCCAGCTATTGGTGACAAAAGCCTGCGGGATAAGGAGCAGCGCCGAAACCGCCAGTGCTCCCACGACAACGTTCCAGTGCCCGATCCGGTCCGCGAGCTTGCCGAGCCAAGACGCCGAGAGGATGGTGCCCAGCGCGGCGGCCGACATCACAACGCCGGCGACGAGCGTCACCCTGCTCTGGTCCTCGATGAGCTGCTGCACATAGACGGTGATGATCGGCTCGATCGACATTGTGGCGAAGGCGAGCAGCATGCCGGTGGTCAGCATGGCCACGACCGGGCGCTTGTCCGGGATCTGCGACCAGCCGCTTTTCGGCTTTGCCGCCGACACCGGTTTGGCTGGCTTCGGACGCGGGCTCTCCTTGATGAGGAAGGTCGTTGCCAGGAAGGCGAGGAAGATCACACCGCCTGACAAGAGGAAGGTGGCGCGAATGCCGATCACCGGCGGCAGCACGCCGCCCAACAGGGGACCGACCAGCGAGCCCGCCGTAATGCCCGCCGACAGCACGCCAAGCGCCCAGCCGGAACGCTCCTTCGGCGTCTGCATGGCCACCAGTATGGTTGAACCGGAGGAGTAGCCGCCCGCGAAGCCGATCAGCAGGCGCAGCAGCACCAGTTGCGAAACCGTCTCGACCATGCCCGTCAGCGACATGCAGATCGCCATGCCGAAGGAGGCGCGCACCAGCATCACCTTGCGCCCGTAGCGGTCACCCAGGCGCCCCCACAGCGGCGCTACTGTGGCCGCGGCGAAGAAGGTGGCGCCATAAGCGACGCCGGACCACTGCACGATTGCCGCGTGGCCCTGTGCGCCGAGCTGTTCGACATAGAGCGGCAGGAATGGCAACAGCAGGGTCATGGCGATGAGCGTGCTGAACGAGCCCGCGAAACAGACCGCGAGATTGCGCCGCCAGTGAATGTTGTAGCCGCTTTGCTGCGTGTCTTCCTGCGTCATGCCCTGCCTGCCCGGTATCAGCGCTTGTTGCGGATACCATTTTGGGATACCAAACTGGTCTCCGTCATGAACTTCACGCCGGCCGCTGTCAATGCGGCTTCGGAAAGGGCGCGCGATGTCGCAGATGCAGAATGTCGAACGGCAGCTTCGCGAGATGATCCTGGCGCTCGAGATCGGGCCGGGAGAGCGGCTGACCGAACGCTGGATCGAAAGCCAATTCGGCGCCTCGCGCACGCCTGTCAGAGCGGCGCTGCTGCGGCTGGAGACCGAGGGGCTGGTCGGCAGGGACGGGCGCGGCTGGACCGTTTCGCCCATCAATCTGGCCGAACTCGAGCAGGTTGCGGTCTATCGCGAGGCGGTCGAGATCGCGGCATTGCGGCTGACGTGCGGGCAAGCCGACAAGAGCGCCATCGATGTCATCGAGGCGATGCTCGATTCCTGCGACGAAAATACGCCGCGCGAGGAGTGGCATCGTGTCGGCATGGATTTTCACATCGAGCTGGCGCGGCTCTCCGGCAACGAATTCCTGTTCCGGGCGGTTCGTGACGCGATGACGCGCCTGTCGCGCGCCCGCTGGCTGGAAGTGCGTGACGAGACGGCCCTTGGCCGTGCCTGGGTCGAACATCGCGCCATTCTTGCCGCGACACGCCTCGGTCAGGCTGATGAAGCCGCGCGGCTGCTGTCGGCCCACATCGTCGGCAGCCGTGATCGGCTGGTGACGTCGCTTGCCAACGACCGACGTGGCCTTCGCGCCAGGGGATTTGCCGTCGTCGCCGCTTAGTGCGGTCCATGCGCTGCGGCGCGCTGGCCGGAAAAACAGACGGGTCTGACGTGAAGCGCACTTTCGGCCTCGCTTCAAGGAAGCCGATGGCGTAAGAGCGGCGATGGAAAACAACCGGTTTGAAACACCCGTGACCGTCAAATCCGTCACGGCGGGAAGCACTCAGCTCTTGCGTTCGGCAAGGGAGGCTTCCGATTACCTCCTCAACAACTGGCCCGGCAAGCGCAGCCCCAAGCATCGTGCGGCGCTGCAGGCCTGTCACGACGCGCTCGCCGGCGACAAGCCGGCGATGAATGCCAGGCGCGCTTTCATCGCCGCGGCGCGGGAAGTGGATGTCTTCATCAGCGACAAGGCGCCAGCCTGATATTAGCTCGCGGTTTGGGCTGACAATTGGATTTGAGGCTCGGCCCGCATTAGCGGGCCGGATGCCGTTAATCCTTCGTTTCGGTCTCAGTCTCGGTTTCAGGCTTCGTACGTTCGCGCGCGGCAACCTTGGCCGCCAGCTTTTCAGCCTTCTTGGCCGCTTTCTGGCGGTCGCGCTCCTTGCGTTCCTGATCGTAGTTTGGTGCTCGCGCCATGTCGGCTCCTTTTTGTGACTGCCTTGCGGCCCTGAGCCTGCCTAGGAGCATTAGCCGTCAAACACAACAGCCGAAGCGATAATGCGTGGCTGCTGGCATCGAAGAGATGCGGGCGCTTGCCAGATCGGCGCCACAATGATGTAGGACATGCGGGCGCCATGGATTGAGAACCGCCCGTTTGTTTTGATCAAGTGACCGATGGCCACAATTTCGCGGACCGCAGCAAGAGTTTTCTATTATGCGAGAAACGTCGCGCGCGATGTCGCTCCGCAAGCGTTGTTTCGTGCCCGGCTGGCTGGCCGTCTCGAAAGGGCCAGGCTTTCCGGTGAGGCGGCGCGCCGCAGGCTGAATTACTACAACAAGTTGCAGGATGGTTTCGCGCCAAGCGCCGATGCCATGCGCATCGGCAAACTGCCCTTCACGCCGACCATGTACTATTACGACCTGAAGGAGTTCGCCCGCTACTTCGATCCCGGCCTGCTCATCGACCTGGAATTCGGCGACGTCAGGAATGTCCCCAAGGTGCCTTCGATCGTCAAGGACCGGCCAATCTGTGCTGACGACAAGAACGCGATCATCATGAAACTCGACAAGTTTCGTCATTTCCAGATGCCGGCTGACGCGATGTCGTTCGCCGACAAGCTGCCGTCCGTTGTCTGGCGCGGTGATCTCAACAATCCGATCAGGACAAGATTTCTGAACGCTGTGCGCGACCTGCCGTTCTGCGATGCCGGTTCGCACAAGCCGAACGCACCGCCCGAATACGCCAGGCCTTTTCTCAGCATCAGCCAGCACCAGCGCTATCGCTACATCGTCTCGCTCGAGGGCAACGACGTGGCGACCAATCTCAAATGGATCATGAATTCGAAGTCGCTCTGCATGATGCCGCCGCCGACCTATGAGACATGGTTTGCGGAGCGGCAGCTCGAAGCCAACGTCCACTATGTGCCGCTCGCGGCGGATTTCTCGAACCTTGAGGACCACGTCGCCTATTTCGAGCGGAATCCGGCGGAGGCGGAGCGCATCATCGCGGCTGCGAACGCCTATTGCCGGACATTCGACGACGAACAGACCGAGCAGACGATCTCCCTGCTGGTGCTCTACAAATACTTCGTGCTGTCGGGCCAGATCAAACCGGATGCCGAGGTGTGGCGCTACATAACGGGCTAGTTGCGGCGCTCGGTCGAGGCCGCCAGCCGCATTCGGGCGCTATCGGAATGCGTGGCTGGATGGTAGGGCAATCATGCTGCGGGAACCATCCCGACCTTCACTTGTTCAACCGCGTTTATCTTTGATCAAAAGAGTCCATGGCCACCCTCCAACGAACGACGGCAAAGGTCTTCTACTATGCGCGGAACGTCATGCGCGATATCGCGCCCCAGGCGATCTTCCGGCGGCGATTGGCCAGCCGCCTGCAGCAGGCCAGGCTCTCGGACGAGGCCGTGCGCCGGCGACTGAATCACTACAACAAGCTGCAGGACGCTTTTACACCAGGCCCGGATGCTGTGCGCATCGACAAGATACCGTTTGAACCGAGCATGTACTATTACGACCTGAAGGAATTTGCCCGCTATTTCGATCGATCATTGCTCATCGACCTGAAGTTCGGCGATGTCATCGGCGTGCCCAAGCTGCCGACCCTCGTCAAGGACCGGCCGATCCGCGCCGACAACGGCAATGCCGTCGTCATGAAGTTCAACAAATTCCGCCACTTCCACATGCCCCTCGATACCGTCGCCTTCGCCGACAAGCGCCCTGCCGTGGTCTGGCGCGGCGACCTCAACAACCCGATCAGGACACGGTTCCTGGATGTCGCGCGCGACTTGCCGTTCTGCGATGCCGGTTCGCACAAGCGCAGCGCACCGGCTAAGTACAGCAAGCCTTTCCTCAGCATCAGCCAGCACCTGCGCTATCGCTACATCGTCTCGCTGGAGGGCAATGACGTGGCGACCAACCTCAAATGGATCATGAATTCCAACTCGCTCTGTCTGATGCCGCCGCCGACCTACGAAACATGGTTTGGCGAGAGCCAGCTCGAGGCCGGTATCCACTATGCGCCGCTCGACCCGGATTTTGCCGATCTCGGCGAAAAAGTGCGCTATTTCGAAGGGCACCCGGCCGCGGCGGAGCGCATCATCGCCGCAGCCAATGCCTATTGCCGCAAATTCTCCAATGAACGGGACGAGCATGCGATCTCTTTGCTCGTCCTCTACAAATATTTCGTGCTCGGCGGCCAGATCGAACCCGATCCCGAACTCTGGCGGTTTATCGGCGGCTAGCTCTTGCTCTCTGCCTGACGCTGATCAGATATCGCTGCGGTCGAGAACCAGGTCGGCTGGGCCGAAGCGATCCTTCGCTGTCAGTTGCTGGTGCCAGTAGGGGTAGAGCAGAGCCGGCCGGCTGACCGCGTCGAGGCGCTGGCGTTCTTCGGTGCCGAGCTTCAGGGCCGCCGCCGCAAGGTTGTCCTTGAGCTGAACGTCATTGCGGGCACCGATCACCAGCGAGGAGACGGCAGGGCGTCCGAGCAGCCAGGCGAGCGCCACCTGCGCCGCCGAGACGCCACGATCCTTGCCGATCTCGATCAGCACATCGACAATCCGCCACAGCCGGTCCTCGTCGCGGATCGGCGGCTCGGACCAGCCGGCAAGCTGGCGAGCGGTCGGGCTGTCGCGGCGGTATTTGCCCGACAGCAGGCCGCCGGCGAGCGGGCTCCAGACCAAAACGCCCAGCCCTTGGTCGACCGAGATCGGCAAGAGCTCGTACTCGGCCTCGCGCGCTTCCAGCGTATAGTGGATCTGCTGGGTGACGAAGCGTTGCTGGTGACGGCTGTCGCTGATGGAAAGCGCCTTCATCACCTGCCAGCCGGAATAGTTGGAGCAGCCGATGTAGCGCACCTTGCCCTGGCTGACCAAACTGTCGAGCGCGGCAACGGTCTCCTCGAGCGGAGTGAGGCCGTCCCATTGGTGGACGAAATAGATGTCGATGACATCGGTCTTCAAGCGCTTCAGGCTGCTCTCGCATTCACGGATCAGATGATGGCGCGACAGGCCCTCGTCGTTCGGGCCCTTGCCGATCCGCATCCGCGCCTTGGACGCGATCAGCACATCGTTCTTGCGCTTGCCGCCGAGAGCTTCGCCTATGATCTCTTCGGAGAGGCCGTTGGAATAGACATTGGCGGTGTCGATGAGGTTGATGCCGGCATCGATGCACATATCGATCATCCGCTTGGCTTCGGCGAGATCGCTGTTGCCGACCGCGGCGAAGGGCCCGGCGCCGCCGAATGTCATGGTGCCAAGCGTCAGTGTCGAAACCTTCAGGCCGGAACGGCCAAGGGTGCGGTATTCCATGTCAGATCCTCACGATTTTGTTGAAGAGGCGTGCCGGCAAGGCAGGCCTGGAAGGCGACCGCGCATTTGTAGGACAATTCGGCCGGCTTGTCGCCATGCGACGACGGTCGATCGATCAGACATCGCGGAATTTGCAACGTCGGCAATTGCGCCTGTGCTGCAATAAAACCGTCACCGCCGGCCTATATTGAAGTCGGCTCAGGTGTTTCCATTCCCGGCCGCCGGCCAGCAATTTGGAGCGCCCAGTGGTAACCGACAGGGCTTGCAAGCGGAGCAGTTGATATGACCGAGCTGAAACAGAATTCCCCTGCCAAGGACTGGCTTGAAGCCGAGCTCGCCGACACGCTCGACGAGGACTATGAGCTCGAAATGTCGGAGCCGGCCCTCTCGATGGAGATCGCCAAGATCTACAAGAACTCGCATCCGCCTTCGATCGATCGCATGCAGTATTTTCGCGACCTGATCAGCCTCCAGTCCGAATTGATCAAGCTGCAATCCTGGGTCGCCTATCACAAGAAGAAACTGGTGGTGATATTCGAGGGCCGCGACTCCGCTGGCAAGGGCGGCGTCATCAAGCGCATCACACAGCGGCTCAATCCGCGTATCTGCCGCGTCGTGGCGCTTCCGGCTCCGACCGAACGCGAGAAGTCGCAATGGTATTTCCAGCGCTATGTCCCGCATTTGCCGGCAGGCGGCGAGATCGTTTTGCTCGACCGCTCCTGGTACAACCGCTCCGGCGTCGAACGGGTAATGGGTTTTGCCAGCCCCGAGCAGGTCGAGGAGTTCTTCCATGACGTGCCGGAGTTCGAGCGCATGCTGGTGCGCTCGGGCATCACCGTGGTCAAATATTGGTTCTCGATCACCGACGAGGAACAGCAAATGCGCTTCCTGATGCGGATCCACGACCCGATGAAACAGTGGAAGCTGTCGCCGATGGACCTGCAGTCGCGGGTGCGCTGGGAACACTACACCAAGGCCAAGGAGGAGACCTTCGCCCGCACCAACATTCCCGAGGCGCCCTGGTTCATCGTCGAGGGTAACGACAAGAAGCGCGCGCGGCTGAACTGCATCGACCATCTGCTCAAGCAGCTGCCGTATGAAGAGGTGCCGCACGAGGAGATCACGCTGCCGGAGCGCGTCTTCAACCCGGAATACGAGCGCCAGGTGCTGCCGCGCGAGCTTTACGTGCCGGAGAAGTATTGAGCGAGAGTTTTGTCTTTCTCCCCGTATAGTGACGGGGAGAAATGGGCTTTCGTCGAGGGTTTCTCCACCTTACGCCCGTTTGATGACGACGTGCGTGGCCAGTGCCGTCGCAACCTGTTCGCTGCACTGGTAGCCAAGATTCAGCATGTCGAGGCCCGCAAAAAGGTTCTCGCCTCTGCCAAGCAGCACCGGCGAGATCGCCACGTGCATGTCGTCGATCAGCTTTTCCTGCAGATACTGCCGGATGGTGGAGATGCCGCCGCCGACCCGCACATCCTTGCCTGACGCGGCGGCTTTGGCCTGTTCGATAGCCGAATGGATGCCGTCGGTTACGAAATAAAAAGTCGTGCCGCCTTCCATCACGATGGGATCGCGCTTGTAATGCGTCAGCACGAAGGTCGGGACGTGATAGGGCGGATTGTCGCCCCACCAACCCTTCCAGCTGTCGTCAGGCCACTCGCCCCGGATCGGCCCGAACATGTTGCGGCCGAGGATCCAGGCGCCGACATTCTCGAAGCTGCGCGCCGCAAAGTCTTCGTCAACGCCTGTCTCGCCGCCTTCCTGGCCAAACATCTTGCGGAAGGTGCGGGTGCTGAAAGCCCATTTGTGCAGGGCCGGTCCGCCGACACCGAGCGGATTTTCAAGGCTCTGATCGGGACCGGCGCCATAGCCGTCAAGCGACAGGCTGAAAGCGTTGACGCGAAGTTTGGACATGAGAACCTCCTCCTTGAGAACCGGTTGTCTTTTGCAAGTGGTTTCTTCTAGCAAACTGATTTTGAATTGCAAGTGGTTTTTCGAGCCGGAAAAGGTATTTCCGATTGCCGCCAAGCTACGGCCGCCGCCTCATTGGCGGTCGGTTGGCGCGCGACGATCTCAAGGGCCTCGCTGTGGCTGATCGTCAGGTCGCGGGCGGCAAGCGCCTCCCGCATGGCTTTCGCCATCGTCTTGGCGTCGCGATAGGCAAGCATGTCCGTTTCCTCGGGTCACGGCGAAGCCTTCGTCAGTGCCCGCAATGCCGACACCTTCGCCCGACGGTGAAACGGGTCAGGAAGCATCCTCAGGAGGCGTTCGCCATACCTCTTGGCCGAGGTGCGGGCTGCCGGCCGCTTCCGGCCATGCTTCCATCATAGCTGCAGTCGCCAGTTTTTGTCAGCGGGTTTTCGATAGAACCGCCGACCAGTTGAAAGAGTGGTGACATCTACTGAAGTGCCTTGCCCGGGAAGTCGGGCTACCCCTTCAGCATCACAGCCACTTCGGGCGCGAAATAGGTCAGGATGCCGTCGCAGCCGGCGCGCTTGAAGGCGAGCAACGATTCCAGCATCGCCTTTTCTCCATCGATCCAGCCATTGGAATCAGCCGCCTTGATCATCGAATATTCGCCCGAGACCTGGTAGGCGAAGGTCGGCATCTGGAATTCGTCCTTCAGCCGGCGGATGATGTCGAGATAGGGCAGGCCGGGCTTGACCATCAGCATGTCTGCGCCCTCGGCGAGGTCCTGTTCGGCCTCGCGCACCGCCTCGTCCGAATTGGCGTGGTCGATATAATAGGTCTTCTTGTCGCCCTTGAGCAGACCGGCGGTGCCGACCGCCTCGCGATAGGGGCCGTAGAAGGCCGAGGCGAATTTGGTGGCGTAGGACATGATCGCCACGTCCTGGAAACCGTTGGCGTCGAGCGCGTCGCGGATGGCGCCGATACGGCCGTCCATCATGTCGGACGGCGCGATGATGTCGGCGCCGGCCGCTGCCTGGATGACGGCCGCCGCCGCGACCTGTTCGACGGTCTCGTCATTGACGATGATGCCATCGCGCAGGATGCCGTCATGGCCATGGCTCGTGAACGGGTCGAGTGCGGCGTCTGTGATGATGCCGATCTCGGGTACCGCGTTTTTGATGGCGCGTGTGGCGCGGTTGATGATGTTTTCAGGGTCGAGGATGTGGGAACCCGTCTGGTCGCGCAGGCCGAGATCGACGTTGGGGAAGGTGGCAAGGGCCGGGATGCCGAGCTTGGCCGCGCGTTCGGCCTCCTTGACGGCAAGATCGACCGACAGCCGGAAGACGCCGGGCATGGCGGCAATCGGCTCCCGGACATTCCTGCCCTCGACGACGAAGATCGGCCAGATCAGGTCGTCGACCGACAGCCTGTTCTCCTGCACGAGCCGGCGCGACCAGTCGGCCTTGCGCATGCGGCGCAGGCGGCGGCTGCCGGTGACGTCATCGACGCTGCGCGTGCCGGCAGCTTTTGCTGGGGTGAATTTGTTCATGGCCAAAACTCCGGATCCGCGGCTTTTACCACGAGCCCTTGTGCTGACCAATGCGACACGTTTGTGCCAGCGCCGAAAGCTGCCACAGCGCTGTCCCGCCACGCCTATTGGTTCAGGGCTGCCCGTTGCCCGAAAGGATCTGTGCCGCGCCTCCGATTGCCACACGGAACGCGTCGTCGAAGCTGACACCGCGCACCTGCCAACGATAGGTCTTGCCGTGATCGGCCAGTCGCCAATCGGCGACCCAGCCCAGTTCCTTGTCGCTCCACACGATGGTGCCGGCGAGCGCTCGGTCGCCTCCGGCTTGCTTGGCCACTCGATCCAGCCTTGCCATGTCCGTCGCGCGCAGCGCTTCTTCGCCCAAGCCGGCAAGTTGCGCGGCCTTGGGAAACGCGACATGCATCAGCATCGGCCCGCTGGCATTGACGAAGGATTCGCGCATCGTCTCGCCACGCCCTTCCTCGGCGCTCAGCATGAAATGCCGCGCGCCTTGTTCGGTCGTGAGGAAGACGGTGAGTGTCGGCCGCTCGCCAAGCCAGGGCCTGCTGCCGAGCGACGCCAGCAGCCTGTCGATCACATCAGGCTTGTAGAAGCAGGTGAGATCGTGCGGCCGGTCATGCGTCCCTTGCTCGTCATGGATCGGAATGCCCTCCATCCGGTCATGGTAGCGGAACGAGTCGACAAAGCTGCCGGCCTTGTCGCGCAGCGCGTCCATTTCGCGTCTGGCAAGCAGCCGCTGATCGCCCGAAACACGGACGAGCACCTTGTCGAGGCAGGTCCTGAAGCCGAGCTGACGATTTTCTTCACCCTGGCCGGTGACAATGGTCTGCGAGTGGTAAAGGTCGCCAAGGTCGGCTGCCCCCGCGGGGACATTGGTTGCCCACAAAAACGACAGGCAACTCAGAACAAAGGCAAAGCGCAAAAATTGCGGCATGGCTAAGTATCCTGCTCTCGGCCTGTAGTACCGGCCACCAATGTCTAGCATCGGCGACCGCTAGCCGCCAAGATCGAGGCGGCCAGGCTGCAGCCATTGACGCACCCATGTGCCGCCTTTAGCACTTCAGTCCCGCAGGCGCGGGAACAAGGATTCTCTGGCGATGGATTTTGGTGGAGGCGACGAAATTCGCTTCGAAAGGTTGGGCAGGGCCGGGGTCGTCACGCTGACGCGGCCGCAGGCGCTCAACGCCGTAACCCATCGCATGATCAAGGCACTGGGCAAGGCCCTGCGGTCTTGGGAGCGCGACGAGGGTGTGGATGTCGTCGTGGTCAAGGCCGAGGGCAGGGCGTTTTCGGCCGGGGGCGACATCCTGCACATCTACGAAGCCGGCCGGGCTGGAAACCCACCGGTCGAATTTTTCGCCGACGAGTATCGCCTCAACGCCTACATCGCGCGTTTCAAGAAGCCCTATGTGGCGCTCATCGACGGTATCGTGATGGGCGGCGGGGTCGGCATTTCCTTCCACGGTTCGCACCGGGTGATGACCGAGAATGCCCAGTTCGCCATGCCGGAGGTCGGCATCGGCTTTTTCCCGGATGTCGGCGCCAGTCATCTGCTGCCCGACCTTGGCGGTTCCTTCGGCATGTACCTGGCGCTGACCGGGAACCGCATTCGTTATGGCGATGCGCTGTGGTCGGGGCTGGCCACCCACACCATCAAGGCTGAAGACCAGGCAAGCTTCCTCGATCGGCTGGCGCTGACGGGCGATCCGGAATCGGTGCTGCGCGGTTTCTTTGTCTCGGCCAAGCGGGAGACCGACAGGCCGATCCTGGAGGCGATCTCCCGCCATTTCGCCCAACCGTCGCTGCCGGATCTGATCGACAGCCTGGACCGCGCGGGCAATGACGAATTCGCCACCGGGACGCTGGCAACGATCCGCACGCGCTCGCCGACCAGCCTTCGCGTCGCCTGGCGACAGATCAGCGCCGGGCAGACATTGTCGATGGACGACTGCATGAGGATGGAGTTCCGCATCCTGAACCGGATGCTGGCCGGCCACGATTTCTACGAAGGCATCCGTGCCGCCATCATCGACAAGGGCTCGAAGCCGCAATGGCGGCCGGCAGCGATCGATGCGGTTAGCGAGGCGGATGTCGAGGCCTATTTTGCCCCGCTCGGCGATCGGGAGCTCGAGCTGTGAGCGAAGTGACATCGAGACGCGTCATCCTGCAGCCCTCGACGGTCGAGGTGATCTTCGCCTGGTTCCAGCGCGTCATCGCGGGCTACTGCCTGCTGTTCGGCATCCTCTACTGGATCAAGCTGATCGGCTTCTATCCGGGCTCGCTGTGGCGGTTCGACCTTATGCCGGTGCATTGGCAGGTGGCGGCGGTGATGCTCGCCGTGTTCTTTCCCTTCGCCGCGGCGGGGTTGTGGATGCTGGCGTCCTGGGGTCCGGTGATCTGGTTCATCTGCGCGGTCACGGAGACGGTCATGTATGCCGGCTTTCCCGAGCTTTTCGGCCATCGTCTGCTGATTATCGTCTCGCATGCCTGCGTGGCGCTGCTCTATATCGTCTTTCGCGTCGTCATATACCTGCAGAAACGACCGGCACGGCACTAATGCATGTCGCCCCGAAGTGTCCTCGGTTGCGGGACAACGACATGCATAAAATCAGAAGCCTGCGGCAGGTCGGGCGAATCCTGTTCGCCGCGACACGCTGCAAGCCCTTGTACGCGTTGACGACCTGGCGACCGCCTGAATCCGGCGCGGCGATCATTGCCTAAATCTTTAGGTTAATCATCCTTGCTCGGGTGACCGTTCGTTAAGCGTCTTGCGAAACCTCTTACCGGTAAGCTCTTGTTAGCCCTAGCGTTTAAGTCGAATTTTATGAGTATTCGATAGTGTCGCGATCAAGGTGAAAAACAAAAAATCACCAAGGCGACAAACGAGAGGCAAAGACAATGATCAATTCGCGTCCGGCGGCGAAGACCGCCAACGTTTCCGACGATCGCCGCGAGGCTATCCGTTCCCTGTACATGGAATCGCTGCAGCTGGTCGAGCGCCTGCACCGCCGTCTGCTTGATGTCATCAAGGACGAATTCGACCGCAACGGCCGCTCCGACATCAACGCCATCCAGGCGCTGCTGCTCTTCAACATCGGCAATTCCGAGCTGACCGCCGGCGAACTGCGCTCGCGTGGCTATTATCTCGGCTCCAACGTTTCCTACAATCTGAAGAAGCTGGTCGATCTCGGCTTCATCAATCACCAGCGCTCGCGCATCGACCGCCGTTCGGTCCGTGTCTCGCTGACGCCGAAAGGCAATGAAGTGGCAGACGTGGTTGCCGGTCTCTATGAGCGCCATGTCGGCTCGATCGAACAGGTCGGCGGCATCAACACCGACGAGTTCAAGCAGATGAACCGCGCTTTGCAGCGCCTCGACCGCTTCTGGAACGACACGATTGCCTACCGGATGTAAGAGCATCCTGGAAACGGAGCCCCGCCGCAGAAGCGTGGCCGAAACAGCGACCTCCAGTCAGGGCCGGTGCCGAAAAGCACCGGTCTTCTCTTTTCGCGCGTTCGGCCAAAGCAAATTACGGGCCAAGGCCACGTTGCCGCCATATTCCAATGGAACCGAGAGCGGCAGTGATGCTGTGGTGAAGACCATGCGTCCACCCGCAACCGTGTCGCGCCCCTTGCCTTGGTCGCCAATGTGATACGGCCCATGGTTGGCTAATTGTTAAGATTGCCGATTTTAGAGTGCGGGCGAGATCGCGCGATGGTCGACGCAGCAAGTGATCGAACCGCTACAAGAATGTCTGGAACGTCCATGAGAACCAGCCGCCGCTTTTTCCTTTCCGGAGCCTCCGCGCTCGCCGCCGCCGTGATGGCTGGGCGTGCGAATGCGCAGGATGTGATCGGGGATATCCTGAAATCCTCGGCCCGCGGCAACTGGGACGATCAGTTCGATGCCCGCGCCAGCGAAGGCGGCAAGGTGGCCTCGACGCTGCCCATCTTCAGTCCCCAGACCGTCGCCTTCACCGAGCAGGCGGTCGCGCAGTATCAGAACATTGTCGGGCAGGGCGGTTGGACGGACGTTCCCGCGACCAAGAAGCTGCAACTCGGCGTCGACGATCCGGACGTGGTGCCGCTGCGCAAGCGCCTGATGGTTGCGGGCGACCTGTCGCAGAGCGCCGGCATTTCGACAGCGTTCGATTCCTATGTTGACTCGGCGGTCAAGCGTTTCCAGTTGCGCCACGGCCTGCCGGCTGACGGTTCGATGGGCAAATACACCTACGCCGCGATGAACGTTTCGGCGCAGATCCGGCTCGGCCAGTTGCAGACCAATCTGCAGCGGCTGAAGGAAAAGGCCGGCACGCTGGGCAGCCGTTATGTTCTGGTCGACATTCCGGCGGCGCAGATCGAAGCGGTCGAGAACGACCGCGTCGTGCTTCGCCACACCGCGATCGTCGGCAAGATCGATCGCCAGACGCCGATCGTCAATTCCAAGATCAACGAGATCATCGTCAATCCGTACTGGAACGCCCCGGTCTCGATTGTGCGCAAGGACATTATTCCGTTGATGCGGAAGGATCCCGACTATCTCAAGAACAGCCATATCCGCCTGTTCGCGCCCGATGGCAGCGAAGTCGATCCGATGAATGTGGACTGGTCGACGGACGATGCGGCCAAGTACCGTTTCCGCCAGGATCCCGGTTCCGAAAACGCCATGGCGTCGGTCAAGATCAATTTCCCGAGCCCGGACGGCGTCTACATGCACGACACGCCGCAGCAGAGCCTGTTCGGCAAGATGATGCGCTTCGATTCATCGGGCTGCGTGCGTGTCCAGAACGTGCGCGATCTCGTCACCTGGATCCTGCGCGACACGCCCGGCTGGGATCGCCAGCATTTCGAGGCGGCCATCAAGACCGGCCAGAACACGCCGATCCAGGTCACCAACCCGGTGCCGGTGCATTTCCTCTATCTCTCTGCCTGGTCGACAGGACCCGGCGTCGTCCAGTTCCGCGACGACGTCTATGCGCTCGACGGCAACAGCGAACTGCAGATCACGTCTTCGCTGTAACGAGCTGATATTTTTTTAAAAAGCCGCTCTCAGGGGCGGCTTTTTTGTTGCGGACGCCGTCAGATCCACTCATTCGGCCGGCTGGACGAAGCTCAGGCGATTGGCGATGGTCGGCAAACAGCCGGGATCATGCCATGGACGTCGCCATCTTCATTCTCGTCGTGCTCGTCTTCGTCGCGCTGTCGGGCGCGCTCGTCCGGCTGGTTCGGGTGCCGCTGCCGGTGCTGCAGATCGCCATCGGCGCGGCCCTTGCCTGGCCGGCCAAGGGCCTGCATGTCGAGATAGATCCGGAGCTTTTTCTGCTGGTGTTCATCCCGCCGCTCCTGTTCGGCGACGCCTTCGCGGCGCCCAAACGCGAACTCGTCGCCTTGCGCGGACCCATACTCGATCTCGCCATCGGGCTCGTCTTCTTCACCATTGTCGGCTTCGGCTATGCCTTGCATTGGCTGGTGCCGAGCATTCCGCTCGTCGTCGCATTCGCGCTGGCTGCCGTTCTGTCGCCGACCGACGCCGTGGCTGTGTCCGCGATCGTCGACAGGAATGTGGTTCCGTCCCGGCTGATGCACATATTGGAGGGCGAGTCGCTGCTCAACGACGCGTCGGGCCTGGTTATGTTCCGCTTTGCGGTGGCGGCGGCATTGACCGGCAGCTTCTCCTTCGCGGGAGCCTCGCTCAGCTTCCTCTACGCCGTCGCCGCCGGCATCCTGGCCGGTGTCGCGGCGCTGTTCATCGCCGCCAAGGCGCTGCAACTGCTCAACCGCATCGGCGGCGTGCCGGCCGAGGCGCAGGTTCTCGTCATGATCCTGCTGCCTTTCGTCGCCTATCTCGGCGCCGAGCATGTCGGCGCCTCGGGCATCCTGGCGGCGGTCACCGCCGGCCTGCTGACCGGGGCTTCTGGCATGTACCGCTTCCTCGGCGTGTCGGCGCGCATGCAGACCCTGTCGCTTTGGGCGACGCTCACCTTCGTCTTCAACGGCGCTCTGTTCATCCTGCTCGGCCTGCAGCTTCCCGACGTCATCCGCAAGGTCCCACCGGAACTGTCCAGCCGTCATTGGCTGATCGAGCCGGTGGCGACGGTGCTGATCCTGACGCTCTGCCTGATCGGACTGCGCTTCCTGTGGATCTGGGTCGGCGACATCGCCCAGGCGATCGCGGCGCGCATCGGCAAACGCGAGTCCGAGCCGTTCGGATTTCGCGTCCGGCTTGCCGGCTCCGTGGCCGGCGTGCGCGGCGCCATCACGTTGGCGGGCATCCTGTCATTGCCGCTCGCTTTGCAGGACGGCTCTCCCTTTCCGGCACGCGATGTGGTGATCTTCCTTGCCGCCGGCGTCATCATCTGCTCGCTTCTGATCGCCAGCCTTGCCTTGCCCAGGATAGCGCGGGGGCTGGTCGAGCCGGGCAAGGATCCGGCGGCGGCGGAAGAGCGCCGGGCGCGCGTGTGCGCCGCCAATGCGGCGATCGCCATGATCGAGAGCATCGCCAATGAGGCAGGCGAGGGCGAGGCGGTCCAGGCCCGGCTGGCCGTCGCCGACAGCATCGTGGCAGGCTACCGTAGACGCATCGCGGCTTCGGACGAAGCCGACGAGGCCCGCGCCGAGGCTCGCGAGGCCGGCAGGCTGGAACTGGAACTCAGGGCGGCCGGCATCGAAGCCGAGCGTGCAGCGCTGCGCGCCATGTTCCGCAGCCAGGAGATCAACGATCACACGATGCGCGCGCTGTTTTCTGAAATCACCTTGACCGAGGCCTTGTTGAAGCAGCGGCGGGACAGGAAATAGCGATCCGCCGCGATCCGTTGGCGCAAACCGGCCAGCAAATTTCGCGCTGCAAACGTGGCGAGCCCAAAACAACTGTGTTAATGGCCCGGCGAACGCAATGCATGTCGCCCAAGGCCGTTGAGTGGTTCGGGACGACGGCGTGCACGAATTTGCCCTTCCAACCCTAGGGGAACTCAGGCCATGGCAACAGCAGCGGCGGCGTCCAACAAATTCGAATCCTTCTTCGAAACCACTTTGGAAGATGCCGATCCGGAGATCTTCGGCGCCATCCGCAACGAGCTCGGTCGCCAGCGCCACGAGATCGAACTGATCGCCTCCGAAAACATTGTCTCGCGGGCCGTGCTCGAGGCGCAGGGGTCGATCATGACCAACAAATATGCCGAGGGCTATCCGGGCAAACGCTACTATGGCGGCTGCCAGTTCGTCGACGTGGCCGAGGAACTGGCCATCGAGCGTGCCAAAAAACTGTTCGGCTGTAACTTCGCCAACGTCCAGCCGAATTCCGGCAGCCAGATGAACCAGGCGGTGTTCCTGGCGCTGCTGCAGCCCGGCGACACTTTCATGGGCCTCGACCTAAATTCCGGCGGCCATCTCACCCATGGCTCGCCGGTCAACATGAGCGGCAAGTGGTTCAAGGTCGTCTCCTATGGCGTGCGCAAGGACGACCATCTGCTCGACATGGATGCCATCGAAAAGACCGCGCACGAGACCAAACCGAAGCTGATCCTGGCCGGCGGCACAGCCTATTCGCGCATCTGGGACTGGAAGCGTTTTCGCGAGATCGCCGACGCCGTCGGCGCCTATCTGATGGTCGACATGGCGCACATTGCGGGCCTCGTTGCCGGCGGTGTGCATCCCTCGCCCCTGCCGCACGCCCATGTGGTGACGACCACCACGCACAAATCGCTGCGCGGCCCGCGCGGCGGCATGATCCTCTGCAACGACGAGGATATCGCCAAGAAGATGAACTCGGCGGTGTTCCCCGGCCTGCAGGGCGGACCGCTGATGCATGTCATCGCCGCCAAGGCGGTGGCCTTCGGGGAAGCATTGAAGCCAAGCTTCAAGGTCTATGCCGAAAGCGTCGCCGCCAACGCCAAGGCGCTTGCCTCCAGCCTCAAGGAAACGGGCCTCGACATCGTCTCCGGCGGCACCGACAACCACCTGATGCTGGTTGATCTCAGGCCTAAGAACGCCACCGGCAAGCGCGCCGAGGCGGCCCTTGGCCGCGCCAACATCACCTGCAACAAGAACGGCATCCCCTTCGATCCAGAGAAGCCCTTCGTTACCTCTGGCGTGCGGCTCGGCACGCCCGCCGGCACCACGCGCGGCTTCGGCCAGGCCGAGTTCCGCGAGATCGGCAAGCTGATCGCCGAGGTGCTGGATGGGCTCAAGGTCGCCAATTCCGACGAAGGCAATGCCGCGGTCGAGGCGGCGGTCAAGGCCAAGGTCGTCGCATTGACCGATCGATTCCCCCTCTATCCCTATCTCGGTTGACCCCTTATCTCGGTTGACCGGGCGCGAAGCGTCATCTTTTATCCACCGGCATCGCGTCACCCCTGATCGGGTGACGCATCGAACCGGAGAATTGATGATGCGCAATTTCTGTCTTGCTTCTCTCGGCGCCTTCGGTTGGCTGGCCGCCTGCGGCCCCGTTTTGGCGCAGACGCAGCCCGCCGCGGACATGCCTGCCACCAGCACTTTCGGCCGGTGGACGACCATGGTCGATACGCTCGACACCGGCCAGGACGCGCACAAGACCTGCGCGGCTTCCACAGCCTTCTTCGATGCGAGTGGCAATTCGGGCACGCTGACATTGTCGATCTCGACCGGCGACGCGCTGCCGCCCGATGCTTATCCGGCAATCTTGATCACCATCGACAACAAGAGCCTGCTAACCGGCAAGAAGATCGCGGCGACTTTCGGCGATCCCGGCGTCAAGGTTTCGACGACTGTCTATTCCAATGACGCCGTCAACGGCCGTCCGAGCTGGACGATTGACAACCAGGCCAAGACCAGTCTTGCGCTGCTGCGGGCCATGCGCCAGGTTACCTCGCTCGATGTGGCTTTCGGCAAGCAGGCTGTCGCCAGCATTCCGATGGACGGTTTTACAAAGGCCTATCGCAATCTCGGCGCGTCTTGTGGCTTTCCAACCAAGGACGTGGCGCCATAGCGGGCTGGCCGGCGCAACTGCTTGCCGTGCTGGCAATCTTCCTCGCGCCTCGCTATCTCTGAGGTACGGCAGGCCGTGGAAAAGCGGAACTGCTTCAATCCGCACTGGAAAGGTTCTAAGCCTTTCACCCCACCAGATTCGCGAACCCAAGGCTCTCCATGCGCTGTCCCTATTGCCAGTCCGAAGATACGCAGGTGAAGGATTCGCGCCCCGCCGAGGATGGCGCGGCGATCCGCCGGCGGCGTGTCTGCCCCGATTGCGGCGGCCGTTTCACGACGTTCGAGCGCGTGCAGTTGCGCGACCTCGTCGTGGTCAAGAAGTCGGGACGAAAAGTGCCGTTCGACCGCGACAAGCTGTTGCGCTCGGTCGAGATCGCGGTGCGCAAGCGCAATGTCGATCCCGAGCGCATCGATCGCGCGGTGACCGGGATCGTGCGCCAACTGGAAAGCTCCGGCGAAACGGAAGTGGCCTCGGGCGAGGTCGGCCGGCTGGTCATGGATGCGTTGAAATCGCTCGACGATGTCGCCTACGTGCGCTTCGCCTCGGTCTATCGCAATTTCCGTGAGGCCAAGGATTTCCACGAGCTGCTCGGCGAGCTGAAGGGGGACGAGGAAAAGAGCGAAGAGGACGCCGGCTGAGCATGGCAGCACCGCAACGCAGCGAGGCCGAACAAGCGGCCCTTGACCGCCGTTTCATGGCCGCGGCCTTGCGGCTGTCGCGCAAGAACGCCGGACGCACCTCGACCAACCCTTCCGTCGGCACGCTGATCGTGCGCGATGATGGGACCGGGCCGATGATCGTCGGAACCGGCGTCACCGCCGTCGGCGGCCGGCCGCACGCCGAGACCGAGGCGCTTGCCGAGGCCGGCGAACTCGCGCGTGGCGCCACCGCCTATGTCACGCTCGAGCCTTGCGCCCATCACGGCCGCACGCCGCCTTGCGCCAACGCGCTGGTCAGTGCCGGCATCGCGCGTGTCGTGGGTGCGGCCAGTGATCCCGATCCGCGGGTCTCCGGCAAGGGTTACGCCATCCTGCGCGAGGCCGGTGTCGAAGTGGTCGAAAAGGTCCTCGCCACGGAAGCTGCCGAACAGATGGCGGGCTATTTGATTCGCTCTCTGAGAAAACGCCCGGAAGTAATTCTGAAGCTTGCGCTTTCCAGCGACGGCAAGATCGGCAGGGAAGGCGCCGGCCAGGTCGCGATAACAGGCGACATGGCGCGCCGCGAAGTCTACCTCATGCGCGCCGAGGCGGACGCCATCTTGGTCGGCATCGGCACGGCGCTGGAAGATGATCCGGCGCTGACGGTGCGTTTGCCCGGACTGGAGAACCGCTCGCCGGCACGCATCGTGCTCGACCGCCAGATCAGGCTGCCGGAGGGCTCGAAGCTGGTGTCGGGCGTTGATCGCGTACCTCTTTACGTGGCGGCTTGCCTGGAGGCCGACCCGCAGCGCCGGGCCGTGCTCGAGCGCGCCGGCGTGCGCTTCATCGGTACGGAGACGCACGAGGGCGGCGTCGCGTTGCCGGAGCTGCTCGAGGATTTGGCGGCGCTTGGCATGGCAAGCGTGCTGGTCGAGGGCGGCGCCAAGGTGGCGAGCGCCTTCCTGGCCGACGGGCTGGTCGACCGCATCGTGCTGTTCCATGGTCCGGAAGCGATCGGCCAAGATGGCATTGCATCGCCTGTCGACGCTGACCATGTCCCGGTGGGTTTTCGCAAGCTGCGCGAGATGCGGTTCGGCGAAGACGGTTACGCCGAATGGATCAGGGATTTTCAGGGATAGCGATCGATGTTTACCGGGATTGTCACCGATATCGGCACCGTGGCCGCCATCAAGCCGCTGCGGGAAGGGGTGGGACTGCGCATCGACACCGCCTATGATCCCGAGACCATCGCCATCGGCGCGTCGATTTCCTGCGGTGGCGTCTGCCTGACGGTCACGGCTTTGCCCGACAGCGGCTCGAACGCGCGCTGGTTCGAGGTCGAGGCCTGGGAGGAGGCGCTCAGGCTGACCACGGCGTCCGGTTGGAAGTCCGGCACCAGGATCAATCTGGAACGGGCGCTGAAGATCGGCGACGAGCTTGGCGGCCACATCGTTTCGGGCCATGTCGACGGCACCGCCGAGATCGTTGAACGCCGGGATGAGGGCGATGCGGTGCGCTTCACACTGGAAGCGCCGCGCGATCTGGCGAAATTCATCGCGCCGAAAGGCTCCGTCGCGCTCGATGGTACCTCGCTCACGGTCAACAGGGTCGAGGGCACCCGCTTCGACGTGCTTCTGATCCATCATTCGCTGACCGTCACCACCTGGGGCGAGCGCAAGGCAGGCGACCGCGTCAATCTCGAGATAGACACCATGGCCCGCTACGCTGCCCGGCTGGCGGAGGCCGCGAAAGAGGGGCTTTGATCGCCTGCGGGACAGTCCGACCCACGGCAATCTGATACGCGTCGGGCAATCTTCCGCTTGCGATCAAACCGGCTTCGGCCTAAGTCACCGGCGACTCCGGAGACATCTATGGCTGGCACATCCCAACACGGCAAGGCGTTCATTCGTCCCAAGAAGAAGGCTCACCTCCTCGTCATCGAGGCGCGCTTTCACGACGACCTTGCCGACGCACTGCTCGATGGCGCGACAAGCGCACTCGACGAAGCGGGCGCGACTTACGACGTCGTCACTGTTCCCGGTTCGCTTGAAATTCCCGCGGTGATCACCTTCGCGCTCGACGGCATGGCCGAAGGCGGGACGGGCTATGACGGCTTTGTCGCACTCGGCACCATTATCCGTGGCGATACCTATCATTTCGACATCGTCGCCAATGAATCCAGCCGTGCGCTCATGGACCTGTCCGTGCAGGACTCGGTCTGCATCGGCAACGGTATCCTGACCACCGAGAACGATGCGCAGGCGTGGACGCGGGCCAAGCGCTCCGAAGGCGACAAGGGCGGCTTTGCCGCGCGCGCGGCGCTGACCATGATCGCGTTGAAGGAACAACTGGGAGCGCAATCGTGAGCGAACCCGCTTCGCCCGGACAGCCCGCGGTGCGCCACGCCAACAAGCGCGGCGCTGCCCGTCTGGCCGCCGTGCAGGCGCTCTATCAGATGGATGTCGCCGGCAGCGGCGTGTTCGAGATCACCGCCGAGTACGAGGCGTTCCGTCTCGGCAAGGAAGTCGACGGCGCGCTCTATCGCGAGGCGGACGCGCAGTGGTTTCGTGCCATCCTGACCGGGGTCGTCGAGAACCAGAAGACCATCGATCCGATCATCCGCCAGGCCCTGACCGACGACTGGCCGCTGTCGCGCCTCGATTCGACGCTCCGTGCCATTCTGCGCGCGGGCGTCTACGAACTGATGAAGCGCGAGGACGTTCCTGTCGCGGTCATCGTCACCGAATATGTCGACATCGCCAAGGCCTTCTACGAGGAAGACGAGCCGAAGCTGGTCAATGCCGTGCTCGACCGCGTGTCACGCCGGGTGCGTGGCGAGGGACGCGGCAAGGACGCTTCGTGACCGCCATCGCCGTCGAGGCGGGCAAGGAGGCGCGGCGCACCGCGCTGATCCTCGCCGCCTCGCAGGCGATCATCGGCTCGGCGGCTCCCATCGCCATTTCCATGGGCGCGCTGGCCGGGCAATATCTGCTCGGCGCCGACAAATCCCTGGCGACCGCGCCGATCACCGGCTTCAATCTCGGTGTGGCGCTAGGCGCCTTGCCCGCGGCCGCCATTATCCGCTGGCTGGGGCAGCGTGGCGGTTTCATGACCGGAACCGTGGTCACCGCGCTCGGCGGGCTGGTCGCCACCCTGGCTTTATTCCACGGCAGCTTTTGGCTGTTCGCGTTCGCGCTGCTCGTCATCGGTGTCGGCGGCGCCTTCGTCCAGCAGTTCCGTTTTGCCGCGGCCGACAACGCGCCGCCGGCGTTCAAGGCCCGCGCCATCTCCTTCGTGCTCGCCGGTGGCATCATCACCGCCATCCTCGGGCCGCAGATCGTCATCTTCACGCGCGAATTATTCGCACCAGTCATGTTTGCCGGTTCCTTCGCCTCGATCCTGCCGCTGGCGGTTGTCGGCGCCGTCATCCTGTCGTTCCTTCGTTTGCCGTCGAGGACCGCGAGCAAGGTGGACGTTGCCGACGGCGATGCCCGACCCCTTTCCGAAATCGTCACCAAGCCGCGTTTCGTCGCGGCGCTCTTCTGCGCCGTCGGCAGCTATGCGCTGATGAGTTTCGTCATGACCGGCGCGCCGCTCGCCATGGTGGGCTGCGGCCTGTCGGAGGACGATGCGACGCTGGGCATCTCCTGGCATGTCATGGCGATGTTCGGGCCGAGCTTCTTCACCGGCTCGCTGATCCATCGCTTTGGCGCCGAGCGCATTGTCGCCATCGGCCTGCTGTTGCTGATCGGCTGTGCCGTCGTTGCCTTGTCGGGCCTGGCGCTGTGGCAGTTCTGGACGGCGCTGATCCTGCTCGGCCTCGGCTGGAATTTCAGCTTCATCGGCGCCACCGCCATGGTGGCGGCCAGCTACCACCCTTCCGAAAAGGGCAAGGTGCAGGGCTTCCACGACTTCGTCCTGTTCGGCTCCGTCGCCTGTGCGTCGCTGATGTCGGGCATGGTCTACAACGCCTGGGGCTGGACCATGCTCAACTGGATGATCTTTCCCGTCGCCGCACTTTGCTTCGTGGCACTCGGCGCGCTGAAGATCACAAGCTTGCGGCCGGCTTGACGCGAATTTGAAAGCTATGCGTCCGGCGGCAGAACCTGAAGCACCCGCGCTATGAACATATGGAACTCAGCCATGTAATTGCGCAGGAAATCCTCAGTGGATTCAACCGTCACCTCGCCGTCATCCGTGATCAGTCCCGGCGTGAACTGGATATAGGCTTCGGGCGCATTCATCTGCGGTGAGTTGCAGAAACTCAGCACGCTGCGGAGGCTTTGTTGGGCGACAGCGGTCGCGATCGCGCCCGGCGATGTTCCGATGACGGCCGACGGTTTGCGCGCGAATGAATTCTTGCCGTGGGGGCGGCTGGCCCAGTCGATCGCGTTCTTCAGTCCGCCGGGGATCGAGCGATTATACTCCGGGGTGACGAACAGCACGGCCTGGACGGAGGCGATCGCCTTTTTGAAAGCCTGGGCGGCCGGCGGGAAATTGGCGTCGTAGTCGTAACTGTAGAGAGGCAGATCCTTGAAGCCGATTTCCGTCATTTCGAGCTCGGGAGGGGCAAGTTGAACAAGCGCCTTCGCGAGCTTGCGGTTGATGGATGCCTGGGCAAGGCTGCCGATGAGATAACCGACCTTGTGTATGGCCATGACACGCTCTCCGTGTTTGCCGCCACCCTCGTGGCATTATTCACCCGATAGCGGCCAATCGCCAGCCCGCTGTTGCCGCCAGGCCCAAATCGGCGCGTCCGGAACAAAAATATTGCGCTGGTCCCCCTTCTTATGAAACCGTGTGCCCCGACTGGCCGTTGAAGCCATGCTCATATGCGGCCACCGCATTCCGGTTCACAGCAAGGGGTTTCACAATGTTTTCAGTCAAGGTTCTGGCCAGCGCGGCTATGGCGCTCGCCATCACGGCGGCTTCCGCGAGCGCTCAGGTTGTCGTCTCCTCGAAGATTGACACCGAGGGTGGCGTGCTCGGCAACATTATCCAGCTCGTCCTCAACGCCAACAACATCAAGACCACGGACCGCATCCAGCTCGGCGGCACGCCCGTGGTGCGCAAGGCGATCACCGCCGGTGAGATCGACATCTATCCCGAATACACCGGCAACGCCGCCTTCTTCTTCGAGAAGGCCGATGATCCCGTGTGGAAGGATGCCGCCAAGGCCTATGAGACGGCCAAGAAGCTCGACTACGACGCCAACAAGATCGTCTGGCTGTCACCGGCGCCGGCCAACAACACCTGGGCGATCGCCCTGCGCAAGGAAGTGACGGACGAGAACAAGCTCGTCACGCTGTCGGACTTCGGCAAATATGTCGCCGGCGGCGGCAAGGTGGTCCTGGCGGCCTCCGCCGAGTTCGTCAATTCGGCGGCAGCCCTTCCGGCCTTCCAGACTACCTACGGCTTCACGTTGAAGCCGGACCAGCTGATCACCCTCTCTGGTGGCGATACGGCGGCAACCATCGCGGCCGCCGCCAACCAGACCAGCGGCGCCAATGCTGCCATGGTCTACGGCACCGACGGGGGCATCGCGCCATCGGGCCTCGTGGTGCTGACTGACGACAAGGGCGTGCAGCCGGTCTATCAGCCGGCGCCGATCATCCGCGAGGCGGTGCTGAAGGAGCATCCCGAGATCGAAACGCTGCTGAAGCCGGTCTTCGCCAAGCTCGATCTCGTCACGCTGCAGGAGCTGAACGGCCGCGTGCAGGTCGGCGGCGAGCCGGTCAAGGGCGTCGCCGAGGACTTTTTGAAGAAGAACGGGTTTTTGAAATAGCGACGCGTCGATAGCGACGTCAGGGCGAGGCGCCTTATGACCCCGCGTTTCGATAAGCTCGGCGTGGTCATCGCTGCACTCGCTGCTTACGCCGCGTTTCTCGCGCCGTTCGCCACCTTCCGCGCGAACCGCATCGTTCCCGGCCAGGCACGCTCTATCGTCGAGGCGCTGCCGCAGGCGATAGGGCCGTTGCTGCTCGCAATCATTGTCGTGGCGGCAATCATCGCGCTGCTCAAAACGCCGCTCGTCTTGCGCCTTGCAGCGAGCGTCGTGACGCTTGTCGCGCTGGCGCTGCTCATCGGCGTCGCCGGCACATTCCTCACTCCAGCCGGCAATACCTTTGCTCGGGTCTCGCCGGCATCCGGCTTCTGGATTCTCATCTTCGCCTTCACGCTTTTGCTCGCCGACGTGCTGACCCGGCTCAACCTGTCGCCCTCTGCGCGCGTCGGCGTGCTTGTCGTTGCGGCGCTGGCCATCGGCTTGCTGCTGATTTCGGGACGCTGGGACAGCCTCTCGATCCTCAAGGAATACTCCAACCGCGCCGACAGCTTTTGGGCCGAAGGCTCCAAGCATGTGACTCTTGCTCTCGGCTCGTTGCTTGCCGCCGTGATCGTCGGCCTGCCTCTCGGCATCCTGTGCCACCGTGTCGAGAGCCTGCGGGCCGGCGTCCTCAACGTCTTGAACATCATCCAGACCATTCCCTCGATCGCGCTGTTCGGGCTGCTGATCGCGCCGCTTGGCTGGGTCGCGGCCCACGTTCCGGGAGCCGCCGCGCTCGGTATCAGGGGCATCGGCACGGCGCCCGCCTTCGTCGCCCTGTTCCTCTATTCGCTGCTGCCGGTGGTGGCCAACACCGTGGTCGGCCTTGCCGGCGTGCCGCGTGCCGCCAATGACGCGGCGCGGGGCATGGGCATGACGGACCGCCAGCGCCTTTTCGGTGTGGAGTTTCCGCTGGCCTTTCCGGTGATCCTCACCGGCATCCGCATTGTGCTGGTGCAGAATATAGGCCTTGCCACCATCGCCGCGCTGATCGGCGGCGGCGGTTTCGGCGTGTTCGTCTTCCAGGGTGTCGGCCAGACGGCGATGGATTTGGTGCTGCTTGGCGCAGTGCCGACCGTGGCACTCGCCTTTGCCGCCGCCATCATCCTCGACGCCGTGATCGAAATGACCGCCACCAAGCGCAGGGTTGAAACGGCATGATCGAAATCGAAGGCATCACCAAGCGCTATGACGCGACCACTGTCGTCGACGACGTCTCGATGGTCGTCGAGCCGCGCACGGTCTGTGTCATTGTCGGCACCTCGGGCTCCGGCAAGACGACTCTGCTGCGCATGATCAACCGGCTGGTCGAACCAACCGCCGGCGTCATCAAGCTCGATGGTGCCGACAATCGATCGGTGCCGGGGTACGAACTGCGCCGCAGCATCGGCTACGCCATCCAGGGCCACGGCCTGTTTCCGCATCGCACGGTGGCGCAGAACATCGCTACCGTGCCGGTGCTGCTTGGCTGGGACAACGCACGCATCAAGTCCCGCGTCGACGAGCTGATGACGCTCTACCAACTCGACCCCCAGGAATTTGGGCCGCGCTACCCGCATGAACTGTCCGGCGGCCAGCAGCAGCGCGTCGGCGTTGCCCGCGCGCTCGCCGCCGAACCCAACGTGCTGTTGATGGACGAGCCGTTCGGCGCACTCGACCCGATCATCCGTACCAAGGCGCAAGAAGATCTGCTGGCAATCCAGAAGCGCTTCGGCACCACCATCATCCTCGTCACTCATGACATGGAGGAGGCCGTGCACATGGGGGACAAGATCGCGGTGATGGATGCCGGCAAGCTCGTGCAATATGCAAGGCCGGCGGAGATCCTGGCGAACCCGGCCAGCAGCTTTGTCGAAACCCTGGTCGGAGCCAGCGAAAAACCATTCAGGCTGCTGTCGCTGGGGCGGGTACGCGATGCGGTGGAGCAGGGCGGTGCCGAAGGCGAGGCGATCCCCGGTGACGCCAGCCAGCGTGACGCGCTCGCGGAACTTCTCTGGTCCGGCAGGCCGGCGCTGCCGGTGAAGGGTGCCGACGGCCAGCCGATCGGCCGCGTTACCGTGGACGGACTGGTCAAGCGCGCGGCGAGGCCGGCATGAAGGCCTGGCTGCCGCTGCTGCTCAGGCTTGCGCTGGTGGTGTTGCTTGTTGCCTTCATCACCAGTCCGGGGTGGTTCGAGCCGTTGCTGAAGCCGCTGACCGAAAACAACGCTCCCGTAATCTACAATCAGGGCAGCCTGCTGACGCTGACGCTGCTGCATCTGCGCACCGTGTTGATCGCGACCGTCGCGGCCACCATCGTCGCGGTGGCGCTCGCCATCCTCGTCACCCGGCCGGCTGGCGTCGAATTTCTGCCGTTGTCGCGCAGCCTGGTCAACATCGGCCAGACCTTTCCGCCCGTGGCGGTGCTGGCGCTCGCCGTGCCGGCAGTCGGCTTCGGCGAGAAGCCGACGCTGATCGCGCTGTTTCTCTATGGACTGCTGCCGATCTTCGAGAACGCACTGACCGGGTTGACGACGCTGCCGGCTAACGTCGTCGAGGCGGCGCGTGGCGCCGGCATGACCGGCTGGCAAAGGCTCACCAAGGTCGAGTTGCCGCTCAGTGCACCGATCATCCTTGGCGGCATAAGGCTCTCCGTGGTGATCAGCCTGGCCACGGCCACCATCGGCTCGACGGTGGCCGCCAAGACACTCGGCGAGGTGATCATCGCCGGCCTGCTATCCAACAATCTCGCCTTCATCCTGCAGGGCGGCCTGATCGTGGCGGCCCTTGCCGTGCTGATCTATGACGGACTGTCGGCGGTAGAGCGCTATACGGCGCGCCGGATGGGCCGCGAAGCGGAATGATCCTCGGGGAGACCGGAGGTCTTGCCCTGGATGGTTCCCTAGCGTGATTTCAATCGATCTAAATCGAAGGCCCTTTCGGCTCTGCCGTCGCGGGTTTTGTCTTTTGGGCGAAAGCCGGGCAAAAACCGAACAATATCTTGACGTTCGCGGCCCTGTTTCGCATACACCGATGCGAAGAGGTGGATTCCGCGCGCGGAATCCGGTCTTTGTCTCAACGGCCCAGGGAGGGGTTCTTTTGGGCCAACAATCGAGGAAAATTCGGCAATGACCATTATTTCCGCCGTCATCGCCTGCGGCCTGCTTTCAATCCTATACGCCATCTGGGCGACACGTTCGGTCCTCGCGGCCGATCAGGGCAATGCACGCATGCAGGAAATCTCCGCCGCCATCCGCGAAGGCGCCCAGGCCTATCTGGCGCGCCAATACACCACCATCGCCATCGTCGGCGTGGTCGTGCTCGTGCTCGCCTGGTGGCTGCTTTCGATCACCGCCGCCATCGGCTTCCTGATCGGCGCCGTTCTGTCGGGTGCCGCCGGCTTCATTGGCATGCATGTTTCGGTGCGGGCCAATGTACGCACCGCGCAAGCGGCTTCCAACAGCCTCGCCGCCGGCCTCGACATCGCTTTCAAGTCGGGTGCCATCACCGGCATGCTGGTGGCCGGCCTCGCTCTGCTGGGCGTCTCCATCTATTATCTCGTCCTGACCCATTTCATGGGTCTTCAGCCCAACGATCGTATCGTCATCGATTCGTTGGTCTCGCTCGGCTTCGGCGCCTCGCTGATCTCGATCTTCGCCCGTCTCGGCGGCGGCATCTTCACCAAGGGTGCCGATGTCGGCGGCGATCTGGTCGGCAAGGTCGAAGCCGGTATTCCGGAGGATGATCCGCGCAACCCGGCCACCATCGCCGACAATGTCGGCGACAATGTCGGCGATTGCGCCGGCATGGCCGCCGACCTGTTCGAAACCTATGCGGTGACGGTTGTCGCCACCATGGTTCTCGCCGCCATTTTCTTCGGTGGCACCGCTGTCCTCGGTGCGGCGATGCTGTATCCGCTCGCCATCTGCGGCGCCTGCATCCTGACCTCGATCGTCGGCACCTTCTTCGTCAAGCTCGGCTCCAACGGCTCGATCATGGGCGCGCTCTACAAGGGCCTGATCGTGACCGGTCTGCTGTCGATCGTCGGCCTCGGCGTCGCCACCTCGGCCACGCTCGGCTGGGGCGAGGTCGGCACCGTCGCCGGCATGACGATCACCGGCAAGAACCTGTTCATCTGTGGCCTGATCGGCCTCGTGGTGACCGGGTTGATCGTGGTGATCACCGAGTACTACACC
This sequence comes from Mesorhizobium australicum WSM2073, assembly GCF_000230995.2. NCBI lineage: Bacteria > Pseudomonadati > Pseudomonadota > Alphaproteobacteria > Hyphomicrobiales > Phyllobacteriaceae > Mesorhizobium > Mesorhizobium australicum. The sequence goes on along the minus strand of NC_019973.1, from coordinate 4,563,640 downwards.
GGCACCAACAAGCGCCCGGTCAACTCCATCGCCCAGGCGTCGGTGACCGGCCACGGCACCAACGTCATCCAGGGCCTCGCGGTCTCGCTGGAATCGACGGCACTGCCGGCAATCGTCATCGTCGGCGGCATCATCGCCACCTACCAGCTCGGCGGCTTGTTCGGCACGGCGATCGCCGTCACCACCATGCTCGGCCTCGCCGGCATGATCGTGGCGCTCGACGCCTTCGGTCCGGTCACCGACAATGCCGGCGGCATTGCCGAAATGGCGGGCCTTCCCAAGGAAGTGCGCCACTCCACCGATGCGCTCGACGCCGTCGGCAACACCACCAAGGCGGTGACCAAGGGCTACGCCATCGGTTCGGCCGGCCTCGGCGCGCTGGTGCTGTTCGCAGCCTACTCGAACGACCTGAAGTTCTTTGCCGCCAATGGCGACAAATATCCCTACTTCCAGGGCATGGGCGAAATCTCCTTCGATCTCTCCAACCCTTACGTCGTCGCCGGCCTGATCTTCGGTGGCCTGATCCCGTATCTGTTCGGCGGCATCGCCATGACGGCGGTCGGCCGCGCGGCGGGCGCCATCGTCGAGGAGGTGCGCAAGCAGTTCCGCGAGGATCCGGGCATCATGGCCGGCACCTCGAAGCCGAACTATGCGCGCGCGGTCGATCTCCTGACCAAGGCGGCGATCCGGGAGATGATCATCCCGTCGCTGCTGCCTGTGCTGGCGCCGCTCGTCGTCTATTTCGGCGTGCTGCTGATCTCGGGCTCGAAGGCGTCCGCCTTCGCAGCGCTCGGCGCCTCGCTGCTCGGCGTCATCGTCAATGGCCTGTTTGTCGCCATCTCGATGACCTCGGGCGGCGGCGCCTGGGACAACGCCAAGAAGTCATTCGAGGACGGGTTCACCGACAAGGACGGCGTCAAGCACCTCAAGGGCTCCGAGGCACACAAGGCTTCGGTGACCGGCGACACCGTCGGTGATCCCTACAAGGACACCGCCGGCCCGGCGGTCAACCCGGCGATCAAGATCACCAACATCGTAGCGCTCCTGTTGCTGGCCGTGCTCGCGCACGGCTGAGCGGGAGCAGTTGAAAAAACCCGCGGGGAGCGATCCCCGCGGGTTTTTTCATGTCAGCTGACTGGTCGCTTGGTCCGGCATCTGGGCGCCGCGTGCGCGACAGCCGCTATTCTCCGGTTTCTTCCCGCTTGCTGCCTCTGCGGTACATAGCCAACAGATCATCCACGGTCGGCTCCCGTTCAGGCATGGGCGGCAGGCCGCGTACCTTTCGAAGCATGGAGACAAAAGCACCGCGTTGGTATTTGCGGCGAAACTCGACGGATCTCGGATGAATGCCGCATGCAGCCCAAACTCTTCGTTTCAGATAACTGGATTTCTTCAGGCGAGACGGCACCGCCGCTGCGGCAAGAACCTTGACACGCAGGTCGTCCGGTATGCGCATGCGGTCGATGAGTTCCTCCTGCTCCATTGCCGTGTCATCAAGATAACTGCCGCTGCGCTGGCCGGAGAAGATACTCAGCACCGTCAGGTGCGGCATGGTCGCGATCACGGCTCCCTTTCGCCAGGCCCGGAAGAGCCAGTCCTGCGAACTTTCGCATGAGCATTCGCTGGCAGGCCGCCAGGGGCCGAGCCAGTCCAGCGACGCCCGCCTGACCACCTGTGCCGATCCGTATCCGGCCGTGACGACGGGATCGTAAAAACCGTCTTTGCCCATTCCGTAAATCGAGGTCTTGAGAGCATCGTCTCTCGTCCGCACCGGTTCGATGATGGCGCCACGAGCGATGACGACATCCGCGCCGGTCGCATCGATCCATCCCGTGGTTGCCGCCAGATGATCCGGAAACCAGAGGTCGTCGTGATTGAGCACGGCGACAAGCCGGCCGCGCGCCCTGGCAAAACCGATATTATTGGGGCCGGATTGCTCGCCGAAATTGACGGGCAGGTCGATATAGAAGATGCGCGGATCGCCGAATTCGGCGATGATCGCCGGTGTCTCAGGGCGACAGTCGTCGCCGATCACCAGAATTTCAAAATCCTGCAGGGTCTGGCGCAAGACGCTGAACAGCGTCTGTCGCAAGGCTGCGGGACGATTGTGGGTGGCGATCACCACCGAGACGAGCGGCACGCGCTGCCCTGTTGCATCGAACAAGCGCGATCCTTCCACGCTACACCAGCTTGTAGGGGATTTGTTCGGTGTCCGGTGGCAGGCGCCAATGGTCGGGCGCGTCGTAGGCATAGGCCTTGTCGACGAGATTGAGCAGCAGGGCGATCTCCGGCCCGAGCGCCGTCACGCCGTGCCACACGCCTGGCGGGATTATGACGATCGCCGGCCGCAACGCGCCGAGTATCTTGTGCCACACCGTGCCGAAACTGGGCGAAGCCTTCCGGCCGTCATAGAGCGATATGCGGACGCTGCCGGCACAGCAGAAGAGCCGATCCAGCGTCACCCTGTGCGCATGCCAGCCGGTTACCGCGCCTGGATACATCGTGCGTTGAAACACCTGGCCGACAGGCGATGGATCAAGTCCCCACTCATCCCGAAAGACCTCGGTCAGATAGCCGTTGGATGTAGCGACCGGCCTGATTTCCTTGATTGTGACGCCATCGATCGACGGCGGATCGATGGCAAGCCAGTCTGATGTCACCGTCTGCCGGTCGGGTGTCCCGGTCGCCATCCAGCCAACCGGCATCGCATGGTCGTCACTGCTCATGTCCAAATCCCCCAGCCTGACGGTTTGATATGGGTTTGCCCCATCACTGGCAAGCCGGGCCCCGTTAACAAAAACCCGTGGGATCGCTCCCACGGGTTTTTGGTCGCCTGAGACATTTCTGTTCCCCAAAGTCAGGGAAGCAGGATTCTAGGGATCAGGGGGTGCCGCCGCCGGGAATGCCGGGCGCCAGCTTGCTGGCGCCGTTGATGATCTGGCTGAGGAAGTTCTGGTCCTTGCCGCCGGTTGGCGTGGTGCGCGAAATGAAGTCGAAGATCTTGCCGTCCTTCAAGCCGTAATTGGCGATCTGGGTGACGCGGCTGTCCGGGCCGAAATAGACCGCCAGCACTTTCTGGTCGACCAGCCTCGGCTTGTCGAACGCGACGTAGCGCTTGCGCGTCTGCGAAATATAGTAAAACGCCTCATTGTCGAAAGTCGCCGTGGTCGACGGCGTGCCGAGTGCAAGGAGCACCTGCTCGCGGCTGGAACCGACCGGCACGGAATCGATCGCCTGCTGATCGAGGACATAGCCTTGCGTGAACGTCTCGCTCGGACTGAGGTCGCCGATCATCTTGTTGGTGTGGCATGCCGACAGCGCCGCTACGATAGCCAGCAGCGAGATCGCGCCGGCAGCCCTGGAATTGAAACCCGACTTGAAATTCAGCGCGCGCAACAACAATTCTCCATTATATCGCCGCAACTTGCGCTGGGCCGCAAAACCGGTAAACCAGCTTGCTTGCCGATGCAACAAGGCCAATTCAACAAACGGTCCCCGGAGACCATCCCCATGTTCCAGCGCCTTTTTGGCCGCGAACGCCACGCCAACCGCGCCATCACCGACGCGCTTTACGCACAAATCGTGGCGGCGGCGCGGCAGACCGTTTTTTATTCCCACTGGAATGTGCCGGACACGCCGCTTGGCCGTTTCGAGATGCTTTCGCTGCACATGTTCCTGGTCCAGCACCGCTTGCGCGGCGAGGACGGTGTGGCGCAGGAGATCGCGCAGGTGCTGATCGACGAATTCTTTCTCGACGTCGATCATTCGCTGCGGGAACTGGGCATTGGTGACGTGGGTGTGCCAAAACGCATGAAGAAGCTGGCGAAGATGTTCTATGGCCGCACCGCCGCCTATGATGATGCGCTGGAACGAAACGACCATGACGGTCTGACCGCGGCACTTGCCCGCAATGTCCGTCCCGACGCCGGCGGCTGGCCGGAAGCGTCACGTTTGGCCGGGTATGTCGCCGACGCCAGCCGGCAACTGAGTGCGCAGCCGACCGAATCGATCGTTGCCGGCACTGTGGCGTTTCCCGTAGCCAACGGAGGCTGATCGATGAAACACGTGGATATGCAAAGTCCGGTATCCTTTTTCGCCAATGTCGCGCGTCTGCCGCACAAAGGGCTGCCGGTTGTGATCGAGGCCGATGCCGCGCAGCGCGCGGCACTTGCCGAGACCCATGGGCTGCTGTCGGTCGAAGCCTATCGCGCCGAACTGCTGGTTACGTCATGGAAGCGCAACGGCGTTAAGGTCAGCGGCCGTGTCGAGGCGGACATTACCCAGGCCTGCATCGTCACGCTCGACCCCATCGAAGCGCATGTTGAAGAGCCGTTCGAGGCGCTGCTCTTGCCCGAGGACTCCAAACTCGGACGGCAGGGATTCGAAGGTGGCGGCGAAATCCTGCTCGATGCCGACGGCCCCGACAGTCCCGAGACATTTTCGGGCGACACCATCGATGTCGGGGCACTTGCCGAACAGTTCTTCGGCTTGGCCATCGATCCGTATCCGCGCAAGCCCGGCGCCTCGATTGGCACCGATGACGACACCGGACCGGCCGAGAATGAATTTCAGCAAAAACTGCGATCCTTGCTGCGAAAATCCTGAAAACCTCGCTCGCGACGGAAAAGTCGGTTGTGCGACAGCCTAAAACCGCTATTTTCGCCGAACCTTTGCGATCACTAAAACGACTTGCCGCCTAACCGTGAGATGAATACCGCGTGATCAGGATTTCCATCGATGCCATGGGCGGCGATCACGGACCAGCCGTGGTCATTCCGGCGCTCATGACGGTCGCGACCCGCCGTCCCGACATCCGCTTCGTCATCTACGGACGTGAGGAACTGGTGCGCCCGGAACTCGCCAAATTCCCCAAATTGGCCGAGGTCAGCGAGTTCTTCCACTGCGAGATCGCGGTCAGGATGGATGACAAGCCGAGCCAGGCGCTGCGCCATGGCCGCTGGAAATCGTCGATGTGGAAGGCGGTCGAGGCGGTAAAGTCGGGCGCTGCGGATGCATGCATCTCCGCCGGCAATACCGGTGCGCTGATGGCGATGTCCAAATTCTGCCTGCGCACCATGGCGACCATCGACCGCCCGGCGATCGCGGCATTATGGCCGACATTGCGCGGCGAAAGCGTGGTTCTGGACGTCGGCGCCACCATCGGCGCCGACGCGCACCAGCTCATTGATTTTGCCATTCTCGGCACCGGCATGGCGCGTTCTGTGTTCGGCATCGCCCGACCCACGGTTGGCCTGCTCAATGTCGGTGTGGAGGAGATCAAGGGCCAGGAAGAGGTCAAAGAGGCGGGACGCATGTTGCGCGAAGCCAATATGGCCTCGATGAATTACCATGGCTTTGTCGAAGGCGACGATATCGGCAAGGGCACGGTCGACGTCGTCGTGACGGAAGGCTTTGCCGGCAATATTGCTCTCAAGACGGCGGAAGGCACCGCGCGCCAGATAGCTGGCTATCTGCGCGCCGCGATGAGCCGCACCCTGATGGCCAAGATCGGCTATGTCTTCGCCAAGGGCGCCTTCGACCGCCTGCGCGAAAAGATGGATGTCGGCCGCTCCAATGGCGGCGTCTTCCTGGGGCTGAACGGCATCGTCGTCAAAAGCCATGGCGGTGCCGACTCGGACGGTTTCGCCGCGGCGATCGAACTCGGCTATGACATGGTGCGCAACAATCTGCTTGATCGCATCGAGGCCGACCTCGACCTGTTTCATGCGCGCAACCCGCATGCCCTGACATCAAGGAAATCCGACGTCGTTACCGACGCAAGGGAATAGGAAAGAATTTTGATCAGATCAGTTGTGCGCGGCACGGGCGCCGCGCTGCCCCGCCGCATCATGAAGAATGCCGATTTTGAAGGTATGGTCGAGACCTCCGACGAGTGGATCGCTCAGCGCACCGGCATCCGCCAGCGCCATATCGCGGCTGATGACGAGACGACGGCTTCGCTGGGCGAGGCCGCGGCGCGTGCCGCCCTTGCCGATGCGGGATTGACCCCGGGCGATATCGATCTGGTCGTACTGGCGACCTCGACCCCCAACAACACGTTCCCGGCTACCGCGGTCGAGATCCAGAACCGGCTCGGCATGCAGCACGGTTTTGCCTTCGACATGCAGGCGGTATGCTCGGGTTTCGTCTATGCGGTGACGACAGCCGATCTCTACATCCGCGGTGGCCTTGCAAAGCGCGTGCTGGTGATAGGCTCGGAGACCTTCTCACGCATCCTCGACTGGAGCGATCGCTCGACCTGCGTGCTGTTCGGCGATGGCGCCGGTGCGGTCGTTCTGGAAGCCGGTGAGGGGGCCGGCACGATCGCCGATCGCGGCGTCCTGGCGGCCAGCCTGCGTTCCGACGGCTCGCACAAGGAAAAGCTTTTCGTCGACGGCGGACCGTCGACGACGGGCACTGTCGGTCATCTGCGCATGGAGGGACGCGAGGTCTTCAAGCACGCGGTCGGCATGATCACCGATGTCATCGAGGCGACCTTCTCGGCCGCCGGTATTACCGCCGACGATCTCGACTGGTTCGTGCCTCACCAGGCCAATAAACGGATTATTGACGCTTCAGCCAAAAAGCTCGGGATAGCTGAGCAAAAGGTGGTGGTGACCGTCGATTTGCACGGTAACACGTCGGCTGCTTCCGTACCGCTGGCGCTGTCGGTGGCCGTCGCCGACGGCCGCATCAAGAAGGGAGATCTGGTGCTCCTGGAGGCGATGGGCGGCGGCTTCACCTGGGGCGCCGTTCTGGTTCGCTGGTAAGTGCAGAACGGTCCGGTTTCGGTCCTTGACCTTGCCGGATCAATTACTTAGGCTCTGCCGTTGTTGTGCCGATTTTATGTTTGAGCTGATGGGACGGTCGCATGGGGGGAAAGACACTTACGCGCGCCGACCTTGCCGAGGCCGTCTACCGAAAGGTCGGTCTGTCGCGCACTGAATCCGCCGAACTCGTCGAGGCGGTGCTGGATGAAATCTGCGAAGCGATCGTGCGCGGCGAGACGGTGAAGCTGTCGTCCTTCGCGACATTTCATGTCCGCTCCAAGAATGAGCGGATCGGGCGCAATCCCAAGACCGGGGAGGAAGTACCGATCCTGCCGCGCCGGGTGATGACCTTCAAATCGTCCAACGTCCTGAAGAACCGCATCCTGCGTTCCCACCAGAACAGCAAGGCCAAGGGCGGCAAATAGCCTCCATTGCACGGTTGAAAACCGGCTCCGCGACAACGGCGGACTTGAATATTGCTTCACAAACCGCTGAAATAAGACCCGATTCGGCAGCATGGCCGGATGGGTGTTCTGGCTTGTGATCGATTCCGCACCTGCGGAACAAGCTCTTCTCATTGTTGAGCGGGATCTCGTCGGAGCACCGTTCCGGGCTACACGCCAGCGTGAGGATTTCGCCCATGGACAAGAGCCCTGACGCCTTCCGCACCATCAGCGAGGTCGCTGAAGATCTCGACCTGCCACAGCATGTGCTGCGTTTCTGGGAGACGCGCTTCAACCAGATCAAGCCGATGAAGCGTGGCGGCGGCCGCCGCTACTACCGACCGCAGGATGTCGAACTGATCAAGGGCATCCGCCATATGCTCTATGACCAGGGCTACACCATCAAGGGCGTGCAAAAGCTGCTGCGGGAAAACGGCAATCATTTCCTGGTCGCCATCGGCAATGGCGACATGGCCGCCGTCGAGGCGATCTCGCAGCGCAAGCAGGCCGATCAGGTGCCGTTGACGCCGGCAGCCCAGCCGCGCGGCGGAGATGACGAACTGGTTGGCCAGCCAAGGGTCAAGCCCAGCCGCCGCTTTTTCGGCCTGGGCAAGGGCGACGAGGAAGGTCCGGTTGCGCCGGACGCGTCGAAGCTCTCGCGTGACAACCGCGCGCTGCTGCAGGAAGCGCTGTTTGACCTCCTGGAATGCAAGCGCCTGCTCGACCAGGTGCGCTGACCGCCGCGAAGCGCTTTAAAGCCTCGAAACTGGAACTCGCTTTGGGGTGAGGCGTTAGGTTTCCTTCTGCAAGACAAGGAAACGCATGATGGCATCATTTTCGACCCTTTCGGACATCGACCTCGAAAAGCAGGTCGCGGCTCTCTCGAGGGAACTCGCCGCGTTGCGCAAGGCAGTGTCGAAGCGGGGTGGCGCTTACTATGAAGACGGCCGTGATGCTGCTCTTGATACGTATTCGGATCTTGCGGAGCGTCTGCGCGATGCCATGCCGGCAATCCGCAAACAGGGCAGGGTGATCGAGAAATCGGCACGCGAACATCCGGCGGCGGCCGCAGCGGTCGGTCTTGTCGTACTCGGTCTGGTCGCCAGCCTGCTGTTCAGCCGGCGCTGACTGCTACCCAAGAATTTCCAGAGAGAAAATGGCGGCTCGCCCTCCGGCGCGGCCGCTATTCCCATTGACGTCAGCGGTTTGCGATACCGCTCCGGAATCTGGCCGAAGCGCGTCGGCGTAGAGGCGCACGGCACCGCTGTGCTGCCGGTGCAGAAAGGCGGATCGATCGATCCGCCACAGCCGCTCGATTCCGCGGCGATGGCCGGGTTTGTCCAGTAGTCCCGGCCTGGCATTGTGACCAGGAGAAAACCAGCCTTGGACAAGAAGCCAGGGCTGGTCTTCTCGTTGCGGTGCTTAGGCCTTGTTGCCCATCTTCTTCATGTGATGATGGTGGTGGCGATGATGGTGACGGTGATGATGGTGGTGACGATGGTGATGATGCTTTGCCATTGAGGCCGCGTCCGCGCTTGTCGTGCCGACCACCGGCACCGCGAAAGCGATTGCAGCTGCAAGCCCGAGGGCCGAGAGGAGGGATTTCTTCATTGGATCGTTTCCTTTTTCGCAAGCAGGTATCGATCGGGCCGATATCCCGACCGCCGCGAACGGAATTACGCTCCTGAATTTTTTCGTCAGTATTTCCCGATTGTAGAATCTTGTTTCTGAACTGTTTCCCAGGAACCGGCTTCCTGCCCCATGATCGCCAGGGCCGAAGCCGGCTGCTTTGGCTTACATGGGCGGGATCACACCATTGTTTCCGACCACGACGCGGCTGGAACTCAGCGTGCCGTCCGCCTCGCGCTGAGCGGTAACGAAGACCGTCGCACTTGGTTTGAGATCGGTCGGGGCGGCCGGCGCGAAAGTCACGACAGGCGTGCCGTCGGGGATCGAGATATTCTTCGTCTGCCCATTGTCATAGGTCAGCGTCACGGCACGCCCGTTTATGTCGGTGACGTCCGCGACGGTGCCGTTGGTCATGCGGCTGTTCGGCTCCAGGTCCCAGGGGCGATCACCCTCTCCAGTGCCTTTCAAGGCCGCTGGAAAGACCACCACTTCCAGCGCGCCGCTGCCGCCGTCAGCCTTGGAGACGGAGGCGATGCCGACGAAATCGCCCTGCTTGATGTCTTTTACCGATGCGTTGGCGACGCCTGAAAGCTTCCAGCCGTCTTTCAGCTTGATCGCGGCCGTGTCGCCTTGACGGGTTTTCACGGTCAGCAGCGACGGCTCGAAACTGACCACCGTGCCGCGCACGCGCAATGTGTCCGCCGCGTGCGCGCTGGCTACACCGATGCCGGAAAGCATGGAAATGGTGCCGAGCACGAGGAGAGGTGTCTTGAGGTTCATTGGAGTATCCTTTTGGGAAAGGCTGGCCGGAAGGAATGGTTTCACGCCAGCGACGTCGAGATAACGAACGGGTGGGGCGAAACTGCCGGGCAAAACCCGCTCGCGCGTTCAAAACAACTTGATCGGGACAGGGCGTGGCAGCCCCATGGGCATCCGGGTCACGATGCCGTGACGGCCAGATTGGCGCTTGGCAAATCGCTGGCGAGAGGGCATCTTCCTGCTCGTCTCAGGCAACATCCCATTTTGATCAAACGCTTTCAGCCAACGGAGTTGCCAATGCCCAACAATGCAAAAAGCCACGCCCCCTCCGAACCATTAGCCAACGAGATCGGACCGGACTACAACGCCCTCAGGGCAATGCGGGAAACGCGCGGGTACAGCCTCGAAGCGCTTTCGCTGACCTGCGGCCTCTCGGTCGAAGAAATCGAGGATATCGAGAGCGGCCGGGCGGCCGACCCGGCGAAGCTGCGTCGTATTGCGTCCGCGCTTCGTCTGCCGCAGGAAGCTCCTATTGCTTCCGCCGTACCGACGCTGGCCGCACAAGGCCGGCCTCAGGCATAGAATCGGCGCCAGGCATGCGCGAGAAACCCGCCAAGGTCCGCTTGGCGGGCTTCTTGTGGATGCCATGGCGTTCGCCTGCAGGCCGGGCTTGCCGATTTGCAGAACTTGCCGATTTGCAGATTGCACGTGTCCATATGCGCGGCACCCATCCGCGCCAATCGCATCCGCCGTGCAGCGGGTCTGAACCGTGAGTTTTTCGACATGAGCCTGGATTCCGTCGGTGCCTTCTTCGCGGCTCGCGCGCCTGATATCGAGGTCGTCGTCACGCAATCAAGTTCGGCGACGGTGGCGCTGGCGGCAGAGGCGCATGGTGTGTTGCCGGCGCAGATCGCCAAGACGATCTGCCTTCGCGTCGGCGAGCGCACCATGCTGGTCGTGACCAGCGGCATCGCCAGGCTCGACAACCGCAAGTTCAAGGACCAGTTTGGCGGCAAGCCACGCATGCTGGACGCGCAAGAGGTTGTCGCTGCCACGAGCCATCCGGTCGGCGGTGTCTGCCCGTTCGGCCTGCCGTCGCCGCTGCCGGTTTATTGCGACGTCTCGCTGCGCCAATTCGACGAAGTCGTCCCCGCCGCCGGCGCCACCAATGCCGCTGTCCGGATTGTACCACAGCGCATGGCCGATCTTACCGATGCCGAGTGGGTCGATGTGTGCCAAGCGTAGCGCCGGATCCAATCCAGAGCCGGCGGGCAAAGGAACACGCGATTCGAAAATTGGGTGATGCGGCAGGGCGGACTTTTGGGGGCAAGTCCTGCTTCAAAATGGTCGGAGTGGCCGGATTCGAACCGACGACCCCTTGACCCCCAGTCAAGTGCGCTACCGGGCTGCGCTACACTCCGGACCGGTCGCGATGTATCGTGATAACCCGGCTCGGGTCAACCGAAATTCGGCGTTAATCGTACCGGTGCCGATGTGATGGCTGGTGGACCCGGCAATACCGGCCGCAATAGCCGCTGATGGCGGTATTCGAGCGCTATGGCGCCCCAGATCAAGCCGAGCAGCAGATACATATGGCGCCAGTGGTCGATGTCGATGAAGGTGCCGAGCCCGACATTGCCGATGAAGGCGACGTAGGCGCATAGGAGGTAAGGCTGCCACGGCCGGTCGCGCAGCAGGATGCGGAATCCGGCTGAGATCGTCCAGATGACCAGCGTCAGGAACGAGACGAAGCCGAGCCAGCCATAGTCCATCAGCATCTTCAGCCAGATGTCGTGTGTGTCCTCGCCGAAGATCGTGCCGAAGACCAGCGGCCCGATGCCGAATGGGTGCTCCATCGCCATCTGAAAACCGAGCGTGTAGCGGGCGAAGCGGCCCAGGCGTGCGGTGTCGTAGCTCTGTTCCAGATGCGCGCGGCTGGAGAACATCTCCGACACACCGGGCAGTTGCAAGATGATGATGATTGCGATGGCCAGCAGCGACAGCGCGGCGATCGTCATGATCACCACCCGGAGCCGGAACATGCCGCTGGCGCTCTGCAGGAACAGGCAGCCGGTGAGCAGGATGGCCGAGACCGCGAACATGCCCCAGGCACCACGCGAGAAGGAGAAGAAAATGCCGGCGCTGATGATCAGCAGCGGCACAGCCAGCAGCGGCATACGCGTGACTGGGCCCGTCAGCAGCAAATAAAGCAGATAGATGCCGGGCAGCACCAGGAACGGCCCGAACACATTCGGGTCCTGGAAGGCGCCGGCGGCGCGGTCGTATTTGGTGAAAATTTCGGCACCGGGGAAGGCGTGGAAATAGCCCGCTATGCCAAGCAGCGACGTCGCCACCGCCGAAACGACATAGGCATTGAAGATCAGCCGGTAGAGGTTCGGCTGCGTGGCCGTAACCGATGCGAAAAACACCGCGCTGAAAGCGAGAAACAGCGACACGGCAAGATAAAGCGGGGTGTTGGCGAGATCCGCCATCTGCGTCATGGAAATCATGCCGCCGATGTTCATCGTCACCAGCAGCACCAGAAGCGGCATGGCCGCGCGCGATATCCTCAGGCCGAACAGCGCCCAGATGGCGATCAGCGCGGCCATGTAGATTTCGTAAGGCGCCGGCTCGCTGATGACGAAGCCCGACAGAAGAATGCCGAGCACGACCGCGCTCGAGGAGATCAGCGTGATCAGCTTGGCGTTGACCGCCGCATGCGGCAGATCATGGCTGATCGCGCTCAATAGGCGTTTTCCGTGTTCAAGAGCCGGATCGGCGTCAGGAACAGGATCCGCAGGTCGAAAAGCAGGGACCAGTTCTCGATGTAGTAGAGGTCGTATTCCGTCCGCATGCGGATCTTTTCATTGGTGTCCATCTCGCCGCGCCAGCCATTGATCTGCGCCCAGCCGGTGACCCCGGGCTTGACCTTGTGGCGCGCGAAATAACCGTCGACCACCTCGTTGTAGAGCAGGTTGTGCGACTGCGCGGCAATGGCGTGCGGGCGCGGACCGATGAGCGACAGCGAGCCCAGCAGCGAGTTGAAGAACTGCGGCAGTTCGTCGACAGAGGTCTTGCGGATGAAGCGGCCGACACGGGTGACGCGCGGATCGTTCTTGGTCACCGTCTGCTTGGCGGTCGGATCCGACCGGTCGGTGTACATGGAGCGGAACTTGTAGACCTCGATGATCTCGTTGTTGAAGCCATGCCGCTTCTGCTTGAACAGCACCGGTCCCTTGCTGTCGAGCTTAATGGCGATCGCGGCGGCCAGCATGACAGGCGAGAACACGACGATGCCGATGAGGCTGAAGATGATGTCGAAGGCGCGCTTGGCGACCGAATCCCAATCGTTGATCGGCTTGTCGAAGATGTCGAGCATCGGTACTGAACCGATGTAGGAGTAGGCGCGCGGACGGAATTGCAGCGCGTTGGAATGCGCCGACAGCCGGATGTCGACCGGCAGCACCCACAGTTTCTTCAGCAATTGCAGCACGCGCGATTCGGCGGTCAGCGGCAACGACACGATCAGCATGTCGATGCGGGCAATGCGGGCGAATTCGATCAGTTCCGAAATCGTGCCGAGCTTGGGATAACCGGCGACGAGGGATGGCGAACGCTTGTCGTTGCGATCGTCGAAGATGCCGCAGATGCGGATGTCGTTGTAAGGCTGCTTTTCCACCGAGCGGATGAGCACTTCCGCCGCCTTGCCGCCGCCGACGATGACGGCGCGCCGTTCCATGCTGCCATCGCGCGCCCAGCGCCGGATCAGCCTCGACATCACCAGCCTGAGACCGTAGAGGCAGATGAAGGCGACGACGAACCAGGTGCCGAACAGCAGGCGCGAATAGTCTTGCGACATCTTCATGGCGAATGCCGTCAGCGCCATCAGCGCGAAGGTGCCGGCCCAGACCAGCAGGATGCGCCCAAAATTGGCGAGCGGCCGCATCAGGGACACCACCTGGTAGCAGTCGGTGACATCGAGCAGCACCACGGCGAGGAACGATGCGGCGGCGATCGTCAGCGGATATTGCCAGGCGAGATAATTGAAGAATCCGACATAGTAGAAATAGACGCCGAGCCCCGAGACGAACAGCACCGCGAATTCGACCATGCGCAGCACGCCGCTGACCATGATCGGCGACATCGTATCGCGCCGGTATTGCGACGCGACCTGCCGGGCAACGTCGTTCATGCCGCCGGGCTTATCGCCATCGGCAGGCCCGTCGAAGTGACGCACCGCTTCTGATGAAAAGCGGTGCGCGGGGTCGATCTCGTTCATGGAACAGTCCGCAAGCTTCCCAGGGTGATTAGCAAAAGAGAGCTAAGAAACCCTTGAAACAACCTGTGGCTTTGGACGGGCCCGAGCTAACTTTCGAGCGCGGCGAAGTAGGCCTTCTCGATTTCGGCGGCCATGACGTCGGCGCCGAAGCGCGCCCTGAGCGTGGATTCGTCAGGCATCAATCGGCGATAGGTGGCAAGGTCGCCCAGCGCCTGGCTCATTTTGTCGGCGAGCTCGGCCGGATCCGGGCGAATCAGGGCGGGGGAGCTTGAACCGAAAATCTCCGGTATGCCGCCGACCGAGGTCGCGATAACAGGTCTTGCCGCGGCAAGTGCCTCCAGCACGGTATAGGGCATGGCTTCCGCGCGCGAAGGAACGACGACGAGCGCCCCCAGCACAAAGGCCTCCCGGGCCGGCATTGGCGGCAGGAAACGGACATTGTCTTCAAGCCCGAGGCGTTTCACCTGCGCGCGGTAGCGGGGCAGGTCGTCGCCGTCGCCGACCATCACCGCACTCGGTGCGCGGCCGAGCCGGGGAGCGGCGGCGGCCAGGGCATCGATGAAGATATCCGGGCCCTTGAGGTCCCGCATCATGCCAATATAGAGCAAATCAGCCGCATCGGCCCTGGCGGCTACCGGCTCGAATTCGGTGGTGCGAAGTCCATTGTAGACCAGCGTGTTCGGGATCGGCGGTTCACCCACCTTCCTGCGGTAGGTCCGCCGCTCGTAGTCGGAGACGAACAGCAGGCAATCGGTGAAGCGCGCCATGAGATACTCGAGCGCGAAGAACAGCTTTCCGGTGGCTGTGTTCTCGTCATAGTGGAGAGAGCCGCCATGCGGCGAATAGAGGCGGGCTACGCGAGACCTTGATACCCGCAACAATGAGCCGAACAGACGGGCATAGGCGCCACCCTTGGCGCCATGTCCGTGCAGCACGTCCGGCCGCAATTCCTTGATGATCCTGTAGGTGCGCCGGGCCGAGGCGAGGTCGCCCGGGCCGACGTGACGCTGCATTGGCGTACGATGGATGCCTAGCGCCAGCACGTCCTCCATCTGCCCGAAGAGACGCTCCTCGAATTCACCGCCGGTGGTCGAGTCGCAGACGATGCCGACCATGTGGCCGGCGGCGACCTGCGCTTCCGCCAGGTCGCGCACGTGCCGGAAAATTCCTCCCACGGGTGAGCGAAAGCAGTGGACGATCCTGAGCTTGTCCGCCACGAGGTGTCTGTCAGAACAGACGTTCGCGGACGTAGACGGTATCTCCCGGCAGCAGGGGATCGGAGGTGACTACACGGCCAGTTATCACCTTGCCGTTGATATCGCGGGTGATGTCGACGCTCTCCTGGTTGGCGCGTGGCGTGAAGCCCCCGGCAATGGCGATGGCCTTCTGCACCGTCAGGCCGGGCACGTAGGAATACTGGCCGGCGGCGCCCACTTCGCCCATGACGAAGATCGGCCGGTAACGATCGATCTCGACCGAGACGTCGGGGTCGCGCAGATAGCCCTGCCGCAATTTGTCGGCGATCTCCTTTTCCATCTGCTGCGCGGTATGGCCCCGTGCCGGTATGGCGCCGACGAGCGGGAAGGAGATATAACCGGACTGGTCGACGCTGTAGCTGTTGGTCAGGCCCTCCTGTTCGAACACAGTGACGCGGACCCGGTCGCCTGCGCCGAGGCGATAGGGCTGTTCGAGGACCTCGTGGAAGGCGGCCGGCGTCGGCCGGTAGCTGGAACAGCCGGCGAGCATCGAAACGGCAAGCAGTGCGCGAAACAGGGAAGCAGTGCTTTTCATGACCGGACAGGTACCTTCGACTGGCCGCTGCGATGTCGCAGCAAACATCTGGGATCGGGTCCGTTATCATCCTGTTAGGGTTAATGGCCGGTAAAGGAGCGCGCCAATAGCGTTTTAGCAGGCAAGGTTTTGCTATTTTATCGATTTTTTTGTCGGCCCCGGCAAAATCCTAACGGAAGCTTACCGTGATCTTAACGGCTGGGTTACCATAGTTGTTTACGGTGCATGCTGATCCAGTTTCGGAGTGGGATGCATGTCCGTTCAATCCGCGGCCGCAGACGTCGACGTTGATCTTAGGCAGCTCTTCGCCAGCCTGGGACGCAACTGGCTGCGGATTCTGGTCTTCGTTCTGGTGGTGACGGGGCTTGCCTTCGTGGCTGCGTCGTTCGCGACCCGCCATTACAAGGCCCAGACGCAGGTGGAGATCGCCCCGCGAGAATCGGTCTACACGCGGCCCGCCAGCAGCAATCCGGACAGCGACAAGCCGATCCTCGACGAGCAGGGCGTTGCCACCCAGGTCCAGATAATTTCGTCCAACGAGATCCTCAAGGAGGTCGCGCAGAAGCTCGGCCTGTCGCGACTGGCCGAGTTCGACGAGACGATCAACATGTCGTCGCTGAGCCGCGTGCTGATCCTGCTTGGCCTGAAGAACGACCCGATGGATGTTCCGGCCGACGAACGTGTCCTGAAGAAGATGCGCGAGAAGCTCAACGTCTACGGCGTTGAAAAGACTCGCATCATTGCCATCGAGTTCTCCTCGGAAGATCCGAAGCTCGCGGCCGCCATCCCCGATGCCATTGCCGCCACTTACATTGCGGGGCAGGGCGCGGCCAAGAGCGAATCGAACACCGCCGCCGCCGACTTCCTGGCGCCCGAGATCGCCGACCTGTCCAAGCAGGTCAGGGATGCCGAAGCCAAGGTCGCGGCTTACCGCTCGCAGTCCGACCTCCTGATGGGCGGCAACAATTCCACCCTGGCCACCCAGCAATTGGCCGAGCTGTCGACCGAGTTGTCGCGGGTGCGGGCCAACCGGGCCGCGGCCGAAGGCACGGCCGAGAGCGTGCGCAAGGCGCTGCAGAACGGCGGATCGCTGGATTCGCTGCCGGAAGTGCTGTCTTCCGATCTGATCCAGCGCTTGCGGGAGCGCCAGGTCGAGCTGCGCGCCAACATCGCCGATCTGTCGACGACGCTGCTCGACAATCATCCGCGTGTTCGCGCGGCCAAATCGCAACTGACCGATCTCGACGCGCAGATCCGCAGCGAAGCCCAGAAGATCATGAAGGGCCTGGCGATGCAGGCCGATGCCGCCAAGGCGCGCGAAAGCCAGCTCGTCGCCGACGTCAACACACTCAAGGCTGCTTCGGCGCAGGCCGGTGAGCAGCAGGTCGGTCTCGACGCGCTGCAGCGCGATGCCGCCGCCAAGCGCCAGCAGCTCGAACTCTACCTGACCAATTATCGCGAGGCGGCGTCGCGTCAGGATCGCAACTATATCCCGGTCGACGCCCGCATCGCCTCACCGGCTTCGGTCCCCGCAGAGCCATACTTCCCCAAGGTCGGGCCGATCGTCGGTGCTGCCGCCGCGGCTTCCCTTCTGCTGGCGGCCGTGTTCACGCTGCTGCGGGAGCTTTTCTCGGGCCGTGCCATGCGCCCAGCCAGGGGCGCGCGATTTGAGCCGATCGACGAGGTGACGATGCCGCCGGCCGCCTATCAGGAGCCGTCCACCCGCCTCGAACCGGCTGTCGCCACTGAGCGCGCCACTCGCACCGCCGACGTATCATGGCCCGAAACGGTCACGGAAACTCCGGCGCAGCCGCGGTCTGCCGCCGAGTTCGAGCCCGTCGCCAAAGCGGAGCCTATCGCCGAGCCTGAACCGTTGGCCAAATCCGAATCCTTGACCAAATCTGGACCCGTGGCAGAGCCTGAGCCCATGGCTGAGCCGGAACCCGTGGAGGTTCGGCGGCCGCGCTCCGTGCTCGGCGAGATCAACGTCGAGAAGGCAGCCGAGAAGCTGATCGCCAGCGGGGCCGCGCGCGCCATATTCGTTTCCCCCGAGGGCGATGAAGCGGCGGCGTCGGCGATCCTGGTGGCGCGCGAGGTTTCCGACGCCGGACTGCGCGTCCTGCTGCTCGACCTCACTGCCTCAGGGGCTGCCTCGCGCCCGATGCTGGACAGCGGGCTTTTCCCGGGCATCACCAATCTGCTGGCGTCGCAGGCGCAGTTCAGCGACGTGATCCATGGCGACCTCTATTCCGACTGCCATGTCATCCCCGTCGGCACCGCCGATCCGGTCCGTGCCATGCGTGCCGCCGATCGGCTGCCGATCATAATGCAGTCGTTGACAACAGCCTACGATCTGGTGGTGGTCGAGTGCGGGCCGGCCGATGCACAAGGCATCAGCCGTTTGGGCGGCGAGGCCACCGAGGTGTTCTTGTCCATGCTGGAGGCCGACGACGAGGTGACGCAGGCCGCGGTCAAGCTGATCGAGAGCGGCTATCCCGACCTGACACTGGTGACGCCGCTCGGCCACGAGCCGCCAGGCAATCCGGTGCCGGGGCGGCGTTCGGCTGCTTGAGATAACAGCTGTTCAGAGGCCCATCAGGTCTATTCGAGTTCCAGCGTCGTCACATCGAATATCCTGTTGGCGTATTGGGGCTAGTTTTCGTCTTCCGTGGGCACGGGCGCTGTCTGTCCAACGGCCTTGCGGCGCAGCAGCTTGGTGAGCTTCCAGATTGTCGGGCTGTTCTTGACAAAGGCCTTCAGCCGCGCGCCCTGCCGAAGCGCCTGTCCCAGCGCACGGCCCTTGAGCGTCAGCGGGACGAGGACTTCGAAATGCCGGGTTTCGATATCGCACCATAACCGTTTGTAAGGCTCGTCTCCGACGGAGAAATCATAAACCGCGAACCCGCTCCGGCAGGCATCCTGGATGTTGTCGAAGAACAGGAAGTCGCCCGGGCTGGTGTGGGCAAGATCATCCTCGCTGATCGCTCCGAACTCGCAGATCAGCCGCCCGCCCGAGCGGCTCGCTCCGGTGACGGCGCGCAGCTTGCCGGCTACTTCCAGCCCGTGCAGCACGAAGCAAGGCTTGTCCTCGGCAAGTGCTTGCTTGAACAGCCCGCGGAAGAAGGCGCGTGTCCGGTCGTCACCGAAGACGTTGGCGATGCCCATCTTGCGGAAGCGCTGTTCCTTCATCTCGAAGAACGCGTCGAGCAGCCTCTCCACATCGCCGTCGCTGCTCGCCTCGACGCGCCGGTAGCTACCGACAGCCTCGAACTTGCGCGTCTGCGAACGATGCTTCTTGCGTTTGCGCTTGCCGCTGGCGCGCAGCAGCAGCGCATCGAATCCGCCGCTGAGATCGACGGCCAGTGAAAGATTGGGGCTGGCGAAGTGATCGAGCGATGCCAGCGGATTGGCGGTGCCGTCGAGATCGGGCAGCAATCTTTCCAGCGCGATGAGATCGATATCGGGCCGGAATCTGGCGATCGCCGCGAGCATCGACTGGATGGCTGTGAGGTCGCCGCTGGCCAGCCATTGCGGTTCGGCGGCGCAGAAATTGCCATTGGCGTGGCGGCCGCCCATGAACTGGGCGACCCGCAACGGGCCGCGCTTGACCACCTCCAACGCCAGTGCGAAGGCCGGCTTGCCCTCCAATTCCAGCATGGCAATGAGCAGATCGGGCCTGACCTCGGCGGCCCAGTTCAACACCCATGCCGCACTTTGCGCTGGAGCATAGAGCGCCGAACGACAGAACGTCGCATATGCCGCGAGCCCCTCGGCGGCGGCAATGGAAACCGACGGCCCCGCGGCATTTCTGGGTAGTGTGCGTGGCGAGGCCTGGCTCGCCGCGAGCCGCTTGCCATCAAATGACGCGGTTGCGTCAACCATACCTCAATCCTTAAGGCGTATTGATCCCGATTTGGGGGGCGCTCGGGCGTATTCCGTGCTTGGTTAGCCTAGGCGCAAAAGGTGAATGAATGATCGACGGTGGGGAGGCAATCCGGAAACTGGCGCTCAACGTCGCCCGTTATACCGGCCTCGCACCGCTGGCCAGGCCGTTTGTCGGCGGCATCGGCGCCATCCTGATGCTGCATCGCGTGACGGCGACGCCCGAAAAGCCCGACAGCGTCAACCGGCACCTCAACATCGCGCCCAGTTTCCTCGATGCCGTGATAGCTGACATGAAAGCGGGCGGCTATGCCTTCGTTTCGATGGATGAAGCGGTCGAGCGTATCAAGGCAGGCGGCAAGGGCGGCCGGTTCGCCACCATCACCGCCGACGATGCCTATCGCGACAACATGACCGAGGCCCTGCCGGTGCTGGAAAAGCATGGCACGCCGCTCACCATCTATGTGGCGCCCGGGCTGATCGATGGCTCCGCCCACCTTTGGTGGGATGTGGTGGAGGATATCGTCAATGCATGCGACCGCCTGACTTTGGCCACATCGAACGGCCCTGCGGTGATCGATTGCGGGACCCCCGCCAGGAAACATCAGGCCATTGCCCGCTTGCATGCCTATTTCACCACCGAGGTCCGCGAGGAAGACCTGCGGACCGTGCTGCGCGGTCTCGCCGCGTCGCATGGTGTCGACGCCGACGCCCCGCGCCTGCGCACGCTGATGAACTGGGATGAGATCCGCGCCGTCGCCGCGCACCCTCTGGTGACGATAGGCGCCCACACGATCAGCCACAGCAATCTGAAGCGGCTTTCCGAGGCCGATGCGCGGCGCGAGATCGGCGCCGTCAAGGACATGCTGCGGACCGGACTTGGCGAGGAGCCGCGCCATTTCGCCTATCCCTATGGCTATGCGAGCGCCGTCGGCTGCCGCGAAGTGGGCTTTGCGCGCGACGCCTGCTATGCCTCCGCCGTGACCACCCGCCACGGCGTGCTGCGCGCCGAACATGCCGGCTTCCTGCATGCCTTGCCGCGCATTTCGGTCAATGGCCGCTACCAGAGCCTCGCCCACATCCGCACCATGCTGTCGGGCGTGACGACCCCGCTCGCCAATGCCGGCAAGATGCTCGTTACTATCTGACGTACGGCCGGCCGCGCAGGGCTCAGCGCTTAGTCCGCGGCTCCAGCATCAGCCATTTGATGATGCCCATTGCCGGCAGCACCCAGAGCAGGCCGCTGACGAGGAAGAACAGGAATTGCACCAGTGCGCCCGATTCCGACAGGCGGGCAACGGCGAAGATCGAGGCGACCAGCGCGTAGATGATGACCAGCGCCAACAGCAGGAACATTCCGATCAGTTTTTTCAGGCGAATGGGCATGTCTTGGCCTCGTTGATGGCTACCGCTTAGGCCGAACGCAAGGCACGCGCAACCCACGACACCGGGCGCGACGGCGTGCCGCGCTGCACGGCCTTGCCAGCAGGAGTGCGATGGTTCACCAATCCGCGACATTCAACCTGCCGGGACATATCCATGGCCGCCATCACCGCCGCCGCGCCTTATCAGGCCCGCGACCGCGACCTGCACAACCGGGCACTCGTGCGCGGCTGGCTCTACGTCGTGCTCCTGGTGCTGTTCGCGCTGGTGCTGGTTGGCGGCGCCACGCGGTTGACCGAATCCGGCCTTTCGATCACCGAATGGCAGCCGATCCATGGCGTCGTCCCGCCGCTCAACGACGCCGAGTGGCAGGAGGAATTCAAGCGCTATCAACAGATCCCGCAATACGCCGAACTCAACAAGGGCATGAGCGTCGAGGCGTTCAAGTCGATCTTCTGGTGCGAATGGGCGCATCGCCTGCTGGCGCGCAGCGTCGGCCTGGTCTTTGCCTTGCCGCTGCTGGTCTTCTGGGCGACGCGTCGCATCGAGCGCGGCCTCGGGCCGAAACTGGTCGGCATCCTGCTTCTCGGCGGCCTGCAGGGGGCCATCGGCTGGTGGATGGTGGCGTCCGGCCTGGTCGACCGCGTGTCGGTGAGCCAGTACAGGCTGGCGACGCATCTCACGCTGGCGGCACTTATCTTTACCGCGACCATGGTCGTCGCGCGTGGCCTGGCGCCGCATTCCGAACCCGCTGCCGATCGCTCGACGCAGCGTCTGGCTGGTTTCGTTGTGCTTCTGGCGCTGGTCCAGATCTATCTCGGCGGCCTGGTTGCCGGTCTCGACGCCGGCATGAGCTACAACACCTGGCCGCTGATGGACGGCCGGATCATCCCCGGCGATCTGCTCGTCCTCGAGCCGGCGTGGCGCAATTTCTTCGAAAGTCCGAAAACGGTGCAGTTCATCCATCGGCTTGGCGCCTATACGGTCTTCGCCGTCGCGCTCTGGCACATGATCGCCACGCGTCTGCGTCTGCCCGGCTCAACGCATGCGCGACGCGCGACACTGTTGTTCGTGCTGGTGCTGGTGCAGGCTTCGATCGGTATTGGTACGCTGCTGATGCAGGTGCCACTGCACATGGCGCTGACCCATCAGGCTTTCGCGCTCGTCGTGCTGGGCTTTGCCGCCGCGCATTGGCGCGGCACCAAGGGCGCCTATCCCTTACCCAACGAGATTGCCGTCGGACGTTGAGTGCAGCCGATCACATCCAGAATTCGTTCGACTGGGTCGTCTTCTCGCCGTCGAATTCAGCCTGACGCAGTGCGGCGGCGGATGGTGCCGATTTGTCCTGGTCGGCCTGGCCGCCTGGTCCTGATTTGCCTTGGCAACCCTGTCAGCGGCCTTGAGCGCATCGAGCCTGGCCTGGGCGACGGCGATATGCACCTGGCGGTCTGGGGAGCCGTCCTCGAGCCGCACCTTCCAGATGCCGCTCGAAAAGGTCTCGGCCATGAGTTCCGGTTCGCTGACCTTCCAGCGCGCTGGAAAGGCTGGTGCATCCATCAGAGACCGAGCATCAGGTCCATGTTCTGGACGGCCGCACCCGAAGCGCCCTTGCCGAGATTGTCGTAGACCGCCAGCAGCAGCGCCTGGGCTCTGCTGTCGTTGGCAAAGACATAGACCTTCATGCGGTTGGTGCCGTTGTAGATCTCCGGATCGATGTCAGGCACGCGTTCCAGATGTGCATAGGACGCCACCTCGACCACGCCGCCCTGGATCGCGGCGAAATGGTCCGCAATGGCGGCGTGAAGTTCGGCACCCGTCGGCACGCGGTCGAGGCCACCGAGCTGCAACGGCACCACCGTAATCATGCCTTGCGCGAAATTGCCCACCGCCGGCTGCATGATCGGATCATGCGACAGCTTCGCATAGGCCTTCAATTCCGGCACGTGCTTGTGCTGCAGGGTCAGGCCATAGGGCAGGAATTCCGAAGCGTCCTCGCCCTTGGCGACATAATCCTCGATCATCGGGCGCCCACCGCCCGAATAGCCCGTAATGCCGTTGACCGCGATCGGGAAACTGGCCGGCAGCAGGCCTGCGGTGACCAGTGGCCTGAGCGTTGCGATCGGCCCCTGCGGCCAGCAGCCGGGATTGGCGACGCGCTTGGCCGTGGCGATCTTTTTCGCCTGCTCCTTGTCCAGTTCGGCGAAGCCATATTCCCAGCCTTCGGCCACGCGATGCGCGGTCGACGCATCGATGACCTTGGTGGTTTCGTTGGCGATCAGCGAGACGCTTTCCTTGGCCGCATCGTCGGGCAGGCATAGGATCGCGATATCGGCGGCGTTGAGGAATTCGGCGCGGGCGGCCGTTTCCTTGCGGCGCTCGACCGGGATGGAAATGATCTCCAGATCGCCGCGCTCGGCAAGCAGCGCCCGGATCTGGAGGCCGGTGGTGCCGTGCTCGCCATCGATGAAGATTTTCGGTTTCATTGCCTGATCAAATTCCCTGATATCTCGAAACTATATGCCGTTGCCATGATTGACCGTGGCGCCATTGTGGTTGCCGTTGTTCAGCTCCTCGAGCCGGGCCTTTCGCTCGGCCAGCAGACCGAGATATTGCATGGCCACCATCGAACCGGCGATCGCCGTTATATCGGCGTGATCGTAGGCCGGCGCAACCTCCACGACATCGGCCCCGACAATATCGACCTGGTTCAGCTGGCGCAGCGTCGACAGGATCTTCGCCGACGACGGGCCACCCGAAACCGGCGTGCCGGTTCCCGGCGCATAGGCCGGATCCAGGCAGTCGATGTCGAAGGTCAGATAGGTCTTCTTGCCACCGGTGCGATCGACGATCGCGTAGGCGATGTCGGAGGCGCGCATTTCCTCGATTTCATGGCCATGGAGAATCTTGATGCCGAATGTGTCGGGCGCATGGGTGCGAATGCCGATCTGGATCGAGCGATCGGGATCGATGATGCCTTCCTTGACCGCGCGGCCGACGAAGGAACCATGGTCGATGCGCTTGCCGTCATCGGGCCATGTGTCCTGATGGGCGTCGAACTGCACCAAGGCCAGCGGTCCGTGGATGGCGGCGTGCGCCTTGAGCAGTGGCCAGGTGACGAAATGGTCGCCGCCGAGCGTCAGCAGGAAGGCGCCCGATTTCAGGATCTTGGCCGCCTCGCGCTCGATCGTGCCGGGCGTCTTCTGATGGTTGCCCGAATCGAGCAGGCAATCGCCATAATCGACCACGGCAAGGTGTTCGAACAGATCGCGCGAGAACGGATATTGCGGGTCGTTGTCGAGGATCGCGGAGGCGCGGCGGATCGCCTGCGGCCCAAACCGGGCGCCCGGTCGGTTGGTGACGGCGGCGTCGAAGGGAATGCCCCACACCACCGCATCCGCGCCCTTCACGTCCTTGGTGTATTTGCGCCGCATGAAAGACAGCGCGCCGGAGTAGGTCGGCTCGAGGGCGCCACCCGTTTTGGAGCGGGCGGTGAAGGCATGGTCGATGGTGTTGGTCGCCATTACGGGTCCTCGTTTTCATCGGGGTGCAACAACTACAGAACCGGCATGGAAGATGCCAGTCACGGCTTGGGGAGACGAAAGCGCGCCGCCCGGGTGCCACGGCAAGACAGGACTTGTATCATCATGACGCAGACCGCGTTTCTTAATCCGTCGGATGCCGTGGTGTCGACCCACACCGGTACGATCGCCGGCGATCGGTTCCGGGTTCTCGATTCGTGGCGCGGCATCTGCGCGCTGCTGGTGGCGCTGTTTCATTTCCCGACCGCCTCGACGATCTCGCAGAGCAGCTTTATCGGTTCGTCCTATCTCTTCGTCGACTTCTTCTTCGTCCTTTCCGGCTTCGTCATCGCCTCCAGCTATGCCGATCGGCTCGGCCGCACTCAGGAGGTCTGCCGCTTCGCGCTGGTCCGTTTCGGCCGCATCTATCCGCTGCATCTGGTCATGATTGCCGCCTTTGCCGCCTTCGAGCTGCTGCGGCTCGTGCTACCGCAGCTGCATGGCACGGGTGCTGCTCCTTTCACCGGTGGCTTCGACCTCAAGAGCTTGGCTGCCAATCTCCTTTTGCTGCAAGGTGTCGGCTTCGAGGATCGGTTGACCTGGAACGCCCCGAGCTGGAGCATCTCGGCCGAGTTCTTTGCCTATCTCCTGTTTGCCGGGGCGGTCTTCGTCGCCGGCGCGCGCGCCTGGATATGGTTGGTCGCCGCCGCCGTCACCGCGCCGCTGTTCCTGCTTGGCTTCTCCACGCATCATATGGATGTGTCCTATGATTTCGGCTTCATCCGCTGCCTCTACGGCTTCTCGCTGGGTGCTCTGCTGGCCTGGTTTCAGCATGATTCCATTGCAGGAGCGCGACAGGTTCTGGCCGCAAACGGCCCGAGGATGAGCTGGACTGTTGCCGAAATCGTCATGGTGGCCGTCATCGCTCTCTTTGTCTCGCTGGCGGGCGACAATAACGCCGGCATTGCCGCGCCCCTGGTGTTCGCCTTGGCACTGTTTCTCTTCGCCCATGAAGGCGGCTGGATCAGCGCGTTGCTGAGGACGCCGTTCATGCTGACGCTCGGCGCGCTGTCCTATTCGATCTACATGGTCCACATCTTCGTTCAGGCGCGCCTGATCAATGTCGCCGGGCTGGTCGAGCGCAAACTCGGCCTCGGCCTGGTTGGCGACATCGTACTGCGTGGCGAGCCCGCGACCGGCTTTGGCGCCGGCTGGACGGGGACCGTGGCGATCATCGTCATGCTTCTTACCACCATAGGTGTCTCCTGGATCACCTGGCGTTTCGTCGAGATGCCTGCGATGGCCTGGTTCCGCCGGCTGTCGAAACGCATCTGAGGCGA
Organism: Mesorhizobium australicum WSM2073; assembly: GCF_000230995.2. Classification (NCBI taxonomy): domain Bacteria; kingdom Pseudomonadati; phylum Pseudomonadota; class Alphaproteobacteria; order Hyphomicrobiales; family Phyllobacteriaceae; genus Mesorhizobium; species Mesorhizobium australicum. Next base: position 4,537,846 of record NC_019973.1, on the reverse strand, counting down.
GATATCGCGGCAACCGCTAGCCGGCTTCGTTCACCCAGATGTCACGGGCATCGCCTATTCCCGGCTCGATCCGGAATGGAGCGATTCTCGATGCAGACCTTCTGGCCGAGCCTTCTGCTTTCCGTCACGCTGACGGCTTCCGCCAGCCAGTCAATGGCCGGCGAAACCCGCGCCAGGCAAATCCTCGACCGCTTCGAACATGCCAACCAGTGGCGCGACCATGTCATGGTGGCCGCCCATCGCGCCGGCAGCATGCAGGCCGGTAAGACGCTCTATGCGGAGAATTCGCTTGCCGCCGTGGAAGGCTCGATCGCGATCGGCGCTGAAATCGTCGAGGTCGACATCCGGCGCTCGAAGGACGGCGCGTTCATCGTCATGCATGACAGCTGGCTCGACCGCACGACCACCTGCAAGGGCGAAGTCATCCACCACACGCTGGCCGAGCTGAAGAGATGCCGGCTGGTGATCGAGGGCACCCATGCCGTCACCAACGAGACCGTCTCGACGTTGCGCGAGATGCTGATGGCGACACGGGACAGAATCCTCATCAATCTCGACAACAAGCTCGAAGTCGGCGACCTCCCGGGCATGATCGCGGTGGCGCGCGACCTCGGCATGGCCGAGCAAGTCATCGTCAAGGAAAACCTTTGGAACCAGAACAGGATCAGCACCGTGAAAGCCGCCATGACTGCCGCAGGCGGGGGCTTCCAGTTCATGCCGATCATCGCCGATGACGCGGTCCATGATGCGGGCTTCGCCTCGACGGTCGACCACGTCTTCGCGCCGCGCGCGATCGAACTGATCAACTGGCGGGCGGGCGCCGAGACGCTGACCGAAACCGGCGGGCCGCTGTTCAGCACGCGCATGCGCGCTGAGGCGGTAAGGGGCGACTGGCATATCTGGGCCGACACCTATGCCATCGTCAACAAACCAGGCGGCTTCCTCGCCGGCGGCCGTGGCGACGAACTGGCGGTCCAGGCCAGCCTGCCGCGCGAAGCCTGGGGCTTCTGGGCCGATCGTGGCGCCACCATCATCCAGACCGACGAGCCGAAAGCGGCGATCGGCTGGCTGGCGGCGAATGGTTATCGGGTGCCCTATGCCGGCACGGGCGAACGCATCGAGCCAGCCGCGACCGCCAGCATCAATTGATCCGCCGCGTTCAAGCAAAAAGGCCGCACGGAGGCGGCCTTTTCGATTGTCCGAAAATTCGAAACGGTTAGCGCTTCGAGAACTGGAAGGAACGGCGGGCCTTCGCCTTGCCGTACTTCTTACGCTCGACGACGCGGCTGTCGCGGGTCAGGAAGCCGCCCTTCTTGAGCACGGCGCGCAGCGCCGGCTCGTAATAGGTCAGCGCCTTCGAGATGCCGTGACGCACCGCGCCGGCCTGGCCGGAAAGTCCGCCGCCGACGACGGTGGCGATGATGTCGTATTGGCCCGAGCGGTTGGACGCGATGATCGGCTGGTTGAGGATCATCTGCAGGACCGGACGCGCGAAATAGGTCGCGAATTCCTTGTCGTTGACAACGATCTTGCCGGAACCCGGCTTCACCCAGACGCGCGCGATGGCGTTCTTGCGCTTGCCGGTGGCGTAGGCGCGGCCCGACTTGTCGAGCTTCTGGACGTGGACGGGGGCGGCGGCCTGCGTGTTGGTGTTGCCGGTGGCGGCGCCCAGTTCTGCGAGCGAGGAAAGCTCAGCCATCTTATGCGACCTTCTTGTTCTTGGAATTCAGCTTGGCCACGTCGAGGACTTCTGGCTGCTGGGCGACATGCGGATGCTCGGCACCTGCATAGACGCGCAGGTTCTTCATCTGGCGGCGGCCGAGCGGGCCACGCGGAACCATGCGCTCAACGGCCTTCTCGACGACACGCTCGGGGAAACGGCCCTCGAGCAGCTGACGCGCGGTGCGCTCCTTGATGCCGCCGGGGTGGCCGGTGTGCCAGTAATAGACCTTGTCGGTGAACTTCTTGCCGGTGAATACCACCTTGTCGGCATTGATGACGATGACATTGTCGCCGTCGTCGACATGCGGGGTGAAGGTCGGCTTGTGCTTGCCGCGAAGATGATTGGCGATGACAGTGGCGAGACGGCCGACGACGAGACCCTCGGCGTCGATCAGGATCCACTTCTTCACCACATCCGCAGGCTTCTGCGAAAAGGTTGTCATGTTTTCTGCTCTCGGTTCTGACCTTCGGGAGTGAAGGCGTTTCTTGTTGCTTGGATTGGCGAAAGACGCTTGTCATCAGCCAATAACAAAACGGCGGCCTTTGCGGGCCGCTGCTTCGTGAAGGCTTATAGGCGAGCGGAGTAACAGCGTCAAGGTAGCGGAAAAGTCCTGTAGCGCAGAAAAGGCTGTAGAAACAGCATGTTGGATTAAAGGTATTATTTTACCACATTGGCGGCGCTCTGCGGCGGGATCGAGTAGGTGCCCGTGGCATGCGCGATCGTGTGTCCTTCCGGGCCGGCAACGATGTCAATATCGAACACCATCAGGCTCTTGCCGAGCTTCAGGATACGGCAATGGCCATCGATCGGCCCGGCTTCGGCCTTGCGCACGAAGTTGATGTTGAGGTTGGTGGTGACCGAGAGCGCATCCGGCCCGGCATGGCTGAGCACGCAGACATAGCCGCCAATGTCGGCCAGCGTGAACAGGGCAGGGCCGGACACCGTGCCGCCGGGACGCAAATGCCGTTCACCGGCATTGAGCCGTACGATGCAGCCGCCTGGAAACACGTCGATCGCCTCGTAGGCGGCGGCACTCTCGTTGAGTTGGGGAAAGACGGTTTCCATCAACAAATTGATCTGCGCTGCGGTCAGCACCGGCTTGAGGTTGGTCTGGGCGGGCATCTCGGTCTCTCGTTCTGCGCCAAGCCTGTATGGGCGCAGCCGGGTGTTTCTGGCAACATATACATCATGCTGGCGCAAGCGATGGGTGTTGGACGAAACCCGATCCGATATTAGATACTCTGCCTGCACGACCGGAATCGCGGAGATCTTAGCCATGGCCGAAATCCTTGCCATCAAGCCTGCTGCCGCCGACGAGGGCCCGGTCACGACAAGACGGGAGAAGGGCGTGCTGCGCCTGACGCTCGCCAATCCGCCCGCCAATGCCCTGTCGCTTTCGGTGATGGCGGCGCTCGTGGCGGAGTTGGAACACGCCAAGGCGGACAAGGCCGTTCGCGTTATTGTGCTGTCGGCGGCCGGCAAGGTGTTCTGCGCCGGCCACGACCTCAAGGAAATGACCTCGCGGCGTGCCGATGCCGATCGCGGCAAGGCCTTCTTCGAAGAGACCTTTGCCGCTTGCGCCATGCTGATGCAGACGATCGTGCGCCATCCCTTGCCTGTCATCGCCGAGGTGGACGGCCTGGCGACAGCCGCCGGCCTGCAATTGGTCGCCAGCTGCGACCTGGCGATCGCCTCGCACGAGGCGACCTTCTGCACGCCGGGCGTCAACATCGGCCTGTTCTGCTCGACGCCGATGGTTGCGCTGTCGCGCAACGTCTCGCGCAAGCAGGCGATGGAGATGCTCTTGACCGGCGAGACGATCGACGCCGCGACCGCCAAGGAGTTTGGCCTCGTGAACCGGGTCGTGCCGCGCGAGTACCTGAATCAGATTGTCACCAAATACGCGCAAACCATTGCTTGCAAATCCTCTTTGGTGATCAAGACCGGCAAGGAAGCTTTTTACGCGCAGGCCGAGATGGGCTTGGCCGATGCCTATGCCTATACCGGCCGAGTCATGGTCGAGAACATGCTGGCGCGGGACGCGGAAGAGGGCATCGGCGCCTTCATCGGCAAGCGCAAGCCGGAATGGACGGACGAATAGGGATCATGGAACCGCGCGTCTCCATCATCACCATCGCCACCGACGATCTGGAGCGCGCCGTGCGCTTCTACGAGGCGATGGGTCTGAAGCGCCACGCGGGGATCACCGACGGTGTCGCCTTCTTCCAGATGGGCGGCGCCATCCTCGGCCTGTTCCCGCGCCCCAGCGCCGAGGAGGACTCCGGTATCACCTTCGCCCAGGCGCCCTCGGCCGTCTATCTCGCCTACAACACCCGCTCCGACGCCGAGGTCGACGAAGTGCTGGCGCAGGCGGAAAAGGCCGGCGGGCGCATCATCAAGCCGGCCGGCCGCGCCTTCTGGGGCGGCTGGTATGGGTACTTCGCCGATGCCGACGGGCATGTTTGGGAGGTGGCTCATAACCCGGCCTTTCCGATCGCGGATGACGGCACGATTTCGCTGCCTGATTGATGGCCTACCGCAAGCAACTGACACGGCTCAAGGCACCGTACCTCAAACGGATTTTGCTCGACCGGGAGCGGGTCACGGACTGGGAGAAGTATCCGTGGAACCTGCCGCTGTTTCGCGGCCACGCGTTCGAGCTCGAATTCACCACGCCCATCACCATCATCGTCGGCGAGAACGGCATCGGTAAATCCACGCTGCTCGAGGCGATCGGCGCGCTGGCCGGCTATGACGAAGCGGGCGGCGGCAAGGGCTACCGGCCGGTCGACCATTCCGGCGCCATCGACGAGAGTGGCGCCGCACTGGCCAACACATTCCGTGGCCACTGGTTGCCAAAAGTCACCGCCGGCTGGTTCTTTCGCGCCGAATCCTTCTACTCGGTGGCCCGCTACCTCGACCAGGCAGCGCTGGAAGATCCGTTCAAGCCACCGCCGCCGGATTTCCTGTCCTGGTCGCATGGCGAAGGCTTCATCCGCTTCTTCGAGGAGCGCTGCCGCAGGCAAGGCATCTATATCCTCGACGAGCCCGAGAGCGCGCTTTCGCCGACGCGCCAGATCGAATTGCTGAAGATGCTGCGGCGCATGGACCAATCGGGCACCGCGCAGGTGATCATGGCGACCCATTCGCCGCTGTTGATGGCCTGTCCCGGCGCGCAGCTGTTCCGCATCAGCCGCTTTGGGCTCGAGCTTGCCGACTTTCGCGATACGGACCACTTCCGGATGCTGCGCGATTTCAGCAATGACCCGGATGGTTTTCTCGCCGAGGCGTTGTATGAGGACGAGGCATGAATCACGATAGCTACGACAACGCCTATATCGGCGGCATCCTCAATTCGGTGAAGTCGATCGCCATGGTCGGGGCGTCGGCCAATGATGTCAGGCCGAGCTATTTCGTCCTGAAATACCTGCTGGCCAAGGGGTTTTCGGTGTTCCCGATCAATCCTGGCCAGGCCGGCAAGGAAATCCTCGGCCGAATGACCTATGCCAGGCTGGCCGACATACCGGAGCCGATCGACATGGTCGATATTTTCCGCAATGCCGCGGCGGTCCCCGGCATCGTCGACGAGGTGTTGCAACTCGATCCCTTGCCGAAAGTCATCTGGATGCAGCTTGCCGTGCGCCATGACGAGGCAGCCGCCCGTGCCGAAGCGGCCGGCATCAAGGTGGTGATGAACCGCTGCCCCAAGATCGAGTATGGCAAGCTCTCCGGCGAGATCGGCTGGACCGGCGTCAATTCCGGCGTGCTGTCGTCCAAGAAGCCGCTGATGCGCCAGGGTTTTCAGAGTTTCGGCGTGCGCCAGAAATAGGCGCGGCGCAGAGGCGCAAAATTATTCCGCGGAACGCCGCATTATCCTGCGGTGTGATCGAAGGATCGGCGCCGAAAGGTATTTTCTTCTTTGCATTCGCACGTCGCCTTCGCCAAGAATGCGCGGCCAATTTAGGAAGTTCAAAGGGAGGTTTCAGTGACCCGTTCGCCAGGTTTCAACACGCTCGCCGTCCATGCCGGCGCCAAGCCCGATCCGGCCACCGGCGCGCGCGCCACGCCGATCTACCAGACGACCTCCTTTGTTTTCGATGACACCGACCACGCCGCTTCGCTGTTCGGGCTAAAAGCTTTCGGCAACATCTACACCCGCATCATGAACCCGACCCAGGCAGTGCTCGAAGAGCGCGTCGCGGCCCTCGAGGGCGGCACGGCCGCCCTTGCGGTCGCTTCCGGCCATGCCGCGCAGGTCATCGTGTTCCACAATCTGATGCAGCCCGGTGACAATTTCGTCGCCGCCAACAAACTTTACGGTGGTTCGATCAACCAGTTCGGCCATGCCTTCAAGAATTATGGCTGGGAGGTGCGCTGGGCCGAAACCAACGACATCTCGACCTTCGAGAGCCAGATCGACGACAGGACGAAGGCGATCTTCATCGAGAGCCTGGCCAATCCGGGCGGCACCTTCGTCGATATCGAGAAGATCGGCGACATCGCCCGCAAGCACGGCCTGCCGCTGATCGTCGACAACACGCTGGCCTCGCCCTATCTGATCCGGCCGATCGAGCATGGCGCCGACATCGTCGTCCACTCGCTGACCAAGTTCATGGGCGGCCATGGCAATTCGATTGGCGGCGTCATTGTCGATGGCGGCACCTTCGACTGGTCGAAGTCGGGCAAATACCCGATGCTGTCGGAACCGCGCCCCGAATATGGCGGCCTCGTGCTGCACGAGACCTTCGGCAATTTCGCTTTTGCCATCGCCGCGCGCGTGCTCGGTCTGCGCGATCTCGGCCCGGCGATCTCGCCGTTCAATGCCTTCCTTATCCTGACCGGCCTCGAAACCTTGCCGCTGCGCATGCAGCGTCATTGCGACAATGCGATCACGGTCGCCGGCTGGCTGTCCAACCACCCCAAGGTCGCCTGGGTGAATTATCCCGGCCTGCCCAGCGACAAGAACAACGCGCTGCAGAAGAAATATTCGCCGCTGGGGTCCGGCGCCGTGTTCACCTTCGGCCTCAAGGGCGGCTACGAGGCGGGCATCAAATTCGTCGAGGCACTCGAACTGTTCTCGCACCTGGCCAATGTCGGCGACACCAAGTCGCTGGTCATCCATCCGGCATCGACCACGCACCGCCAGCTTTCCGACGAACAGAAGGTCAAGGCTGGTGCCGGGCCGGACACGGTGCGGCTGTCCATCGGCATCGAGGATGTCACCGACATCGTCGCCGACCTCGAACAGGCGCTCGCCAAGGTCTGACCTGATATGACCGCGTTTCTTTCCGTCGACACCAAAGGCGTCGAACCCCAATCCGGCGCGCCGGCGCCGGATCGCCTGATCTCGGGCGATCCGAAATTCCGCACCTGGAATGTCGAGGAGCGCGACGGCGGCCTCTATGCCGGCATCTGGGAATCGACCCCGGGCAAGTGGCGCATCGTCTATGAAGAATGGGAGTTCTGCCACATTCTCTCAGGTGTTTCGGTAATCGCCGAAGAGGGCGGCCAAGCGCGCACCGTCAAAGCCGGTGACAGCTTCGTGCTGCGGCCGGGCTTCAAGGGAAGCTGGGAAGTGCTTGAAACGACTCGCAAGGAGTATGTGATCAAGCTTTGAAGCTTGATCACATATCGAGAATCCGATCGGATTTCCGGGCAACTCGCTAGCTAAAAACGACGGCAAGTCGCTCCAGTCCATGGAAGTGGTATGTGTCGCGGAAGCGCGGCTGTTCGGCGAGATGCAGTTGCGGGTGCCGCTCGAACAAGGTCCTCAGCGAAACCTGCAGTTCGAGGCGGGCCAGCGGCGCACCGATGCAGAAATGGATGCCGGCGCCGAATGATACATTCTTCTGGTCGGTGCGCTCCGGCCGGAAGGTCTGCGGTTCGGCGAAGGCATGCGGATCATGATTGGCCATGCCAAGCAGAAGTCCGATCGTCTGGCCCGGCCGCACGACGATGCCGGGCGCGATTTGGATTTTCTCATAGGCATAGCGCATGAACATGTGCAGCGGCGCATCGAAACGCAGGCATTCCTCGACCGTCGCCGCCGTCGCCTCTGGCGAGGTAAAGAAGCGGCGCGGGTCGCCGCCTTGTGCCAGGATGGAATGGACGGCATTGCCGGTCTGGTGCACGGTTGCTTCGTGGCCGGCGTTGAGCAGCAGGATGGCCGAGGAGACCAGCTCGTCCTCTGACAGTTTCTGGCCGTCCTCCTGGGCCGAGATCAGCAGCGACAGCAGGTCATCGCCCGGCTTCTTGCGCCGTTCGGTCACGTAGCCGCGCAGGAAATCGGAAAATTCGCCCGCGGCACGGTTGGCCGTCTCCTCGGTCTCACGGGTGCGGCCGTGGATATACATGGCGACCATTTGATGCGACCAGTCGAGCAGTCGCGGCCCCATCTCCACCGGCACGCCAAGCATTTCGGCGATGATGGTGATTGGCAGCGGGGAGGCGAAGGCCGGCAGGAGGTCGACGGCCTTGCCAGGTTCGAAACGATCGATCAATTCGTTGGCGAGCGCCTCGACGCGCGGCCGTAACCGTTCGACCTGACGGGAGACGAAAGCCCGGTTGACCAGTGTTCTCAGCCGCGTATGGACCGGTGGCTCCAGCTCGAGCATCGAATTGGCTTCGATGCCGTCGAATGCCTTGAGATGGGTCCTGTCTTGTCCGACACCGCGGCTGTCGGGGATGCCGGCCGGGTTCTGGCGGCCGAAACGGCGGTCGCGCAACAGCCGGTTGACGTCGCCGAAGCCGCCAAAGCACCAGAAGCCGAACTCTTCCCAGAAAAACGCATTCGAGGCTTCGTGCAGGAAGCCGTAGGCCTCGTAAGGGTTCAGGAAGAAAGCCGGTTCGCGCGGGTCGAGTCTGAGCTGGCGAGTGGCTGGATCAAAGGCCAGATAGGAGAGCGTCGATTTGGTCATGCCAGACCCATAGCGCGGCTTGCCAGCCCGGTTCCAGACCGTATGTTGCGTCCGACAGCCCGATGCATTGAGCCAGGCAGTAGGGTTGCGGAAAGTCTGAACGGATGAATGTGATCGTTGTCGGCGCGGGTATCGCCGGTCTGTCCACGGCGTGGTCGCTGGTCAAGGCGGGCCACGCCGTGTCGATTGTCGAGCAGGGGCCGATCCCCAATCCGCTGGCGGCATCGGGCGACCATCACCGCATCATCCGCCGCGCCTACCGCGCTGGAACCGGCTATGGGCTGCTGATCACCGAAGCCTACGAGGCCTGGGACGAGATGTGGGCCGATCTCGGCGAGAACCACCTCGACGCGCGGGGCTTCGTCTGCGTTTCGCGCGAGCCCGGCGACGAGGCCGAGGAATACCGCGAGGGCCTGGAAGAGGGAAAATTCCCTTTCGAATTGCTGGGACCGGAGGCAGCCGTCGAGCGCTGGCCGTTCCTTGAGGCCGGCTCGTTCCGCTACGCCTATTTTTCGCCCGAGGGCGGCGCGCTGCATTGCCGCAAAATAGCGGCCGGGCTGGCCAAATGGCTGCGTGCCAATGGAGCCAACGTCTACGAGCACAGCAAGGTGACGGAGATCGATGCCGAGGCCGGCCATATCGTGCTCGAATCCGGCGAGACGATGCAGGCCGACCGCATCGTCGGTGCCGCTGGCGCCTGGGTGCTGAAACTATTCCCCGAACTCGGCGGCGAATTGAAGACCTTTCGCACCGCGCTCGCCTATGTCGAGCCGCCGGCCGATCTCAAGGCCGCTTGGGAGGCGGCGCCCGTCATTCTCGATGTCGGCGGCACGACCGACGGCTATATGATCCCGCTTACGCGGGGCGCCGGCATGAAATTCGGCTCGGGCCTGCACAAGGTGCCGACCAGCGACGCCGACTGGAACCGCGAGCCGGTGCCCGGCGAGGGCGAGGCGATCCGCAACCTGTTTTCGCCGCCGATCGCCCGCATCGAGGAGTACAAGGTGACCGAAGTGGTCACCTGCGCCTACACGTTCACCGATGACGAGAAATTCCTGGCGCATGAGACCGGCAAGTGCCTGGTCGTCTCGGCGTGCTCGGGTCACGGCTACAAGTTCGGCGCGGCGGTCGGGCGTCGTGTGGCCAAAGCCATTGGCGATGGCGATGTCGTCGGTCTTAGGGCCTGGCTGCGGGCCGAGGTGGCCTAAGCCTAGTCCTGGCAGTGCCTTGGAATATGCACCCGCCGCCAGCCGGATGAGCCTTCGCGCACCAGCACGCGGCGCGGGACGGTCTGGTACGCGGCGGGAATATCGATGACGCGCCTTTGCTCGGGCCGCACCAGCACCTCCTCGGCGATACTGTCATATTGCGCCGGAATGACGACGCGCCGCGTGCGCTCGGGCTGGATCACCACCGTCTCGGCGACGCGTTCAAAGCGTGCCCTGCGCCAAACCTTGCACAGCACGCGGCGGCCGTGGATGACGCGCCATTCCCAGGAATAGCCGCCGCCATCGACCCTGACGGTGTGGTAGACGGTCCTGGTGGCCGCAGGCACCACCTCATACCGAACCTGGGCCGGCACAGTCACCACCACTCGCTCGCGCGTGCCATAGATCGGCGGATCATAGTCGACGATCTGCTGGCCGGGAGGGCTGACCATGACGTCTTCGTAGACCGTGTCGTAAACGGCCGGTGTGTGGACGGGCTCGTAGCATTCGACGGCGCGACCACCGGCCGCCGTTTGCGAAATCGAGCCGAGCATGGTCATCCCTGCAATGGTGAAGCATGCGGTTTTCCCGGACATGGCACTCCCCGTCTGAACTGTAGGCACAAGTTCAACGTTGAATTGTAGGGGAAGCCGTTGCGGAGAAAAGCGGTTTTGGCGCATTTCGTTAAGTGACGAGGTTAAGAAACTGCTACCCTGGCGGGGCCGGTCGGTATTTGAGGTCGGCGTGGCATCAGCTGCTGCTAATTCTTGCCCGGAAGCTTGATTCGACTTACCCAGATGGCTAGGACGGGTCGGCCTTGCACAAGGATGAGCCGGCATCCTATTTACATCTTAACGATCCAGAACCGATTCTGCCCGAGCTGCCAGCCTGTCCGGCGCCGGAATCCCACCGCGAGACAAGAGATAACTGATGAAGAATCCCGTCGAAACCTACATGAACCTCGTTCCGATGGTGGTCGAACAGACCAATCGCGGCGAGCGGGCCTACGACATTTTCTCGCGCCTCCTCAAGGAGCGCATCATTTTCATCACCGGTCCGGTCGAGGACGGCATGGCGACGCTGGTCTGCGCGCAGCTCCTGTTCCTCGAAGCGGAGAACCCGAAGAAGGAAATCAACCTCTACATCAATTCGCCGGGCGGCGTCGTCACCTCGGGCATGGCGATCTACGACACCATGCAGTTCATCAAACCGGCCGTGTCGACGCTGTGCATCGGCCAGGCGGCCTCGATGGGCTCGCTGCTGCTGACCGCCGGCCACAAGGACATGCGTTTCGCCACGCCCAACGCCCGTATCATGGTTCACCAGCCGTCCGGCGGCTTCCAGGGGCAGGCGTCCGATATCGAGCGTCACGCCCAGGACATCATCAAGCTGAAGCGTCGCCTCAACGAGGTCTATGTCAAGCACACCGGCAAGAGCTATGAGGACATCGAGAAGACGCTCGACCGCGACCATTTCATGACCGCCGACGAGGCCAAGGATTTTGGCCTGATCGACAAGGTCATTTCGTCGCGCGAGGCGGCCGAGGGAGCGTTGGCATAAAGGCTAGTTGGCAGTTGGATGGCACCATCACGCGCTTTTGGCGTGTCTTGCGTCATTTCGGCCACAATTGGCTGTTCCCTCGGAGGTCGGGATTGCCTACGTTAAGGCTATGTTGATTTTCGACGGCTTAGCTTTGCGTGGGGAAGCTGCGAATCATTGCCACGTTTTCTGATTTGTGTTTCGTACGGAATACGTTGCGGGAGCCGGAAGACTGGCGGCGGCGGATTCCCGCGATAAATAGAGTATGCGCCCTTTCAGCCAGACCATCGGCGGGCGGCCATGAAAGGACATGAAAATGAGCAAGGTCGGCAACAACAGCGGTGATTCCAAGAACACGCTTTATTGCTCGTTTTGCGGCAAGAGCCAGCACGAGGTGCGCAAGCTGATCGCCGGTCCGACGGTGTTCATCTGCGACGAGTGCGTCGAGCTGTGCATGGATATCATCCGCGAGGAGAACAAGACCTCGATGGTGAAGTCGCGCGAGGGCGTGCCAACCCCGCAGGAGATCCTCAAGGTTCTCGACGACTATGTCATCGGCCAGCCCTACGCCAAGCGCGTGCTGTCGGTGGCCGTCCACAACCACTACAAGCGCCTCGCGCACGCCGGCAAGAACAACGATGTCGAGCTGGCCAAGTCCAACATCCTGCTGATCGGCCCGACCGGCTGCGGCAAGACGCTGCTGGCACAGACGCTGGCCCGCATCATCGACGTACCCTTCACCATGGCCGACGCCACGACGCTGACCGAGGCCGGTTACGTCGGCGAGGACGTCGAGAACATCATCCTGAAGCTGTTGCAGTCGGCCGACTACAATGTCGAGCGCGCCCAGCGCGGCATCGTCTACATCGACGAGATCGACAAGATTTCACGCAAGTCCGACAATCCCTCGATCACCCGCGACGTGTCGGGCGAGGGCGTTCAGCAGGCGCTGCTCAAGATCATGGAAGGCACGGTCGCCTCCGTGCCGCCGCAGGGCGGCCGCAAGCACCCGCAGCAGGAGTTCCTGCAGGTCGACACCGCCAACATCCTGTTCATCTGCGGCGGCGCCTTCGCCGGGCTGGACAAGATTATTTCGGATCGCGGCAGGAAAACCTCGATCGGCTTCGGAGCTGTCGTCGCCTCGCCGGAGGATCGCCGCACGGGTGATGTTTTCCGCCTGGTCGAGCCCGAGGATCTGTTGAAGTTCGGCCTCATTCCGGAGTTCGTCGGCCGTCTGCCGGTCCTGGCGACGCTGGAGGATCTCGACGAGCCGGCACTGATCCAGATCCTGACCGAGCCGAAGAATGCGCTGGTCAAGCAGTACCAGCGCCTGTTCGAGATGGAAAATGTCGATCTGACCTTCCACGAGAACGCGCTTTCGGCGATCGCCAAGCGCGCCATCGAGCGCAAGACCGGTGCGCGCGGCCTGCGTTCGATCATGGAAGCGATCCTGCTCGACACGATGTTCGAACTGCCGGCGCTCGAAGGCGTGCGCGAGGTTGTGATTTCGGAAGAGGTGGTGACCGGCAGCGCCCGGCCGCTCTACATCTATTCCGAACAGAAGGAAAAGAAGGGCAATGTCAGCGCCTGATATGGCACTTGGCCCTATATTTTTATGGAACGGCGCCCCTGCGGCGCCGTTTTGCTGTGAGGAACCCGCACAGCGTCGCGATGGAGTGGATTGGGGACGATGTTAACTCTTGATCTTTGCCCTGCCTGCCTCCACCTAACACGAGAAGGCCGAGGTGCCCGATTTCTGTGCTGTAAAACTCCCGTCATAAACGGTGGTAGGCGGAACGATCCCCGGTCGTTAATATGAGATTCGCGGTTGGCCTGATGGTGGCCGCGACATGAAAGGTTGGACAATGGCCAAAATATCCAAGGCTCCCAGCGACGGCGTCTTCGCGGTCCTCCCACTGCGCGACATCGTGGTGTTCCCGCATATGATCGTTCCGCTCTTCGTTGGGCGCGAAAAGTCGATCAAGGCGCTGGAAGAGGTGATGGGTCAGGAAAAGCAGATCCTGCTTGCCACCCAGATGAATGCCGCCGATGACGATCCCGAGCCCGATGCGATCTTCGACATCGGCACGCTCGCCAATGTGCTGCAATTGCTGAAGCTGCCCGACGGCACCGTCAAGGTCCTGGTCGAGGGCGCCTCGCGCGCGAAAATCGTCTCCTTCACCGACCGTCCCGACTTCCACGAGGCCAAGGCCACGGCTCTGGTCGAGCCGGAAGAGGAGGAGGTGGAGGTCGAGGCCCTGGCCCGCTCGGTCGTCACCGACTTCGAGAACTACGTCAAGCTGAACAAGAAGATCTCGCCCGAAGTGGTGGGTGCCGCCAGCCAGATCGACGACTATTCCAAGCTCGCCGACACGGTTGCCTCGCATCTTGCCATCAAGATCCCTGAAAAGCAGGAAATGCTGGCCACGCTTTCCGTCAAGGAGCGGCTGGAAAAGGCGATGGGCTTCATGGAAGCCGAAATCTCCGTCCTGCAGGTGGAGAAGCGCATCCGCTCGCGCGTCAAGCGCCAGATGGAGAAGACGCAGCGCGAATACTACCTCAACGAGCAGATGAAGGCGATCCAGAAGGAGCTCGGCGAGGGCGAGGACGGCCGCGACGAGGCCGCCGAGATCGAGGCTCGCATCAAGAAGACCAAGCTCTCCAAGGAGGCCCGCGAAAAGGCGGATGCCGAATTGAAGAAGCTCAGGACGATGTCGCCGATGTCGGCCGAATCGACTGTCGTGCGCAACTATCTCGATTGGCTGCTGTCGATCCCGTGGGGCAAGAACTCCAAGGTCAAGCAGGACCTGGCCTACGCGCAGAACGTGCTCGACACCGATCATTTCGGCCTCGACAAGGTCAAGGACCGCATCGTCGAGTATCTTGCCGTGCAGAGCCGCCAGAAGAAGCTGAAGGGGCCGATCCTGTGCCTCGTCGGCCCTCCCGGCGTCGGCAAGACCTCGCTCGGCAAGTCGATCGCCAAGGCGACCGGTCGCGAATTCATCCGCATGGCGCTTGGCGGCGTGCGTGACGAGGCCGAGATCCGTGGCCACCGGCGCACCTATATCGGCTCGATGCCCGGCAAGGTCATCCAGTCGATGAAGAAGGCCAAGAAGTCCAACCCGCTTTTCCTGCTCGACGAGATCGACAAGATGGGCCAGGACTTCCGTGGCGATCCGTCGTCCGCGCTGCTCGAGGTGCTCGACCCCGAACAGAACTCGACGTTCATGGACCATTACCTCGAGGTCGAATACGACCTGTCGAGCGTGATGTTCGTGACGACGGCGAACACGCTGAACATCCCTGCGCCCCTGATGGACCGCATGGAGATCATCCGTATCGCCGGCTACACCGAGGATGAGAAGATCGAAATCGCCAAGCGGCACCTGATGCCGAAGGTGATCCGCGATCACGCGCTGCAGCCCAAGGAGTTCTCCGTCGGTGAGGACGCGATCCGCGCCATCATCCAGACCTACACCCGTGAAGCGGGCGTCAGAAGCCTGGAGCGCGAGCTGATGAAGCTCGGGCGCAAGGCGGTGACCGAGATCCTGAAGACGAAGAAGAAGACGGTGAGCATCACAGCGGCGAACCTCGCCGACTATCTCGGTGTTCAGCGCTACCGCTTCGGCCAGGTCGAGGCTGACGATCAGGTCGGTGTCGTCACCGGTCTTGCCTGGACGGAAGTCGGCGGCGAGCTGCTGACGGTCGAAGGCGTCATGATGCCCGGCAAGGGCCGTATGACGGTGACCGGCAATCTGCGCGACGTCATGAAGGAATCGATCTCGGCGGCGGCCTCCTATGTCCGCTCGCGCGCCATCGATTTCGGCATCGAGCCGCCGCTGTTCGACAAGCGCGACATCCACGTGCACTTGCCGGAAGGCGCCACGCCGAAGGACGGTCCGTCCGCGGGTGCCGCCATGGCCACGGCCATCGTGTCGGTGCTGACGGGTATTCCGGTGCGGGCGGATGTGGCGATGACTGGCGAGATAACGCTTCGCGGCCGCATCTTGCCGATCGGCGGCCTCAAGGAGAAGCTGCTCGCCGCACTGCGCGGCGGCATCAAGAAGGTGCTGATCCCGGAAGACAACGCCAAGGATCTGGCGGAGATCCCGGACAACGTGAAGAACGGCATGGAAATCATTCCGGTCTCACGCGTCGGTGAGGTGTTGCGCCACGCGCTGGTGCGGATGCCGGAGCCGATCGAATGGGTCGAACCGGTCAATCCGCCGGCTTCCACGGACACCAGCGATGACGCTGGAAAGTCGCTTGCGCATTAGTTTTTTCTAAGGTTGCAGCGCACAAACAGAAAGCCGGGCCTCGCGCCCGGCTTTTTCATGTGAAAAACCCCGGAATTCCGGGCTTTTTCCGCTTTTTTCCTGCCTTTTCGACTTGGTTGCGGGAACGCTTCTTTCTAAAGTCCGTTTCCTGCCGGATGAGTCGTGAGTTCCGGTGTTCTCATGGAAGGGAATTTTTATGAACAAGAACGAACTGGTGTCCGCTGTCGCCGACGCCGCGAGCATTTCGAAGGGTGACGCGCAGTCTGCGGTCGATGCAGTGTTTTCTGTCATCTCCGGCGAACTGAAGAAGGGCGGCGATGTCCGGCTTGTCGGCTTTGGCAATTTCACCGTGTCAAAGCGCGCCGCATCCACCGGCCGCAACCCGCAGACCGGCGCCGAAGTGAAGATCCCGGCGCGCACCGTGCCGAAGTTCTCGGCCGGCAAAGGTCTCAAGGACGCCGTCAACTAAGCGCGTTTTTATTTTTGAAAAAAACCAGAAAAGCCGGGCTTGCCCGGCTTTTCTTTTTCGGCGTATTGGGCCGGACGGTAGCTCCTCAAGCTGTCGGGGCGTCGGCGCGCATGAGGCCTTCGTTCTTGAGGTCAGCCCAGAGCGCTGCAGGGAGTTTCGCGTCCAGGAGCGAGCGGTTGCTCTCGACCTCTTCAGGCCGCTGACCGCCGGGGATGACCGAAACCACCGACGGGTGCAACAGCGGGAACTGCAGGGCGGCTTCGATCAACCTGACCCCATGGCGCTTGCAGACGGCCTCGATGCGCGCCACACGATCGAGCACATCCTGCGGCGCCTCGGAATAATTGTAGTAAGCGCCGGGCTTCGGTCCGGTGGCCAGGATGCCGGAATTGTACGGGCCGCCGAGAACGATGCCGATGCCGCGTTTCTGGCAAAGAGGCAGGAACGATGTCAGCGCCTCCTGTTCCAGCAGCGTATAGCGCCCGGCAAGCAGGAACAGGTCGAAATCGCCGCGCTCGGCCAGGGTCTGGGCCACCTGCCATTCGTTGATGCCGCCACCGAACGCCTTGATGACGCCCTGGTCGCGCAAGGCGAGCAGGCCATAATAGCCCGAGCGCATGAACTCTTCGATGCGCCGGTCGGACGCCTCCTTGCTGCCGTGGGTGAAGATATCGACATCGTGCACGAACAGGATATCGATGCGGTCGACGCCAAGCCGCTCCAGCGAGGCCTCGAACGAGCGCATGACGCCGTCATAGCTGTAATCGTAGACCTCCTTGCGCGACGGCGTGTCGAAGAACTTGCCGATGCCGGTGCGCTCTTCTGGCGGGCAGGCGCGCATGATGCGGCCGACCTTGCTCGACAGCACGTAGTCATCGCGCTTCCTGGACCGCAGGAACGGGTTGAGGCGCGTTTCCGACAGTCCGAGCCCATAGAGGGGCGCGGTGTCATAATAGCGGCAGCCGGTCGCCCAGGCGGCCTCCAGCGTCGCATTGGCATCCTCGTCGGAGACGGCGCGGTAAAGATTGCCGAGCGGCGCCGTACCAAAGCCCAGCTCCGTGAAGGTGATGCCGCCATTGCCGATGCGGTCGAAATGCCGTGTCTTCATGTCCTGAAATTTCCCGGATTGATTTGTCTGACATGACACTATCACGCTCGTGGCTTGGCAAAAGCGCCGCTGAGCGTTGGACACGCATTTTCCCGGTTGCTAGCATGAACGAAATCAAGCTGTT
The DNA here is from genome assembly GCF_000230995.2 of Mesorhizobium australicum WSM2073. Classification (NCBI taxonomy): domain Bacteria; kingdom Pseudomonadati; phylum Pseudomonadota; class Alphaproteobacteria; order Hyphomicrobiales; family Phyllobacteriaceae; genus Mesorhizobium; species Mesorhizobium australicum. The sequence goes on along the minus strand of NC_019973.1, from coordinate 4,520,481 downwards.
CCGGGGAAAAGCGTGATCAGGAATTGCCAATTCAATTGGATTGCCGGCGCGCAGGCGGCGCGGCCGTGAGCAACTCCAGCTCGGAGATGTTCAAGACCGCGCTCGACGAGCTTGGCGCGGTGCTGGCGCGCGTCGATGGCGATCGGATCGACGCCGCCTGTGGGATGCTGGTCGGTGCCAGACAGATCGTCGTCTTTGGCTGCGGCCGCGAGGCCTTGCAGGTGAAGGGCTTCGCCATGCGGCTCTATCATCTGGGCCTGCCGGTTTCGGTCGTCGGCGACATGACCACCCCGCCTGTAGGGCAGGGCAATGTCCTGCTTGTCAGTTCCGGACCCGGCGAAACCTCGACCGTACTCACCCTGATGCGCATCGCGCGCGAGGCAGGCGCCACCGTACTGCTCCTGACCGCCCAGGCAGGCGGCAGCGCCGCAGGGCTGGCCGATTTGACGCTGCTGATCCCGGCGCAGACCATGGCCGACGACCAGGGGCCGCAAAAGACGTCGGTGCTGCCGATGGGCTCGGTGTTCGAGGGCGCGTTGTTCGTGCTGTTCGAGATCATGGTGCTGAAACTCAGGGAGATGACCGCGGCGTCGCCGGAAGCCATGCGCGCGCGCCACACCAACATGGAATAGATCATGCGCTATGAACTGATGCTGCCGCACCAGATCCGAAAGGCAATCGCCCAGAATTGGCCGGTCGCGCTGCCGCTCGGCGTGCTGGAATACCATGGCGAGCACATGGCCGTCGGCATGGATACGCTGGCAGTCATCAAGACGCTGGAGCTGTTCGAAAAAGAGAGCGATGTCGTCATCCTGCCGCCCTTCTACTATGGCGCGGCGAGTTACGCGGTGGCACCGCCGGAAGGCAGCGGCTCCGTCCAGGTCGGCGGCAATCAACTGGCGCCATTCGGCGAGGCGCTGTTCTACAGCCTGCTGCGCATTGGGTTCCGCAACATCCACGCCATCATTCATCACCAGACCGAGAATTTCGCTGCCGGCATGCCGACGGATCTCGCCTTCAAGACAGCAGGCAGACAGGCGATCTTCCGCTTCCTCGAGAAGCAGCGCGGCGAGGGCTGGTGGGGCTCCGAGACAATGGCCGACTACTACGCCGGACATGCCGAGGGCGAAAACTTCTTCAACTGGGTGCAGGTGCATCCGCTGATGCCGGCCGCCATGAACGGCAAATATCCGTTCGACCATGCCGGCATCGGCGAGACATCGCTGATGCTGGCGCTATGCCCGGAAGCGGTGGACGCCGCGCATTTCGCGGACAACAAAAGCTGGTATACGGCAACTGCGGCGGAAGCCTCGGCAGCACTTGGACAGAAGGGCGTCGCCATGATCATGGATCATCTGCGCGCGATCCTGAAGGCTTAGATTAGCGCGACCTTTCTCCGACCGAGGGGAGGTGAAGACGCCCGGTCACTTCACCGCGCCAGCGGTCATGCCCATGATCAGGTAGCGCTCCAGGGCGATGCCGATGACGGCAAGCGGCGCGATCGCGGCCGTGGCAAGCGCCGCCATCGACCACCAGTTGATGCCTTGCGAGCCCGTCTGGCTGGCGACCATGACGGGAATAGTCTTGGCGTCCGTCGAGGTCAAAAGGGCGGCGAAGAAGTACTCGTTCCAGCACAGCACCATCGCCAGGATGAAGGCGGCCACCATGCCCGGCAGCGCGATCGGCATGACGATACGGAAAAAGGCGCCCCAGATCGACAGGCCGTCGACGAGGGCTGCTTCCTCGAGTTCGACGGGGATGGAATTGAACTGGTCGCGCATGATCCAGATGACGATCGGCAGCACCATCAGCGTGTAGAGCAGGATCAGCCCGACGCGGGTATCGAGCAATCCGACTTCACGGTAGAGCACCAGGAAGGGCAGGGCCAGCACCACCGGCGGCAGGATGAGCTGCGACAGGAAGAAGAAGGAGATGTCCTCGTTCTTGAACCAGGCGAAATGGTAGCGGTAGCGGGTCAGGCCATAGGCGGCGAGGCTGCCGATGATGATCGCCAGGCTCGACGCGCCAACCGAGGTGATGACGGAATTCATGAAGCGCTTGAGGAATTCGTCGCGCACCGTCGATGTCTGCAAGATCGAGTCCGGCGACAGGCCGAGCGATCGCCAGCCTTTCCAATCCGGCTGGAAGTCGACGAACGGGATCAGGTGGCCCTGGGTGACATCCACCGCCGTCTTGAAGGATGTGGTGATGGTCCAATAGATCGGAAACAGGCAGATGAAGCCCCAGCAGGCGAGCGCACCATAGATGAAGACGCGGCTGGCGAGGAAGCTCGCCGGCGAGCGGATTTCGGATGCGACGTAGTCGGTGGTCTGAACGCTCATCTCTACCTAATTCACATTGCGCACGAAACGGCTGGCGAACTTCAACAGCCAGGTCACGAACACCACGATGATGACGAGATAGACCATCGCCAGCATGGTGCCATAGCCAACATTCGAGCGGTCGCGGTATTCGCGGTAGATGAAGCTCGAGACCGAATCGGTGGCGCCGCCCGGACCGCCCGAGGTAACCGTGATGATGATGTCGGCAAGCTTCAGCTTGAAGATGATGCGCAGGATCACCGCCGTCACCGACACCGGCAGCATCAGCGGGAAAGTGACCTGCCAGAAGGTTTGCCAGGCCGTGGCGCCGTCGACCCGTGCCGCCTCCAGCACCTCGCGCGACATCGCCTGCAGTCCCGCCAGCAGCATGATCATCATGAACGGGATGAAGGTCCAGGCGTCCAGCAGCATGATCGAGATGCGGGCGGTGATCGGGTTCGAGAAGAAGGCCGGGTCTTCCCAGCCGAGATGGCGCGCCAGCGTGGCTGCCGGTCCAAAGCGGTATTCCATCAGCGACTTGCCGATCATCCACGACACCGCGACCGGCGACAGCATGAGCGGCATCAGGAACACCACCCGGAAGAACTTTCGAGCCCGGATCTGCGCGTTGAGGAGCAGTGCCAGGCCAAAGGCGATGACATATTCGACCAGCACCGCCAGCACATAGAGCACCATGTTGAACAGGGCGTTGCGGTAGTAGGGGTCGGCGAGCATCTGCCAGAAGTTGTCGAGCCCGTTGAACCTGCGGCCGCTGAAGGAGGAGAGGTTCCAATCGGTCAGCGCGATGTAGAAGCCGAACAGGGTCGGGAAGATCACCATCGCAATGGTGAACAAAAGGGCCGGCAGCAGGAACAGCGCGCGCTGGCCGTCCTCGCCGCGTGTCAGAACCTGGCCGATGCCGATCGCCACACCCCACAGCACATAGGCGTAGACCACGGGCCGCCATGTCTCGAAGCCGATCGTATCGACCTCGGTCTTGTAGAGGATCTGCACCACGATCGTCGCCAGCAGGCCGAGCGTGGCAATCGCCATCAGCGCCCAGCCCAGACGCCTGCGGCCCGGCGGGATCAGATCATAGGGGGCGGCGTCTGCCGGCCACTGGGTCGCGGTCGAAGTCTGGTCAGTCACAAATCTCGCCCGTTTGGAAGGGAAGCTGTGGCCCGGCGTTGCCGCCGGACCACGGTTTATAGGGCAGCCTACATGCCGAGCGAGGCCTTGTAGAGCTTGATCTGCTTGTCGCGGCCGATCTGGTCGGTCAGCTTCTCCCAGGCGGCTGCGATGGCATCGGCGCCTTCCTGCGCCTTCATCTTGCCGGCGAAGGTGTTGGCCAGGATATCCTCGGCGGCGCTGTAATACTGGAAGATGCCGGGGATGCGCGGCTCGATCGCCGCGTTGGGATGGTTGTAGCTGTCGCCTTCCGACTTCAGGTATGAGGTGATGAACGCCTCGTCGTAGCCGGCCGCCACCCACTCCGGAATGTCGAAGTGCGAATTGCGGTAGGGCTGGAAGCCCGACGGATACATCGCCGTCCAGATCGACAGGTCCTTGCCGCCGAGATGGGCGGCAGCCGACCATGCCGCCTTCTTCTTCTTTTCGTCGCTATCGACGCGGGCCATGACATAGACGCCCCAGCCGAGATAGGCGCAGTTGGGCGAATAGTTCGGGCCGCTGGCGAGCTTCTCCCACTTGCCGGTCTTGGAGTTGTAGACATCGTCGGAGCCCGGCAGGATCGAGAAGCCGGTGACATCGCCGATGACCGAGCTGTCATTGGTCTTGACGTTCGAGCCGACGTCGCCCCACCAGGGGATCATCGAGCCGGTGCCGGCCAGGAACTGCTGGAAGGCGGTGGTGTTCGGGTCGGCATTGATCTGGTCGGCCGGCTCCGACGGCAGGGCGTCGATGACGTCCTGGATGGCGCGTACCCAGGCCGGATTGTTGATGCGTGGCTTCATCGTGTCGGCGTCGAACAGCCAGGCCTTGTCGTCGGGATGCTTGGCGTAGGCGGTGGCACGGCTGCCTAGGAAGTAGAAGCCGAACCCGCCCCAGGGCTTGGGCGCGTCGAGGTAGCCGTAGACATCCTGGCCCTTGAACTTCTTGCCCTTGAGGAACTTGGTCACGGCCTGAACCTCTTGCCAGGTCTTAGGCACGCCCCATTCGCTCGTCGCCCCGCCATCCTTCCACTGCTTGGCGAGGTCGGCATCGGCAAACACGTCGGTGCGGTAGTTGAAATTGTGCGCGTCGCCGTCGATGGTGACCCGGTACTGCTTGCCATCCCATGTGCCGACGGGCGGCTTGAGGTAGTTGACGAGATCGTCGAAGTCGATCTGCTTCTTGACCCAGTCGGGCATCTCCGAAGTCAGACCCTTGCCGCAGACGTCGCCCTCGAACGGCGCGCCCATCTCGATGATGTCGAAGTCGACGGTGCCGGTGGCGATCGACTGCTGCAGGCGGGCGTTGTAGTCGGCCTGCGCCAGGTCGATCCAGCTGATCTTGGCGCCGGTATAGGTCTCCCATGGCTTCAGGAAACCACGGAACAGCACATTGTGCAGGTTCTGGTTGTTGAGGCCCATGAAGGTGAGCTCGACGCCGGCGAACTCGCCTTCCTTGACATTGGCCTTGGTCGCCTCCAGGCAAAGCTCGCCGACCTTCTGAAAGTCGGCGTCTGTCGGCTGGCCTTTGCCAACCCCGGGGATCTGCAGGATTTTCGAGCGCAGTTCGCTTGCGGCGGAAGCCGGGCGCGTCAGCGCGCCAAGTCCGGCGCCGGATGCGGCGGCGATCGCGGCCATCGAGGCCGCGCCCTTCAATATGTCGCGCCTTGTGGCGCCGGCACGTACCAGTTTGTCGTAAAGACCTACTCGCATGGACTATTTCCTCCCAGAACGTTAGTCGTGAATCGAAAGTGCCAATCGTGCCGGGCGCTGGCCTTTTAGAAGCGAAATCAGGACCCCGGCCTGCGTCGCTTCGCGTTCCGTTTTTTCGGGTAGAGTACCGGCGTTCGGATTGGCGCTCGTCACTATTCTCACAACCAAACGCCGTGTCAACGAGGACGGGTTTTTATCTATAAGAGACCGACTTGCCCTGACCGGTCGCGTTGGTTAGCTTCTGCGCCTGCGGCCAGTGGAGCCGATGGGGGAACGATGGCTCAAGTCGCGATCAGCAATGTGGCCAAGGCGTTTGGAACCGTCAAGGTTCTGCACGAAGTCAGCGTCGACATTGCCGATGGCCAGTTCGTCGTGCTTGTCGGCCCGTCCGGTTGCGGAAAGTCCACGCTGCTCAGGATGGTGGCGGGGCTGGAGACCGTCTCCGGCGGCACCATCGCCATCGGTGACCGTGTCGTCAATCACCTGCCGCCCGCAAAACGCGACATCGCCATGGTGTTCCAGAACTATGCGCTCTACCCGCACAAGACGGTCGAGCAGAACATGGCCTTCGCCCTCAAGCTGCGCAAGACCGATCCGGCCGTGGTTGCCGAGCGGGTCAAGCGCGCCGCCGACATCCTCGACCTCAGCCCCTATCTGAAGCGCTACCCGCGCCAGCTTTCCGGCGGCCAGCGTCAGCGCGTCGCCATGGGGCGCGCCATCGTGCGCAATCCGCAGGTATTCCTGTTCGACGAGCCGCTTTCGAACCTCGACGCCAAGCTGCGCGTGCAGATGCGAACCGAGATAAAGGAACTGCACCAGCGGCTGAAGACCACCACCATCTATGTCACCCACGACCAGATCGAAGCCATGACGATGGCCGACAAGATCGTCGTCATGCGCGATGGCCGCATCGAACAGGTCGGCGCGCCGCTGGAGCTTTTCGACCGGCCGGCGAACCTTTTCGTTGCCGGCTTCATCGGCTCGCCGTCGATGAACCTGCTCAAGGGTACCGGGCGCAAGGGCGGCGTCGAGATTGCCGGAACGCTATTCCCGGTCGCTCCGAACAACACCGTCGAGGAAGGGCGCTCCGTCGTCTATGGTGTGCGCCCTGAACATCTCGAAATCCATCCCGAAGGCGTGCCGGCGAAGATTTCCGTGGTCGAGCCGACCGGCTCGGAAACCCTGGTGTTCCTCCGCTTCGGCGACGGCGAGATGGTGGCGCTGTTTCGCGAGCGCCATGACTTCAAGCCCGGCGATACGCTGAAGCTCCGGCCAAGGCTCGACCATATCCATCTGTTCGACGCCGAGGCCGGCAAGCGTCTCTGATCTCAAACGCACTTCACGAGGACCATCATGCTCAAAGGGATCGATCCGTTGCTCAATGCCGACGTGCTCCAGGCATTGCGGGCGATGGGGCATGGCGACGACCTGATCATCGCCGACACCAACTTCCCGTCCGATTCGGTGGCGCGCCAGACGGCACTCGGTCGGGTGCTCCGCATCGATGCGCCGGCGGCGCGAGTGGTCAAGGCGGTTCTGTCGCTCTACCCGCTGGACACGTTCGTCGATGATTCCGCCGCCCGAATGGAGATCGTCGGAAAGCCGGACGAGATCCCAGCCGTGCAGAAGGAAGTGCAGAAAGAGATCGACGCCGCGGAGGGCAAGTCCTGGCCGATGGTGCCGGTCGAGCGTTACGCCTTCTACGAGCGCGCCAAGCAGGCCTATTGCGTCATCCAGACCGGCGAACGCCGCTTCTACGGCTGCTTTGCCTTCCGCAAGGGCGTCGTGCCGCCGGATGCGGAGTAGCGGCATGGCCTCGGGCAAGCCGGTCGTCATCCTCGGTGTGTTTGTCGCCGACACGGCCTACAGGGCCCAGCGCCAGCCGCGCATGGGCGAAACGATCCTTGGCAATTCCTTCAAGCTGGGGCCGGGCGGCAAGGGGTCGAACCAGGCCGTGGCCGCTGGCAAGCTGGGGGCCGATGTCGCGTTCCTGACCCGCCTCGGTGTCGATGCCTTCGCCGACATGGCCAAGCGGACCTGGAAGGATGCCGGCGTGAAGAGTGCTGCCATCGACACGCCGGACAGCTACACCGGTGCCGCCTACATCTTCGTCGAGGAGGGGAGCGGCAACAATGCCATCATCGTCAGCCCCGGCGCTGCCATGCTGATCACGCCCGAGGACATCGAAGCCAATGCCGACCTTATCAGGGGTGCCGGTGTTTTCGTGACGCAGCTCGAACAGCCGATCGATGCCGCGCTGCGGGCATTGGAGATCGCACGCGGGGCCGGGGTGACGACCATCCTCAACCCGGCACCGGCGGCAAAGCTACCCGACCGCATCTACGCGCTCTGCGACTATCTTACACCGAACGAGACAGAGACGGAGGAGTTGACCGGGCTGAAAGTTTCTTCGGTCGAGGAGGCTCGCGCCGCCGCCGGCAAGCTGCTCGAAAAGGGCGTCGGCACGGTCATCGTCACGCTGGGCGAAAAGGGCGCGCTCCTGCACACGAAGGATCGCTCCGAGCATGTTTCCGCCATCAGTGCCGGCCCTGTCGTCGAAACCACCGGCGCGGGGGACGCCTTCAACGGCGGCTTGGCCGCAGCACTTTCGCGCGGCGTGGAGCCGCTGGAGGCGGTGCGCTTCGCCTGCGCCGTGGCCGGCATTTCGGTGACCCGTCCAGGCACGGCACCGTCTATGCCGACATCGCAGGAGGTCGAGGCGTTGCTGGCCAAGCGCTGAGGCTGCTCAGGGTTCGCGGGGTCCCGGAGCCCAGACCGTTCTGGCCTCCGGGTCAGTGGGCGTTGAGAAGCTACTGCATGACGTAGCAGCGCTTTCCCTGGTCGGGAGCGGGATCGCCGAATGCATCGTTGTCGCATTGGACGCCATTGCGGAACACGTCCTGCGTGAACCGGCCGCGGGCGCCATACCTGACCACCTTGCGGCCATAGAAATCGCAGAATTCGCCTTCCTCGGCGCAGACCGCCCACTTCTCGCGGCGTGGCTGATCGTAGTCGTCGTTCGACTCGTCACGGTCGCGCTTCACGATGAAGCAGAACTTTTCCTTGCCCGGCGCGGGATCGCCGAAAACGCGGTTCGAACAGGGTACCGCGTTGCGCTCGATGTAACGCGAGGTCGTGCGGCCCCTGGCGCCGTAGACGACCTCGGCGGGATAGGGCAGGCGGCAGATCTCACCCTCGCGAGCGCATCGCTGCAGCCGGTCGGCCGACGCGGCGGCGGGAAAAAGGACGGATGCGGCCGTCGTCGCGCCACCCAGGCAAATCAGCGTGAATATCGTGCGCGTGGAAATGTTCGGTGCAATTGACATTACGTCCTCCATGCCATTCCGGCAGCATACTGCAATGTGGCTGCCTGCGGCATGAATCGAGCGTTTTGTGGGCGGTTGCGCAAGCAGATTCGCAACGACCAAGTCGTCCGCTGTCCGCAGGGCCTCTTCGTCCGTTGCTTGGCGACCCACACGAAACGCGTCGTGGATTCCAAGGCATCGCTCATGCAAGGGCGATTTTGGAGCCGAGAAGAACGGGGCCGAAGAAGGTCTTCGGACGCTGTTCCTGGAGAGGTCTTTGACAATTTTGTCGGCATTTCCCCGGAGCCAAGGATCATCGTCCTTGAGGGGAAATGGCGCGAGTGACGGGGCTCGAACCCGCGACCTCCGGCGTGACAGGCCGGCACTCTAACCAACTGAGCTACACCCGCGCATTGACGAGCACGTGTCAGCCGTGTTCGTCGTTGGGGCGCTGGATAAGGGGTTCGCTACCGGGTGTCAAGCGCACCAAACCATCATAACGCCAAACAGGAGAAGGTTTTTTGACAGCCGGCATTTTGTTCGCAAATCCGGCCTGCGAACAGGGCATCCCGCACTCATTTGGCCTTGCGAAGCAGGTCCCGACCGCTTAAAGGTCCGGCCCGGAGCGGGCGATTAGCTCAGTTGGTAGAGCGCTTCGTTTACACCGAAGATGTCGGCGGTTCGAGCCCGTCATCGCCCACCATTCAAACCCACATTTCAAATCAGCTGAGACCCGGCCGCCGGCGCGTCGGGTATCACGGCGGCACCATACGGAAATCCTTCCCCTCGGGCAGCAATTGCCCGCCGTCGACGACGATGGTCGTGCCGGTGATGTAGCTGGCGTCGTCCGAGGCGAGGAACAGGAAGGCGTTGGCCACGTCGCGTGGGCTGCCGAGCCGGCCGAGCGGGATCGAATCTTCCATGTTCTTGATATAGGCGGCGCCGCGATGTTCCTGGATGGCTTCGGTGAGGATATTGCCGGGTTCGACGCCGTTGACGGTGATGCCGTAGCCGGAGAATTCAAGCGCCGCGGCGCGAATGAAGCCGTTGATGCCTGCTTTCGTCGCCGAATAGTGGCCGTGGCCAGGGCTGGTGACGTGCGGGCCGGTGATCGAGGAGGTGTAGAGCATGCGGCCAAAGCGCTGCGCCTTCATCGGCACCAGGGCCGCGCGGCTGGCGTTGAAGGTGCCGCGCAAATTGACCGCCATGACGCGGTCCCAGTCGTCGGCGCTGGTGTTCTCGATCAACTGCCAGGGATAGATGCCGGCATTCTGGACGATGATGTCGAGGCGGCCATGGTGTTTCAGCGAAAGCGCCACGGCGGCCTCGGCGTCGCTCATTTGCGAGATGTCGGTGCGGATGAAGGGAACGCCAAGCTCATCCGCACTTGCCAGCCCGGCCTCGGTCTCGGAGTCGGCGAGCACCAGCCTTGCACCTTCCTCGGCGAAGCGCAGCGCGATGCCCTTGCCGATGCCGCGCGCGCCGCCGACGATCAGCGCCACCTTGCCTTCCAGTCGTCCTGTCATGCGAGCCGTCCTGTCACGCCAATCCCCGTCTCACGCCAATCGTTGGCGAATGGTTTGCTTGAATGCATCGAGCAGCACGGCCGCCAGCACCAGCAGGCCATGGATGACCTGGGTGAAGTTGGCGGGCAGGCCCATCAGGTTAATCGCCGTGTTGATGGCCGAAAGCAGGAGCACGCCGGCGTAAACGCCGGGCAAGGTGCCGACGCCGCCCTTCAGGCTGACGCCGCCGATAACCACGGCCGCGAAGGCGTTGAACAGAAGGCCGACGCCCAGATTGGCGGTGGCGCCCGAGGTGCGGATCGCCAGCAGCCAGCCGGCCAGCCCTGCGATGGCGCCGGCGAGTACGAAGGCGATGATCAGGTTGCGGTTCACGCGGATGCCGGCACGGAAGGTCGCGGTTTCATTGCCGCCGATCATCACCAGGTGCCTGCCGAACGGGGTCTTGGCCATGATCAGCGAGAACACGACGAAACAGGCCACCGCGATCCAGGCGGTAAGCGGCAGGCCGACCAGGCGCTGGATGCCGAACCAGCGGATGGCGGGTGCCAGATCCTGCGCCGAGCGGCCGCCCGAAATGACCAGCACCAGGCCGCGCACCCAGATGTAGGAGGCGAGCGTGATGATAAAGGCGCTCATCTTGACCTTGACCACGAGATAGCCGTTGAAGGCGCCGATGAGGCCGCCGACGGCCAGCGCCAGCAGCAGCGAGACCGGAACCATCAGCCATTCCGGGTGCAACTGCACGCCGAGGCCAATGCCCGAGGAACAAAACAGGATGCCCACCGCCATGGCGCTGAGCGCGGCGACGGATTCGACCGACAGGTCCATGTGCCCGGCAATGATGACCAGCGCCAGGCCGATCGACATCACGCCGAGCACGCTCGACGCTTCGATGATGTTGGCGAAGATGCCGAGCTGGAAATAGTTCGGGATGAACAGCGAGAAGACGACCAGGACAAAAAGCAGCATGAACCAGACGAGGTTGTCGAGGACGAACTCCAGGGCGTGGCGTGTGCGAGGGTTCATGTGTCGATCCGGTTGGCGTGCGGGATCAAGGCCGCGGCAGGTTGCCTGCGTCTCGTTTCATGCGGGCAGGGCAGGGCTCCGGGCCTGGTATGGCCCGGAGCGGTCGGGCCGTCTGTCTATTCGACCGGCTTGACGGTATCCGTCGGCGGCTTCTGGTTGCCCCAGAAAGCCGGGTTGTCGACGTTTTCCTTGGTGATGGCGGCACCCGGGATCTTGATGTTGGGGCCCCAGGCTTCCTTGGTGAGGGTCGATTTCAGGCCAAGCACATCGTATTCGCCGGGCTTGATCTCTTCCTTCTTGACGACCTTGTCCATGAACATGGCGACGGCGGCGGCCTGTGCGTAAAGCGGCTGCTCGACTTCGACGTTGAGCCAGCCCTTGCGGATCAGGTCGAGGCCGACCGGTGCGCCGTTCGAGCTCATCAGCATGACGTCGCCCGGCTTCTTGCCGGCGGCCTCGAGCGAGGCGACGGCGGCGACCGACAGGTGTGCGGCATGGCTGAAGATCAGGTCGATGTCGGGGTTGGCCAGCATCTGGTCGGCAACGATGGTGCCGGCGTTGCTGGCCTCCCACTGCATGGCCGGCAGCGAGATGATCTTGACGTCTGGGAACGCCTTCATCTTCTCCTCGAAACCCTTCTGGATGTCCAGCGTGTAGGGATCGCCGGGATCGCCAAGCACCTGCAGGACCTTGCCCTTCACCGAGCCGTTCTTGGCTTTCAGAAGCTTTTCGGCCTGCTCGGCGGCGACGTAGCCGATCTCGACGGTGCCCGCGACCGACGTGAAGTCGGACGGTGTCGACGTGATCTGGCGGTCGAACTCGACCACCGGAATGCCGGCCGCGCGCGCTGCCTCGATCGATGGTTTCAGCGCATTGAAATCGACTGCGGCCAGGATGATCGCCGCCGGCTTCAGCGCGATGACGTCGTTCATCTGCGATTGCTGCGCGTCGGTCTTGTTGTCGGCGTTCAGCGTCTTCATCTCGTAGCCGGTCTGTTTCAGGAACAGCTCCAGCGCGCTCACCGAGCCGGTCTGGAATTCGTCGAGCAATGTCGGCACCATGTAGTAGACGATACCCTTGGACTGGGCGAATGCCGGCGTAAGCGTGGCAAAGGCCAGTGCCAGGATACCGAAGACAGCAAGAAGTATTCGCTTCATGTCGTTGGCTCCCTGTTAAGCCGGACCCCTCTTTGTCCCTCAGCCCGCCGGTCCGGCACCGGCAAGCGTCTCTCCGGTGATCATGTTGATCACCGCATCGGGACTTGTCTTGTTGCGGGCGACATCGCCCGCCACGACGCCTTGCCGGATGACCACGATCCGGTCGGCGACCTGAAAAGCCTGCTGCATGATATGAGTGATGATGACGACGCCGATGCCCTGGCTCGCCACCTGGCGGATCATTTCGAGACCGCGCCGGGTTTGCTCGACGCCAAGTGCGGCGAACGGCTCGTCGAGAAGCACCAGCTTGCCGCCCCAATGCACGAAGCGGTTCAGCTCGATGGCCTGCCGCTGGCCGCCCGAGAGATGCTCGACATTGGTGCGCAGTGAAGGAATGCGGGTCCCGGCGCTGGCCAGCGCCTTGCCGACGACGGCTTCCATGGCGCGCTCGTCGAGCACCGGAATGCCGAGCACCTTTCTGGTGATCTCGCGGCCCATGAAGAAATTGGCCACCACATCGACATTGGTGCACAGCGACAGGTCCTGGTAGACGGTCTCGATGCCTGCCGCCTTGGCTTCCGCCGGGGACCGGGCCAGGAATTCCTTGCCCTCGAACAGCATGCGGCCGGAGGTCGGTTCGAGACCGCCAGCTATGATCTTGACCAGCGTCGACTTGCCGGCGCCGTTGTCGCCGAGCAGCGCCACCACTTCGCCCTTGCCGATGGAAAAGCTGATCCCCTTCAGCGCTTCGATCGCGCCGTAGTTCTTGGTCACGTTGTCGAGCACCAGCAGGGGTTCGCTCATGCGGCAATCTCCCTGGCCGAAAGTATGTCGCGGCCGCGCTCGCGTTCGGCGGCGAACATCTGCCCGAAGCGTGGCGACAACACCCCTGAAACGGCGAGCGCCGCCGCGCCGCGCAGCACGGCATGCTGGCCGCCGCTGGCGACGATGACGCGCGGCGTCTTGCGGTCCGCGCGGGCCGAAACCGAATTGTGCAGCGGTTCGGCCGCGTCCGCCAGGCGCTCGAGCAGTTCCGATGCCGCCAGGCCGCCGAGCACGACCGTCTCTGGATCGAAGAGGTTTTCGATGATGGCGATGGTGTTGCGGAAGATCGGGCCGACTTGCGCCACCCAATCGGCGTCGCTGCCGGCCCGGCGGCCCCGCGCCTCGAGCGAGAGATAGCGCTCGAGGCAGCCTCGGTTGCCGCAGGGGCAAAGCTCGCCATCGGGGACCACGGGAATGTGGCCGATCTCGCCCGCGTTGCCCCAGGCGCCGCGCAGAACGCTGCCGTCATGCATCATCGCGCCGCCAAGCCCGACGCCGAAATAGAGATAGTAATAGTCGGAATGGCGGGCTCCGATGCCATAGAGCCGCTCGCCCATCGCGGCCGCGGCCATGTCGCTCTCGAAGAACGCCGGCAATCCTGTCGCGGCCGTCAGCCGCTCACGCAGCGCCACATGCTTCCAGCCTGTCATCGTGGTCGGGCCGACAAAGCTCATGGAGTCCACATCGAACGGGCCGGGAAGCGCCATGCCGACGCCGATGACGCGGCCGCCGGGCCGCTTGCCCGTCAGGTCGCGGACCATGGCGCCGATCTGGTCGAACGCGTGATCGGGCGTCGCGTTGGACGCTTCGCGGCGTGAACTCTCGATAACGTCGCCGCTGAGATTGATCAGCGCGGCGTCTATTCCAAGCGGCGTCAGGTGGATGCCGACGGCATAGCCGCCTTCCGGGTTGATGCGCAGCGTCGCCGGTGGCAGGCCACGCCCCTTCGGCTCTTCGCGCACGGACAGGATGTAGCCCTGTTCCTCCAGTTCGCGAACGATGGTCGACACGGTCTGCACGGTGAGCCCGACGTGCCTGGCGATGTCGCCGCGTGCAATCGGGCCATGACGGCGGATGGACTCAAGCACGATGCGCCGGTTGTATGGCCGCCCGAACTCCTGATTGGTCCCCCGCAATGCCATGCCTTGCGCCCCCACTTGACGTAAGGTTCGCATCAAACATTTATTCAGTCAAATGGAATTCAAAAAATAATCCGGAAGCTGAGGAGCCGCGATCCTATGGCGGTTTACGGGGTGCGGGATACCGCATGACGAGGAGAGGTGTGCTCGACCGGGACCGACGGCTCCGGATTCAGCAAGCGAGCGGCTGATCTTGCTAGAGATACTGGGCGACTTTCTTGCCGACGGTCAAGAAGCGCAGCGGATCGATCGCCTCGCCATTGTGACGCACTTCATAGTGCAGATGCGGGCCGGTCGAGCGCCCACTGCTGCCGGTCTTGCCAATGACGGCGCCGGCGTCCACTTTCTCGCCTACCGTCACGTCGATCTCGCTGAGATGTCCGTAGCGCGTGGCAAAGCCATTGCCATGGTCGATCTCGACCATGCGGCCATAGCCGCCATTCCAGCCGGCCTTGGTGACGATGCCGGGCGCGGTGACCTTGGCCGCCATGCCGATCGGCGCCCTGAAATCCATGCCCGAATGCAACGCGGCCGTGCCGAGAATGGGATCGGTGCGCACGCCGAACGGACTGGTGACGGAGTGGCCAGGGGCAGGGTTTGCAAGCGGCAACCGGCGCGCTTCCTTCTTGAGGTGATCGAGCGTATCCAGCGCCTCGTCCAGTTCCTTGACCTTGCTGTCGAAGATCATCGACGAGTCGAGCGGAATCAGCGGTCCGCCGACGTCGCTTTCGTTCTTGCCGAAATCACTGTCGACCGGCAGTCCGGCCGTCTGCAGCGCCTGCTGGATGGCATCGGCGCTTTTGTAGGCATTGTCCGCGAGCGTGTTGATGCGGCTGAGCTGTTCATTCTCGATGGATTTCAGCGACTGGTTGATCGAGACGAACAGCCTGTCCGCGCGATCGGCGGCTGAGTCGCTGGGCAGCGGATCGGTGCGGGTCGACCACAAGGAGAAGGGCCTTGTGTCGGCGGTGCCGAGGTCCGCGCCCAGGCTGGCAACCGCGTAGTTCCGCGCTGGCTGGCTGATGCTGCCGGTCACCTCGGCGCGCTTGTCCGGCTTGGCGGCCGCGGCCGGATCTTCGGCGGGCACCGTTCCGATATCACCTTCGGCGCGTTCGAGCAGTGGGCCGAGACGGCCATGCCGCTGGCTGAGCTGCGTCTGGCGCTCAAGCAGTTCGCTGACTTTGGTCTCCATCAGTTGCTGGTCGAGCAACTGCCTGCTGGTGATGCGGTCGACCTGGGCGCGAAGCGCCGAAATGCGGTCCTCGTAGGCCTGCTGCATGCGCGCCTGGCGCGCCGTGGTGGCGCCGATCAGGTCGTCGCGTAGCACGAGATAGGATGTGGCCAGGAGGTAGCCGATGACAATGGCGGCGAGTGCTGAACCGATGAATGCCGCCAGCCAGGGGCGGATCGTGAAGTGCCTGATCTCGTTGCCCCGGGCGATGATGATCGTGTGCGGTTCCTTGCGCCTGCCGAAGACTGCGGACTGACCGGTTGCGTTCACGGGACCAAGCTTTCGTTACGACACCACGACCGCCTGATTACACATTATTAGGGTTAACAAAGGCTTGCCGTATCGGCAGCGCGACGCCGAATGCACGCAATGCAGGCGAGAGGTTGCATGGAAATCGCCAGCTACGGCCGCTACGTCGCGAAATCGTTGGCGAGGAGCACCAATGTTCCGCCAGCAGCGGTCAGTCACGCGCTGAGCAAGCTCCAGGTTTCTTAACTGTATTCGATTGCATTTAATTGACTCTTTTCGAGTAAAGACCTGCTGGTATTTCGGATTCACCGTGGCGGTAGGAATGCTGGACGACCTGGTTGGCAAGATCCTCGACAAGATTTCGGGCACCAGTCTGTTGGCGACCGGGCTTTTGCTGCTGACGGCCCTTGTCAGCGCGCTCGTGGCCTATTGGCGCACGGTCGAGGAGAAGAGCTGGAAGGAATTTTTCGAGTTCGTCGTCCCCCATGAGGTCATCACCCATCCCTCCGCGAAGGCCGACCTGCTGTTCTGGATCACCAGGAAGGCCCTGATGCCTTTCCTGATGCTGCCCGCCGGAATTGTCTTCGTCACGGCGGTGGGCTACGGGACCAACTGGCTGTTTTCGACACTGTTCCAGTTCCTGCCGCCTCTGATCGAGGGGCCGGCAGGACCGGTGACGGTGCTGATCTTCACCATCAGCATGCTGCTCGCCTACGACATTTCCTATTATCTCTATCACGTCGCCCAGCACCGCTACCCCCTGCTTTGGGAACTGCACAAGGTGCATCACTCGGCCGAGGTGCTGGTCGGGATCACCAAGGACCGGGTCCATCCGCTCGACGAGTTGATGAACCGAGCCTGGGACGGGCTCATCGTGGGGCTGTGCTTCGGCATCTGGTCGCTGATTTCGCTGAACCTTGTCGAACTGACCGTCTTTGGCGTTAACGTCTATGTCATGCGGAACATCCTGATGATGGATTTCGTCAGGCACACGCATTTCAAGATCTCGTTCGGCCCGCTCAACAACTTGATCCTGTGTCCTCATTGGCACCAGCTGCATCACAGCGTCGATCCGCGCCACTACGACAAGAATTTCGGGCTGCTCTTCTCGTTCTGGGACCGGCTCTTCGGAACATTGTGCGTGCCGAGGCCCGACGAGGACTTCAAGTTCGGACTGGTCGACCGCGATGTGCGCGACTACCAGTCGCTCGCCGGCCTTTATGTCATGCCGCTGAAGCGGATGTGGGGTCATGTTGCCAGGCGCATCCGGCCTGGAAAGCGACAGCCACGGACTGCGCGACCATCGGAAGGGACACGGCCATGAACGCTCCCGTCACGCTCTCCATCCCGCGGACACGCACCTTCGAAATCGTGACATCGGCGGTGCGCCTGGCCGAGATCGCACCGGCCTGGAGCGCGCTCTGGCAGCGGGCTGGCGGGCTTGTCTTCCAGCATCCCGACTGGATCGCGGCCTGGTGGCGCACCACCCCGCATCAGGAGCGGCGCGCCCTCAGGATTGGGCTTGCCTGGAACGGCGACCGGCTCGAGGGCGTGATAGCGCTCGCGACCTTCAGGCGCTCCGGCATCCGCATGCTCGAATGGGCGGCGAAGGATCACAGTGACTATGGCGACGCGCTGGTTGCACCCGACAGCGACCCGCAGGCGATCTCCCGCCTTTGGCAGCATGTCTTCGATCAGGGCGGCTTCGACCTGATCTACCTCAACCGTCTGCTGCCGGATGCCGGGGTTCATGCCCTGCTGCACCCGGCCCATGGCAAAGCGCTTCGGCCCAACCACCGCGGTGAAATCAGCTATCGTGTCACTGGTCCCTGGCAGAGTGGGGCGGAATGGTTCGAGACGTTGTCGAAAAAGGGCCGGCAGAACTATCGTCGCGGCCGCAAATTCATGGAAGAGAGCGGCGCATTGCGTTTCCGCCTCCTGGATGCGGATGACCCGCGCGAGCCGGTGCTCGAGCGGGTCGCGACGCTGAAGCGGCTCTGGCTCGTTCGGCATGGCCGCGCTTCGGATCTGTTCGATGAGGGCTCGCCGGTTCTCGCCGCGCTTATTTCCGTGCTGGCCGACCTCGGGCTGTTGCGCATTTTCGTGCTGGAGCTTGACGACACGATCATCGCGGTCTCGATCAACTTCGAGCAGCACGGCACGATGATGGCTTTCGTCACCACCTACGATCCCGAACACGAGCGCGCCTCGCCGGGTATGGTGCTGATGATGGACTATATCCAGTGGTCGCTCGACCGTGGCCTTGCCACGATTGATTTTCTCTGCGGCGGCGAGGATTTCAAGCGCCGCTTCGCCACGCAATCAGTCGCGCTGTCGTCGATGATGGGTGCGCGCGGCTTGCGCGGTCATCTCGCCGCACTGGCCGATCATGTGGACCATGTTTCGAAATCCTGGAAGACCCGGCGGCAGCCGAAAGCCGACGCGGTGCCTGACGAATAGCGCCACGATCGTCGTTTGCGTCGTGTGCTTTGGCGACGCTCAAAGCGCGCGAACGGCTTCCAGAACGGCCTCGGCATGGCCCTTGACCCGGACCTTGCGCCAGATCTTGGCGATCCGTCCGTCACGGCCGATCAAGAATGTCGCGCGCTCGACGCCCATGTATTTGCGGCCATACATCGATTTCTCGACCCACAGGCGGTAGGCCTCGATCACCTTGCGCTCCTCGTCGGCGGCAAGATCGATGGTTAGATCGTATTTCGATTTGAACTTGTCGTGTTTCTTGGCGCTGTCGGGCGACAGGCCGATGACGACAGCGCCGGCCTTCTCAAATTCCGGCTTCAGCCGCGAGAAGCTGATCGCCTCTTGCGTGCAGCTTGTCGTGTCATCCTGAGGATAGAAATAGAGCACGACTGGCTTGCCGGCGGATGCGGCCAGGCTGAGCGATCCGCCGCCGTCCCGCGGCAGATCGAATTGCGGCGCGGGATCGCCTACTTCGAGGTCAGCCATATCGATGCCCTTGTTTGAGGTTACGCGCGAAGCCACACCGATATAGTGTCGACCGGGGATTCGTCCACGAGCGAGTTTGTACAACGGAAGATTGCGTGGATCAGGAGCAACCGCAGCACGAGAAGATCCGGTTCAGGCGGGACGAAATCACCGACCTGGGGGCCCTGCCGTCCGCGTGCCGCGTCCCGCCTCTTGGCCAGGCGGCGATCGGCCGCGGCTTTCGCATCCTTTCGCGAGTGTTTGCCGGCGTGGTCGCGTTCATGCTGCTGGCCGCGACGGCGGTCTATCTCATCGGCCTTTCCGGCATTGGTTCTGACCGGCTGCGCGTCGAGGCGGAGAGCGCCATCGAGAGGCTGGCGGGCGTCGACGTCAATGTCGCTGTCGGGCCCGCCCGCATCACGCTCGACAGTTCGAGCTTCGTGGCGCTGCAGGTGAGCGATGTCAGCCTGAAGACATCGGACGGCAAACCCATGGCCGATGCCGGGCGTGTGCGCTTCGGCATCCGCCTGGTGCCGCTTTTGTGGGGCGAGGTGCGGCTGACCAGCGCCAGGATCTCCAATGCTCGCATCGTCATGGCGGCGATGCCGTCCGGCGGCGACTGGACGGCGGCACTGCGCAACGAGAACGGCCTCGTCGATCCGGAGAAGCTGTCGGACGCGGTGTTCGGCTACATCCATCGTGCGCTCGACGCCGTGCGGGAAGATTCGATGCGCCGGATCGATCTCAGCAATGTCGAGTTCGTGTTGCCCGACGCTGGATCGATCAAGCTGGTCAAGATCGCCGACGCCACCGTGGTTCAGTCGGGGCCGGGCGGCATGGAGTTCACCTCCGACGCGGACGTCGACGGCAGGACAGTCACCGTTGTAGCTTCCGCCACCCGTAACATCGCGGCGCATCGGGTGACGGCGTTGGATGCCAGCATCAATCTGGCGGATGCCGGCGCCACCGCTGCCGGTTCCGGCAAGCTTGGTGCCGTCGCGCTGAAGTTGACAGGATCGGAGGGGTCAGGTGCCACCGCATCACGCTTGACCGCCGCCCTTTCGTCCACCGGGTCCGTGCTGGATCTTGGCACACGCGGGCTGCTGCCGGCGGATGCCGATGTCAATGCGACGCTTGTCTATGGCTCCAACAAGATCCAGGTGGACAGGCTGCTCTTGAAAACCGGCAGGTCTTCATTCGATTTCGGCGGCTCGATCGGGCCAAAACCAGCAACCGGGGTGGCTGGTGAGGAACCCTCCTACCGTTACGATCTGACCAGCGACGGTTCGACCCTGGCGCCATCGGAATCGCCTGAGCCCGCGCTGATGTTCCTGGCGCGCATCGCCGGCGTCTACCAGCCGCAAAGCCATAAACTGGTGGCCGAGCAGATCGCGGTTCGGTCCGCCGGGAGCAGCGAGGTGCTTGGCACCGCGGCTGTGGAATTCGTCGAGGGCAAGGCTCCCGGGATCAATCTGGCGCTCAACATCCATGACATGCCGGTCTCGCACGTCAAACAGCTGTGGCCGTGGTTTTCGGCGCGCAATGCGCGGCTCTGGGTGCTGAACAATCTGTTCGGCGGCCGCGTGGTCGATGCCAGCCTCCAGTTCCAGGTGGTGCCGGATCGCCTCGGCAATGGCGTGCCGCTTTCCGCCGACGAGGTCTTCGGCCGCTTCCAGATCGAAGGCGCGCGTTTCGACACTGCCGGCCGCATCCCGCCGATCCGCGACGCGGTGGGCGTGGTCGGATTCCACGGCAACGACGTCGACGTCTCCTTGTCGTCGGGCACCGTCTTCATGCCTAGCGGCCGCACGGTGGCGGCCAGCAATGGCACGCTGACGGTCAAGGCCGCCAACCGTCCGCCGGTCATCGGCGCACTCGACATCGATGTGGAGGGGGAGGCGCCGGCCGTCGCCGAGCTTGCCTCCTACGAACCGATCAACGCTATGCGCCATGTCGGCATCCTGCCTGAGGATCTTTCCGGCAGCGTCACCGGCCACGTCAAGGCGGACATTCCGCTGCAGTCGGGCGTCGATACGGCGAAGCTCGATTGGCTGGTGTCGCTCGACTACACCGGCCTGTCCCTAGCCAAGCCGTTCGAGGGGCAGGCCGTGACGGACGCGGACGGCTCGATCACGGTCGACCCGCAAAAGGCTGTCATTTCGGCCAAGGCATCGCTGAACGGCATTCCGGCCGAACTCGATCTCGTCGAGCCGTTGACGGATGACGGGCCGGCGCGCAGTCGCAAAGTCGCCCTGGTGCTCGACGACAAGATCCGCGCCGCCGCCATGCCCGGCCTGACGCCGCTGCTTGGTGGAACGGTGAAGGTCGCGATCGACAAGAGCGGCAGCGGCAACCAGAACGTTTCGGTCGACCTGACCAATGCCAGGCTGGACATTCCCTGGGCCGGCTGGAGCAAGGGGGCGGGGGTTCCCGCCAGCGCCACCTTCGTCATGACCAAGGCCGGCGACACCACGACGCTGTCCGACTTCGACCTCGGTGGCAAGACATTCTCCATCGATGGCGGCATCGTGCTGGTCAACGGCGCGCTGTCGTCGGCCAAGTTCAGCAGGGTCACCCTGAACCGGGGCGATGATGTTTCCGTGTCGGTGAAGCGATCGGGCAAGGGCTATGCGGTCGGCATCAATGGCAATGCGCTTGATGCTCGTTCGTTGATCAAGCAGTTCACGTCCGATGTGGACACCGCGACCAAAACGACAGGAACAGACAATATTTCAGTCAGTGCGGACGTCAATCAGCTCACCGGTTTCCACGACGAGCAGCTCTCCAACCTGAAGCTCGACTACAGTGCGGCCGGTTCGCGGGTGAACGGACTGAAGCTCAGCGCGACGGCGAGTTCGGGTGCCGCCATCACCATCAGCAACACCACCGGCGACGGCAGGCGTTCGCTCAATGTGCAGTCGGCGGACGCCGGCGCCATCCTGCGGTTCCTCAACATCTATGAGCACATGGAAGGCGGATCGATCACGCTGGCGCTGACCGGGGCCAGCGACGGGCCGATGAAGGGCAAGGTCGACACCAGCAACTTCTTCATCGTCAACGAACCCAAGCTCGCCTCCATCGTCTCGACCACGCCGGCCGGCGACAGCCGCAGCCTCAACCAGGCGGTGAAGGGCAAGCTCGACACGTCGCGGGTGAAGTTCGAGCGCGGATATGCCGAAATCGACAAGGGCAGCGGCTATCTGCGGCTGACCAATGGCGTGCTGCGCGGCCCGCGTATCGGCACGACCTTCCAGGGCATCCTCTACGACCAGAACAACAATATGGATATGACCGGCACCTTCATGCCTGCCTACGGTCTCAACCGCATCTTTGGCGAATTGCCCATCGTCGGCGCGCTTCTGGGCAATGGCCGCGACCGCGGCCTGATCGGCGTCACCTACCGCCTCAGGGGCAATGCCAACAAGCCGGTGCTCGACGTCAATCCGCTGTCGGTGATCGCGCCGGGGATATTCAGGTCGATCTTCGAGTATCGCTAGAGCGAAACGGTTTTCCGCCCGGAATTGCCTCAAGACACATAGTTGGAGCCGTTTCCGGGAAACGGCTCCAAGGGCCTTAGGCCGGCCTGACCAGGATGTGTTTTTTCCTGCCCAATGAAAGCTTTATGACGTTTTCCGGACTCAAATCCTGAAGCGTCACCAGCCGGCGGTCGTCGCTGACCGCCTGGTCGTTCAGGCGCACGGCGCCGCCCTGGATGTGCCGCCGTGCCTCGCCATTGGATGATGCCAGCCCGGCGCTGACCAATAGCGACAGGATGCCGACACCGGCTTCGAGCGCGGCCTTGTCCGCCTCGACGGCCGGCAAAGTGTCGGCGAGAGCGCCTTCCTCGAAAGTCTTTCGCGCCGTCTCGCTGGCCTGTTCGGCGGCAGCGCGGCCATGCAGATGGGCGGTAATCTCGGTCGCGAGAATCTTCTTTGCCTCGTTGATCTCGGAGCCGCCCAGCCGCTCGAGCCGTGCGACCTCGTCCAGCGGCAATGTGGTGTAGAGTTTCAGGAACCGGGCAACGTCGGCATCCTCGGTGTTGCGCCAGTACTGCCAGAACTCGTAAGGGCTCAGCATCTGCGGATCGAGCCAGACCGCACCCGACGCCGACTTGCCCATCTTGGCGCCGGACGAGGTGGTGAGCAGCGGCGTGGTCAGCGCATAGAGTTGCGCATCTTCCATACGGCGGCCGAGATCGATGCCGTTGATGATGTTGCCCCATTGGTCGGAGCCGCCCATCTGCAGGCGGCAGCCGAGGCGCTTGTAGAGTTCGACGAAATCATAGGCCTGCAGGATCATGTAGTTGAATTCGAGGAACGAAAGCGATTGCTCGCGATCGAGCCGCAACTTGACGGAATCGAACGCAAGCATGCGGTTGACGGAAAAGTGCCGGCCGACATCACGCAGGAAATTGACGTAGTTGATCTCCATCAGCCAGTCGGCATTGTTGACCATGACCGCGTCGTTCGGACCACTGCCGAATTTGAGGTAGGGCATGAAGTTGCGGCGGATGCCGGCAAGATTGCCGTCGATGTCTTGCGGCGTGAGCAGCTTGCGCGCCTCGTCCTTGAAGGAGGGGTCGCCGATCATCGAGGTGCCGCCGCCCATCAGCGCGATCGGCCGATGGCCGGTCTGCTGCAGCCAGTGCAGCATCATGATCTGGATCAGCGAGCCGGCATGCAGGCTCCTGGCGGTGGCGTCGAAGCCGATATAGGCCGTCACCGTCTCCTTGGCGAAGAGTTGATCGAGACCGGCATCATCCGAGGTCTGGTGGATGAAACCGCGCTCGCTCATCGTGCGCAGGAAATCGGATTTGAAGGCAGGCATCGTTTCTTTCCCGAAAGCGTGTGCCCGTCCAGCGCGGGCTTATGTGAACGCGCGCGTTTAGCACCCAAGCGCGATCAGCAAAAGTGGAATCCGGTTTTGCGGCCGGCGCGGATGGCATTTGCGAATCCTTGCCTCATCCATGCCGCTGGCGTAATGAGGCGCCGCGCAAGGGCAGCGCCCGCACGCCGCGACGGGGTCGTCCCGCAGATCAGATCCGGAAAGCTCCCGCGATGAACAGAAACTACCTCTTCCTCTTTCTGTTCAGCTTGGTCATGAGTTTCAGCGGCTTGGCGAGCCTTCCGCCGATCGACCGCGACGAGTCCCGCTTTGTCCAGGCGACCAAGCAGATGGTCGAAACCGGCGACTATATCGACATCCGCTTCCAGGATGTCTCGCGCTACAAGAAGCCGATCGGCATCTACTGGCTGCAATCGGCTGCCGTCGCATTGAGCGGCGAGGGCGCGGCCGCACCGATCTGGGTGTACCGCCTTGTCTCGATGCTCGGAATCGCGCTCGCTGTCCTAGGCATCGGCTGGACGGGCACAAAATTGTTCGGCGCCAATGCCGGCCTTGCCGCCGGCCTGATGATGGCGGCGATCTTCGCAACCGCGTTCGAGGGACGCGACGCCAAAACCGACGCCATGCTTCTGGCCTGCTGCGTGGCCGCGCAGGGCGCGCTGGCGCAAGTCTACCTGGCGTCGCGCCGCAACGAGCCGGTGGCCGGCCATCTGCCGTGGATATTCTGGTTCGCGCAAGGCGTCGGGATCCTCATCAAGGGACCCGTGGCCCCGCTTCTGTCACTGCTGACGGCGGCCGCGCTGTTTGCTTTCGAACGCGACTGGCGCTGGCTTTTGAAGCTGAAGCTCGTGCGCGGCGTCGCGCTCGTTTTGCTCATCGTGCTGCCCTGGGTCGCTTTTATCGGCTGGAAGAGCGGCGGCGCCTTTTTTCAGGAAGCCGTCGGCAAGGATATGCTGAACAAGGTCGCGTCCGGAGAGGAATCGCACGGCCTGCCGCCCGGCTTCTACATGCTGACCTATTCGCTGTTCATGTGGCCGTTCGGCCTGATCGCGGTCGGCGCCGGCCTGCAGGCCCTCAATCGTGTGCGCGACGATTTCAGGCTGCGCTTTTGCCTGGCATGGTACATTCCGTTCTGGCTGGTGTTCGAACTCATCCCGACCAAACTGCCGCATTACGTCCTGCCGGCCTATCCCGGCATGGCGCTGCTGATCGGCTGGCTGCTGACGTTGTCGCCGCAGGACGCCAATGCGCCGCTCAAGCGCTGGCAGCAGTGGTTGTGGTGGTCGACCGCGTTCGGTCTGGTGGTGGTCAGCCTCGGGCTGGCGGCGGTCTGTATCGGGGCACCGATCTACCTTACGCACAGTTTCTCCTGGTGGAGCATTCCTGCGGCAGCGTCAGCGCTGGGCGCCGGTTATCTCGCATTCTCCAGGCAGTTGCAGGTGCCGCTGCCTCGCATTGGAGCCACCGCCGCCTGCGCGGGCATCACCTATGCCTTGCTGTTCGGGGTCATCGCGCCGTCGCTGAAGCCGATGTGGCTGAGCCCGGCGATCAGGCAAGCCGTGCTTGCCAACCAGGCATGCGACACAACGGTGCTGGCCTCGGCGCGGTATCAGGAGCCGAGCCTGGTGTTTCTGGTCGGCACGAAAACGGTGCTGACCGATGTCGGAGGCGTGGCGGAGCACCTGCTCGCCGATCCTGCCTGTGCCTTGGGGCTGGCCCCGATCGGGGATGAGCAGAAGCTGAATGGCATGCTGTCGGTGCGAGGCAAATCGGTGAACCGCGTCGCTGAAATCGATGGCCTCAACTATTCGTCGGGAGACAAACTGTCGCTCGGCCTTTATCGTGTGGCCCAATGACGGCTGGGTCGATGACAGAGTCCAGTTTCCAATGCTCGTGAAATCACGCCCACCAGTTACCAGCTCCCTCCTCGGGATAGGACGCCGGTCCCTCGACAATTTTCGCGACACCCTGCGGATCGCAAGGCGGCGCCTCGCCGTTCGGCCCGCTCGCTATCCCAACATCTCATGGTGGGCGTGGGGACTGGTCTGGGTCTTTCTGACGGCAGCCGCCTTTGTTCGTCTCGATACGCCGGCGGGGGTAGCCCATGGCCAATGGTCGGCGGGTGCCGCCAGGCTTGCCGAATTCTTCACACAGTTCGGACTGGGCGGCTGGTATCTCATCCCGTCCGCGCTTCTGCTTGTCGCGGCCAATCTGACGGATTGGCGAAGCCTTTCGCGGCGCGCGCTGATGCTGGTCTACAGTTGGACTTGTCTGGCTTTTCTGGTGCTGAGCGCCGTTGGCCTGTCGGGCCTGACCGTCAATGTCTTGAAATATGCCATTGGCAGGGCGCGCCCGCTCTACTTCCAGGATTTTGGCGTCCTTGCACTGCACCCCTTTGCCTTCGATGCGCGCTTTGCTGGCTTTCCGTCCGGCCACGCCACGACGATGGGCGCCGTGTTCGGTATCCTGCTGCTTTTGTTTCCGCGGCGTTGGTATATCGCCCTTGTGGTGACGGGCTGCATCGCCTCGACCAGGGTCTTCGTCGGCGCGCACTATCCAAGCGACACCGTCGCCGGCTTCGGCCTCGGCTGTGCCTTCGCGCTGGCGTGCGGACTGGTCTTTGCCAGGCTCGGTTTCATCTTCCGGCCGGCAGCTTCAGGATTGCCGGTCCGCAAATCATCGTTCCGGCTTATTGCCCCGGAAAAATAAGCTGCCGGACCGTACCGCAGCATATGGCGAGGCGGACATTGCCCGCCCGCCCATAGCCCCGCGAACACGCCTGGCCTGATGTCTTAACGCAGCCGCTTCGGCCTCGGATCGGACAATTCTCCCGCCAGCCGTCGATCGAGATAATCGGAGCATTCCTCGATCAAGAGATCGGCGTCGTTGGCGAAAAAGTGGTTGGCGCCGGGCAGGGTCTTCTGCGTGATGGTGATGCCCTTCTGCGTATGCAGCTTGTCGACCAGGCCCTGCACATCCTTCGGCGGCGCCACCTTGTCGGCGTCGCCATGAATGATCAGGCCCGAAGACGGGCAGGGCGCCAGGAAGGAAAAATCATAGGTGTTGGGCTGCGGTGCGATCGAGATGAAGCCCTCGATCTCGGGCCGGCGCATCAGCAGCTGCATGCCGATCCACGAACCGAAGGAATAGCCGGCGACCCAGCAGCTCTTGGAATCCGGATGCAGCGACTGCACCCAGTCGAGTGCCGCCGCCGCGTCCGACAACTCGCCGGTGCCATGGTCGAACTCGCCCTGGCTGCGGCCGATGCCGCGAAAATTGAAGCGCAGCGTGGTGAAATCACGCTTCTGGAACATGTAGAAGAGGTCGTAGACGATCTTGTTGTTCATCGTGCCGCCGAACTGCGGGTGCGGATGCAACACGATGGCAATCGGCGCGCTCTTTTCTCGCGAGGGCTGGTAGCGTCCCTCAAGGCGGCCGGCCGGACCGGTGAAAATGACCTCAGGCATGAAATACTCCACGTGACATACAAGTGCGCGGTGCTCGGAAAACTGTTCCTCTGGCCCCGCTTCCACAGACCTTGACGCAGGGCGAGCGTCTTCATAGAAGCTAGTTTAGAATTGTTCAAAACTGGGTGGCCGAAACGCAATCGCCCGGTCGCCCTCGCCGCAAGCCGCGTAAATAGGACGGCTTGCCTTGGAATTTCAAGGAAATAACGCCATACGTCGGCGGAATGGCTTCTGACGGGAAGAACTGGACAAAAATGGCCGCGAGACGCGCCTATCTCGACTATAATGCCAGTGCGCCGCTGCTTTCAGCGGCGCGCGAGGCCATGGTCGCGGCGTTTGATGCGGCCAACCCTTCTTCGGTCCATGCCGAGGGGCGCGCCGCGCGCAGGCTCGTCGACAATGCCAGGCGCGACGTGGCGGCACTGGTCAACGGCAAGGCCGAACATGTCGTCTTCACTTCGGGTGCGACCGAGGCCGCCTCGGCGCTTCTGACGCCGGACTGGCGGATGGGGCGCGGCGCCATTGGCATGAGCCGGCTCTACGTGTGCGAGGCCGACCATCCGTGCCTGCTGAATGGCGGACGTTTCCCGGCAAGCCAGGTAACGCGGATCGGTGTCGACGCCGATGGCATCGTCAACCTCGACGCCTTGACCGCGGCGCTCGCCGGCCACGACAAGGCCGACGGCCTGCCGCTGGTGGCGATCCATGCCGCCAACAACGAAACCGGCGTCATCCAGCCGATCGATCGCATTGCCGAAATCGTCAAGGCGGAGGGCGGCATTCTTGTCGTCGATGCCGTGCAGGCCGCTGGCCGCGTCTCGATCGACATGGCGGCTGGATACGCCGACTATGCAATTCTATCCTCACACAAGATCGGCGGCCCCAAGGGCGCCGGTGCCATCGTCGCCGCGGCCGACCTGATGATGCCGACGCCGCTGATCAATGGCGGCGGCCAGGAAAAAGGCCACCGTGGCGGCACCGAGAACCTGCCTGGCATTGCCGGGTTTGGCGCCGCTGCACGAGAAGCCCTGGCCGGACTGAAGGCCGTCGGTGCCGTGCGGCAGCGTCGCGATGAGGCCGAAGCCATCCTGAAGACGCTGGTGCCGGACGTGGAAATCTTCGGAACGGGCGCGCCAAGGCTTGCCAACACGACATTCTTCGCTATTCCCGGCGTAAAAGCCGAAACCGCCCAGATCGCCTTCGATCTGGCAGGCGTGGCGCTTTCCGCCGGATCCGCCTGCTCGTCGGGCAAGGTCGGGCCGAGCCATGTGCTGAAAGCCATGGGGCACGGCGACAGCCTTGGCGCCCTGCGCGTCTCGGTCGGTGCCGCGACCGCCGCCGAGGACATCGAACTGTTCCGCACCGCGCTGGCAAGCATTGCCGCGCGTCGGGCGGGTAGAGAGAAGGCCGCCTAGCGGTTGGAGCATCGGACGGAGAATCCGATGCTTGAGAAAAACGGATTTGGGCCTTTCGGCCTGGTAGAGCCGTGCGTTTCATGCTGGCCGGGTGAATTTCCGGTCGAGGCGCACTATATTGAACTTACGCTGCCGCGGATGCTGCTCGGTGTCCATTTGGCGGTGCCATAGTTTGAAAACTGTCGGGCCTTGACCCCGGCGTGGATGGAGAACGCTTATGCCTGCTGTGCAGGACACGATCGATCGGGTCCGAAAGATCGACGTCGACCAATACAAATACGGATTCCAGACCGAGATCGCCGTCGACAAGGCTCCCAAGGGCCTGAGCGAAGACATTATCCGTTTCATCTCGGCCAAGAAGGACGAACCGTCCTGGATGCTGGAATGGCGCCTCGAAGCCTATCGGCGCTGGCTGACGCTGGAAGAGCCGACCTGGGCGCGCGTCAACTACCCCAAGATCGACTTCCAGGACATCTACTATTACGCGGCGCCCAAGAGCACGCCCGGACCGACTTCGCTCAGCGACGTCGATCCTGAGATCTTGAAAGTCTACGAGAAACTCGGCATTCCGTTGAAGGAGCAGGAGATCCTCGCAGGCGTCCAGAAGACCGACGCCTCGGAGTTCGAGGAAGCCAGCGACAACGTCTACAAGTCGGGCCGCGTCGCCGTCGACGCCGTGTTCGATTCCGTGTCCGTCGTCACCACCTTCAAAAAGGAACTGGCGCAGGCCGGAGTCATCTTCTGCTCGATCTCGGAAGCTATCCGCGAGCATCCCGAACTGGTGAAGAAATATCTCGGCTCGGTCGTGCCGACCTCCGACAATTACTACGCCACACTGAATTCGGCCGTATTCACGGACGGGTCCTTCGTCTTCGTGCCGAAGGGGGTGCGCTGCCCGATGGAGCTGTCGACCTATTTCCGCATGAACGAGAAGAACACCGGACAGTTCGAGCGCACGCTGATCATCGCCGAGGAGGGGGCCTACGTCTCCTATCTCGAGGGCTGCACGGCGCCGCAACGCGACGAGAACCAGCTTCACGCCGCGGTGGTCGAACTGGTCGCGCTCGACGATGCCGAGATCAAATATTCGACCGTGCAGAACTGGTACCCCGGCGACGCCGAGGGCAAGGGCGGCATCTACAACTTCGTCACCAAGCGCGGCGACTGCCGTGGCGACCGTTCGAAGATTTCGTGGACCCAGGTCGAAACCGGCTCGGCGATCACCTGGAAGTATCCAAGCTGCATCCTTCGCGGCGACGATTCCTCGGGCGAGTTTTATTCGATCGCCGTGTCGAACGGCTACCAGCAGGTCGATAGCGGCACCAAGATGATCCATCTCGGCAAGAACACGTCGAGCCGCATCATCTCCAAGGGCATCGCCGCCGGATTCTCGCAGAACACCTATCGCGGCCAGGTCTCGGCGCACCGCAAGGCAACCAACGCCCGCAACTTCACCAACTGCGACAGCCTGCTGATCGGCGACCAGTGCGGCGCCCACACCGTGCCCTACATGGAAGCCAAGAACTCGACGGCGCAGTTCGAGCATGAGGCGACGACGTCGAAGATTTCCGAGGACCAGAAATTCTACGTCATGCAGCGCGGCATCCCCGAGGAGGAAGCCATCGCGCTGATCGTCAACGGCTTCGTCAAGGACGTCATCCAGCAACTGCCGATGGAGTTCGCCGTCGAGGCGCAGAAGCTGATCGGCATCTCGTTGGAAGGCTCGGTGGGCTGACCAGCCCAGATAAATATTCAGGAAACAAAGAATGCTTGAGATCAAGAACCTGCATGCTCGCATCGTCGATGACGGCACCGAGATCATCCGCGGCCTGAACCTGACGGTGAAAGCCGGCGAGGTCGCCGCGATCATGGGCCCGAACGGCTCGGGCAAGTCGACCCTGTCCTACATCCTTGCCGGCCGCGAGGACTATGAGGTGACCGAGGGCGACATCCTCTACAACGGCCAGTCGATCCTCGAAATGGATCCGGCCGAGCGCGCTACGTCAGGAATTTTCCTCGCTTTCCAGTATCCGATGGAGATACCGGGCGTCGCGACCATGGAATTTCTCAAGGTGGCCATGAACGAGCAGCGCAAGGCGCGTGGTGAAGAGCCGCTGAAAATCCCGGAATTCCTCAAGCGCGTGAAGGAAGCCGCCGCCTCGCTCAGCATGGACATGGCGATGCTGAAGCGGCCGCTCAATGTCGGCTTCTCCGGCGGCGAGAAGAAGCGTGCCGAGATCCTGCAGATGAAGCTTCTGGAGCCGAAACTCTGCGTGCTCGACGAGACCGATTCCGGCCTCGACATCGATGCGCTGAAGATCGTCTCCGACGGCGTCAACGCGCTGCGCGCGCCGGACCGGGCATTCCTGGTCATCACCCACTATCAGCGCCTGCTCGAGCACATCGTGCCCGACAGCGTGCACGTGCTCTACAAGGGCCAGGTCATCAAGTCGGGCGACAAGTCCCTGGCGCTCGACCTCGAAGCCAATGGCTATGCCGGCGTGATCGGCGAAGCCGCGTGAGATGCCAGGTCATTTTGTGCCAAAAGACGGGGCAAAGCTGATGAATATGCACACACAACCGCAGCGCACACCGGCCGAGACAGCGTTGATCGACGCGTTCGGCGACCGGCTGTCGCTGTTGCCGGGCGACGGCGCGGTGATGCTGAAGCGCGACGATGCCATCGAAGCGATCAAGCATGGCTTGCCGACGCGACGCATCGAATCCTGGCATTATACCGACCTGCGCCGTCTTTTGAACGCGGTGCCGGAGTTCGACCCGGCCGCCGCGGCGAAAGCCATCGCGCCAATCGTCGACGGTTCGACGGTTCTGAGCCTGTTGAACGGCGCATCGAGCGCCAAGGCGCCAATTGTCGAGGGCGTCAGCGTCCAGCGCCTGTCGGAAAAGCTGACCGACGGCAGCATCGCGCCGGGCCTCGATCCCTATGGCAATGACGATGCCATCGGTGCGCTGAACACGGCTTTCGTCGCCGACGGCTACTTTGTCGACATCGCCGATGGCGCCGAACTGGAAAAGCCGATCGAGCTGCAGAATTTGCAGGCCGGCGGCCAGACCCATGTGCGCTTGGCCGTTCGCGTCGGCGCCGGCGCCAAGGCCGTCATCGTCGAGCGTCAGGCGGGCGAGGGCGCGGCGCTGACCAGTTCGGTCAGCCAACTCGTGCTCGGCGAAGGTGCTGAGGTAACGTGGCTGATCGTGCAGGAGCAGCCGGAGACGGCGACGCATCTGGCACAGTTCAAGGCCCATATCGGCAAGAACGCGAAACTGACGCTGTTCGTCATGAACGCCGGCGGCAAGCTTGTGCGCCAGGAGATCATGGTCAAGACGACAGGTGAGGGCGCCGACTTCCGATTGCGCGGCATCAACCTGCTCGCCGGCGACACCCACACTGACGTGACCATGGTGCTCGACCACGCCGTGCCGCACACGACCTCGACGGAGATCGTCCGCAACGTGGTGACGGGCAAGGCGCGTGGCGTCTTCCAGGGCCGCATCAACGTCCATCAATATGCGCAGAAGACCAACGCCAAGATGGCCTGCAACACGCTGTTGCTGTCCGACGATGGCGAGTTCTCGACCAAGCCGGAGCTCGAAATCTTCGCCGATGACGTCGTCTGCGGCCACGGCGCGACGGTGACCGAGATCGACCACGACCATCTATTCTACCTGATGGCGCGCGGCGTCGACGAAAAGAGCGCGCGCGGTCTGCTGGTCAAGGCTTTCGTCGCCGAGGTGATCGAGGAACTGGACGACGAGACGATTGTCGAGGCGCTGGAAGCGAAGCTCGACGAGTGGTTTGTGACGCACGGGTGAAGCTGATGAACGCACCGGGCAAGATTGGAGATTTCTACGACGTCGAGGCGATCCGCCGCGACTTCCCGATCCTGTCGCGCGAAGTCTACGGCAAGCCGCTGGTCTATCTCGACAATGGTGCCTCGGCGCAGAAGCCGCGGGTGGTGCTGGACACGATCCAGCACGCCTACAGCCAGGAATACGCGAACGTCCATCGTGGCCTGCATTTTCTGTCCAATGCCGCCACCGACGCTTACGAAAAGGCGCGGGAAACGGTGCGCCGTTTCCTCAACGCGCCAAGCACCGACAACATCGTCTTCACCTCCAACACGACGTCGGCCATCAACACCGTCGCCTATGGCTATGGCATGCCCAATATCGGCGAGGGCGACGAGATCGTGCTGTCGATCATGGAGCACCACTCCAACATCGTGCCCTGGCACTTCATCCGCGAGCGGCAGGGCGCCAAGCTGGTCTGGGTGCCGGTCGACGATCTCGGCGTCTTTCACATCGAGGAATTCGAAAAGCGGCTGTCCGATCGCACTAAACTCGTGGCCATCACGCAAATGTCGAACGCGCTGGGCACGGTGACACCGATCAAGGAGATCGTGCGCATCGCGCATTCGCGTGGAATTCCGGTGCTTGTCGACGGCAGCCAGAGCGCGGTGCACATGCCGATCGACGTGCAGGATCTCGACTGCGATTTCTTCGTCTTCACCGGCCACAAGGTCTATGGTCCCTCGGGCATCGGTGTCCTCTACGGCAAGAAGGATAGTCTCGCCGGCATGCGGCCTTTCATGGGCGGCGGCGAGATGATCGAGGAGGTGACGGAAGACATCGTCACCTACAACGAGCCGCCGCATCGCTTCGAGGCCGGCACGCCGCCGATCGTCCAGGCGATCGGACTGGGCGCCGCGCTCGACTATATGGACTCTGTCGGTCGTGAGCGCATCGCCGCCCATGAGGAAGACTTGAAGACCTACGCCCACGAGCGCCTGCGCGCCATCAACTCGCTGCGCATCTTCGGCGATGCGCCCGGCAAGGGCGCCATCATCTCCTTCGAGCTGCAAGGCATTCATGCCCATGACGTGTCGATGGTGATAGACAGGCAAGGCGTGGCGGTCCGTGCCGGCACCCATTGCGCCCAGCCGCTGTTGAAACGTTTCGGCGTAACCTCCACATGCAGGGCATCGTTCGGCATGTATAATACCAGGGCAGAAGTCGACGCTTTGGCCGAGGCGCTTGAAAAAGCGCGCAAATTCTTCGGATGACGATTTTTTCGGGTGACGACCATGGATGATGTGACCACCACCGAAGCTACGCCGGAAAACTCGGGTAACGGCGTCGTTTCCGCCTCGGCCATTCCCGCTGATGAGCTGGCGCGGCTGACCGACGATATCGTCTCGGCGCTGAAGACGGTCTACGACCCGGAAATCCCGGCCGATATTTACGAGCTTGGCCTCGTCTACAAGATCGACGTCGAGGACGACCGCTCGGTCAAGATCGACATGACGCTGACCGCGCCTGGCTGCCCGGTGGCCGGCGAAATGCCCGGCTGGGTGGAAAATGCCGTCGGCGCCGTCGAGGGCGTCTCCGGCGTCGAAGTCAACATGACTTTCGACCCACCCTGGACGCCCGACCGCATGTCGGAAGAGGCGCAGGTGGCGGTGGGCTGGTACTAGCGCCGCACCTGGCACACTTGCGCCGGTGGTAAAACTTCACCATTTTAGGTGAGGAATCATTCGGCAGGCCTTGAACCTGCATGGAATGGAGAAGGAAAAACATGGGACGCTTTGCCGTCATCACGATGACCGAAAAGGCCGCTGACCGGGTGCGCGAGATCGTCGCCACGCGCGAAAACGCGCATGGCATCCGCCTTGGCATTAAGAAGGGCGGCTGCGCCGGCATGGAATACACGGTCGATCTGGTGACCGAGCCCAACACCAAGGACGACCATATCGAGCGCGATGGCGCCCATGTCTATGTCGCGCCGGAAGCCGCCCTGTTCCTGTTCGGCACCGAGATGGATTTCGAGCAGACGACGCTGCGCACCGGTTTCACCTTCCACAACCCGAACCAGAGTTCGGCCTGCGGCTGCGGCGAGTCGGTCGAGTTGAAGCCGGCCGATCTCAAGGCGCTGGCCGAGGCGCGCGCCACGGCCTGATCTTCCTTCGCCCCGTAAACGGGGCGAAGAAAGCTACTCCACCCACATACCCGTCCGCTTGTGCCAGTCCGCGATCGATTCCTCGGGATAGACGTCGAACGTCTTGTCGCCTTTGCCGATCTCAGGCTCGACCCAGTTCGCCTTGTATTTCAGCATCAGATGCACTTTTTCGGGTGGTTTCGGCAGGTCGCTGTCGATCGCCGAGGCGAAGGGATGCACCAGCTCCGGCCAGGTTGGGTCGTAGAGCCAGAGCGCCGACCCGCATTTGCGGCAAAAATTGCGCTCCCCGGTCGATATCTCGCAGTGGGGATGCTCGTCATCCTCGATCTCGGCGCGATAGACGCCGAGATTGCTCTTGCCCCTGATGTTCAGCGTCTCGTAGGCGGCGCCGAGATTGATGGCGAAACCGCCGCCGCCCTGCTGCTTACGGCAGATCGAGCAGTAGCACAGCATGAACGGCACGGGCGTGTGGCTTTCCACCTCGAAACGCACGGCGTTGCAGCGACAGGACCCCTTGAGCAGCACAGGCATGGCTAAAACTCCGACAGGATAGCCACAACCTGTCAGCATGATTTTGGTTGCGGCGATGACAAGGCCAAATGCCAGTGACATGATCGCGGCATGGACAATGAGCGCATCGCGGAACTGTTCGAGGGCCTCGGTCCGGTCAGCATCCGAAAACTATTCGGCGGCAAAGGCATCTATTTCGATGGCGTCATCGTCGCCATCGTGCTGCGCGGCGAATTGCTGCTGAAAGCCGACGCGCAGAGCGCATCGGAGTTCGAAGCCGCGGGCTGCCGGCAATGGACCTACACCGGCTCTCGCCACGGCAAGCTTGTCGCCATGCCCTATTGGAGCATTCCCGACAGCGCTTTCGACGATCCCGACGAAATGACGGTGTGGGCGCGACGCGCCTACGAAGCTGGGCGGCGGGCGGGGAAGTAGGCTCCCGCCAGCGCGAGGCCACCCCTCATCCGGCCGCTTCGCGGCCGCCTTCTCCCCGGCGGGGAGAAGAGGTTTGCGTTGAGGCCGCAAGTTCCTCTCCCCTCGGGGAGAGGTCGGATTGCCCCGAATTGCTCTTTGCAATTCGGTCTTGGTAATCCGGGTGAGGGGGACTCTCTTGGCAGTCCCTACAGCGCCTTGGCGATCTCAGCCGCCAGCCTTGCATTGTTCTCGACCAGCGCGATGTTGGTCTTCAGGCTGCGGCCGCCGGTGAGTTCGAGGATTTTTCCCAGCAGGAACGGCGTCACGGCCTTGCCGGTGACGTTGAGGGCTTCGGCCGCCTTTTGCGCGGCTTCGATGTAGCCCGCCATTTCTTCAGCGGGGATTTCGTGGGATTCCGGCACGGGATTGGCAATCAGCATGCCGCCGCCCAAGCCCAGAGCCAGGCGTGTCCGGTAGAAATGCGCGATATCTTCCGGTCCGTGCAAGGTCAATGGCGCCCGGAACGGTGACTGCCGCGACCAGAAGGCCGGCATCGTCTCGCAGCCATGGCCGACCACGGGCACGCCGCGCGTCTCCAGCACTTCCAGCGTCTTTTCGATGTCGAGGATCGCCTTGGCGCCGGCCGAGACGACGATCACCGGTGTACGCGCCAATTCATCGAGGTCGGCCGAGATGTCGAAGCTCTTTTCCGCCCCCTTGTGCACGCCGCCAATGCCGCCGGTGGCGAACACCTTTATCCCGACCATGTCAGCCGCGATCATGGTGGCGGCGACCGTGGTGCCACCGGTGCGGCCCTGCGCGACGGCGAAGCCGAGATCGGCGCGCGACAGCTTCATGGCGTCACCGGTCATCGCCAGCGATTCGCGTTCGCCGTCCGAAAGCCCGATCTTGATGCGGCCGTTGACCACCGCGATGGTTGCCGGCACGGCGCCGCCGTCAGCGATGATCTTTTCGACGTTGGCCGCCATGGCGCCATTGTCGGGATAGGGCATGCCATGGGTGATGATGGTGCTTTCGAGCGCCACCACCGGGCGCCCGGCGGCCAGGGCCTGCGCCACCGGTGCGTGGACATCGATGAAGGGGCGGGCGGTCTCTGGCGTCATCTCTGATCTCCAATCCG
Source organism: Mesorhizobium australicum WSM2073 (assembly GCF_000230995.2). Lineage (NCBI taxonomy): Bacteria > Pseudomonadati > Pseudomonadota > Alphaproteobacteria > Hyphomicrobiales > Phyllobacteriaceae > Mesorhizobium > Mesorhizobium australicum. Next base: position 4,484,108 of record NC_019973.1, on the reverse strand, counting down.
GAGTGCGGCGCGTCCATCAGGAAAGCGTAGCTTCACCGCGCGTTATGAACTTGCCGGGTCTCATGCCACTTCCCTGGCATCCGGCACAAGGGCCAGCGCTTCCGCGAAGCTCGCCGCGGTGAATTCGGGCACCGCGTCGGCGCTTTCGATGGCCAGCGTTGCCGCGGCGACGCCCTCACGCACGGCGTGGCGCAGCGGCTGGCCCCGCAGCAGTGCTGCGACCGTTGCACCTGCCAGCGCGTCGCCGGCGCCGGTGACATCGGCGACTTTTCTGGGGGCAGGCGGCAGGATCGAAAAGGCGCCTGTCTCATCGAAACCCAGCACAGGGCCGCTGCCGGCCGTGACCACGCCGCTGGCAAGGCCGCTGCACCGCAACCCGTCGACCATTTCCCGCTCGGCGGCCGCTGCATTGACACCGGCCAGCACGACGGCCTCTCGCCGGTTCATGAAGAGCTGGGCCAGCCCGCCGAGAACCGGTATCAGCCGCGTTACCTTCGCCGGCGAAATCGCGATGGCGAAAACCGGTTTACCGGCGGCGAGCGACAGCAGCCGCTCCAGGGCGGCCGACGGCAGATTGGCGTCGCACAGGATGGCATCGGCGGCGGCCACCTCCTGGCGTATCTTGGAACGCCTGATCTGCTTGGGAAAAGCCAGGTCGTACAGTGCCATGTCGGCAAAGCCGACGATCAATTCGCCCTCGCGATCGATCAATGCCGTGTAGCTCGGCGTGGTACGGTCGAGGAACACCGCCGAAAGATCGGCGATGCCTGCCTCGGCGATGGCCCGTGAAACCGTATCGGCCGACGCATCGCCGCCCCGCATCGACACCAGGGAGGCCGACACGCCGCGCCGCACCATGCTGCGCAACGCATTGAAGACGCCCCCGCCGACATCCTCGCGCATCGTGCCGGGATTGGAGGCTGCCGGCACATAGGGACCGTACACCTGGCCACGCCGGTCGATATGGGCGCCGCCCACGGCCAGGATCTTCGGGGATTCCACCATGGTGGCGATATGACCTTTGTTGTTGCGGCCGCACAAGCGCTAGAGTGCGCGACAGAGCTTCGCATGCTGGTCGGCGATTCGGTCGGGCGATACGATCGAGCCGTCTGGCCCAATGCGGAGCCCGTTCGTGCCAGGGTTTGCGAGACAAAAAAAGAACAAATCGCGATATCCTTTGTTTTTCAGTTGGTTGTCACCCCTTGCCAAATGAGAACAAAAAAGGTACAAAATGGCAGGGATCACGGATTGTCCGGCCTTCATTGACGACCAAGGGGTGATGTATCATGGCTCAGAATTCTTTGCGGCTGGTAGAGGATAAGGCAGTGGACAAATCAAAGGCTCTGGATGCGGCGCTGTCGCAAATCGAGCGGGCTTTCGGCAAGGGCTCGATCATGCGGCTCGGCGCCAACGAGCAGGTCGTCGAGATCGAAACGGTGCCGACCGGCTCGCTCGGCCTCGACATCGCGCTCGGCGTCGGTGGCTTGCCGCGCGGCCGTATCATCGAGATCTATGGGCCGGAAAGCTCCGGCAAGACGACCCTGGCCCTGCACACCGTGGCTGAAGCCCAGAAGAAGGGCGGCATCTGCGCCTTCGTCGATGCCGAACACGCGCTCGATCCGGTCTACGCCCGCAAGCTCGGCGTCGATCTTGAGAACCTGCTGATCTCGCAGCCCGACACCGGCGAGCAGGCGCTGGAGATTTGCGACACGCTGGTGCGTTCCGGCGCCATCGACGTGCTGGTGGTCGATTCGGTGGCGGCGCTGACGCCGCGTGCCGAGATCGAGGGCGAGATGGGCGATTCGCTGCCGGGTCTGCAGGCCCGCCTGATGAGCCAGGCGCTGCGCAAGCTGACCGCGTCGATCTCGCGCTCCAACACCATGGTCATCTTCATCAACCAGATCCGCATGAAGATCGGCGTCATGTTCGGTTCGCCCGAAACCACGACCGGCGGCAACGCGCTGAAATTCTACGCTTCGGTTCGCCTCGACATCCGCCGTATCGGCTCGGTCAAGGATCGTGACGAGGTCGTCGGCAACCAGACCCGCGTCAAGGTGGTCAAGAACAAGTTGGCGCCGCCCTTCAAGGTGGTCGAGTTCGACATCATGTATGGCGAGGGCGTCTCCAAGACCGGCGAACTGGTCGACCTCGGCGTCAAGGCCGGCGTGGTCGAGAAATCGGGCGCCTGGTTCTCCTATAATTCGCAGCGTCTCGGCCAGGGCCGCGAGAATGCGAAACTGTTCCTGCGCGACAATCCCGATACCGCGCGCGAGATCGAACTGGCGCTCAGGCAGAATGCCGGATTGATCGCCGAAAAGTTCCTCGAAAATGGTGGCTCCGAGGGCAATGGCGACGACGGTTTTGAGGACGAAGCCGGCGCGATGTAGGCAACGGCCAGAATTTGGCCATAAATCCAGACTATTAGTCAATGCTTAAGTAACAGAGTTCCGTAGTACCGCGTTCCAAACCGCCGGCCTTCGCGCCGGCGGTTTTCGTTTGGGCGGCCCCGCAAGTGCCGGTGCAAAGCGCGAATTGGCCCAATTCCGTGTTTCTGGACAGGGTCAAGAGCTACGGCTAAAAGGCCAGCTCCATCTTCTAGAAAATACAGAGCCATCTCCCGCCGGTCCGGCCGGCGGCTCTCTTGAAAAGGCAGTATCCATGAGTGGCGTCAACGAGATCCGGTCGACCTTTCTCGACTATTTCCGCAAGGAGGGCCACGAGGTCGTGGCCTCAAGCCCGCTCGTGCCGCGCAACGATCCGACATTGATGTTCACCAATGCCGGCATGGTGCAGTTCAAGAATGTCTTCACCGGTTTGGAGAAGCGGCCCTATTCGCGCGCCACCACAGCCCAGAAAAGCGTCCGCGCCGGCGGCAAGCACAACGATCTCGACAATGTCGGCTATACCGCGCGCCACCTGACCTTCTTCGAGATGCTCGGCAATTTCTCCTTCGGCGACTATTTCAAGGAGCGCGCCATCGAGCTTGCCTGGAACGTCATCACCAGGGAGTTCGGGCTGAAGAAGGACAAGCTGCTGGTCACCGTCTATCACACGGACGACGAGGCGGCTGGCTTCTGGAAGAAGATCGCCGGTTTCTCCGACGATCGCATCATCCGCATCCCGACCTCGGACAATTTCTGGGCGATGGGCGACACCGGTCCTTGCGGACCTTGCTCGGAAATCTTCATCGATCGTGGCGAGCACATCTGGGGTGGACCTCCCGGCAGTCCCGAGGAAGACGGCGATCGCTTCCTCGAATTCTGGAACCTGGTGTTCATGCAGTATGAGCAGGTAACGAAAGAGGAGCGCGTCGACCTGCCGCGCCCGTCGATCGACACCGGCATGGGCCTGGAGCGCATGGCGTCCATCCTGCAAGGAGTGGAAAGCGTCTTCGAGACCGACCTGTTCCGTCATCTGATCGATGCGGCGTCCTCGGCACTTGGGCGCGCGCCCGACGCCGAAACGGTTGCGTCCTATCGCGTCATTGCCGATCATCTGCGCTCGTCCTCCTTCCTGGTCGCCGACGGCGTGCTGCCGTCGAACGAAGGCCGCGGCTATGTGTTGCGCCGCATCATGCGCCGCGCCATGCGCCATGCGCAGTTGCTGGGGGCGAACGAGCCGCTGATGTGGAAGCTGGTGCCGGCGCTGGTGCGCGAGATGGGCCAGGCCTATCCCGAACTGGCACGCGGCGAAACGATGATCGCCGAGACCCTGAAACTTGAGGAGACCCGTTTCCGCAAGACGCTGGTGCGCGGCCTCGGGCTGCTGTCCGAGGCGACGGAGAAGCTCGGCGCCGGCGACATGCTCGATGGCGAAACGGCATTCAAGCTCTACGACACCTATGGCTTCCCGCTCGACCTGACGCAGGACGCGCTGCGGCAGCGCAGCATCTCGGTCGACCTTGCCGGCTTCACCAATGCGATGGAGCAGCAGAAGGCGGAGGCGCGCAAGCACTGGGCCGGGTCCGGCGAGGCCGCCACCGAGACGGTTTGGTTCTCCGTGCGTGAAAAGACCGGCGCCACCGAATTCCTCGGCTACGAAACCGAGCAGGCGGAAGGCCTCATCGAGGCGCTGGTCAAGGACGGCAAGACCGTAGACAGCGCCGGCAAGGGCGATGCGGTCGCCGTGGTCGTCAACCAGACGCCGTTCTACGGCGAGTCCGGCGGCCAGATGGGTGACACCGGCATAATCTCGGGCGAGGGCTTCTCGATCGAGATTTCCGACACGCAGAAGAAGGCCGATGGCCTCTTCGTGCATCTCGGCAAGGTGGTCGCCGGCACGGTCAGGCCGGGTGCCGCGGTCGAACTTAAGGTCGATCATGCCAGGCGCTCCCGGCTGCGCGCCAACCACTCGGCGACGCACCTGATCCACGAGGCGTTGCGCGAGGTGCTGGGCACCCATGTCGCGCAGAAGGGTTCGCTGGTCGCACCCGAGCGTCTGCGCTTCGACATCTCGCACAACAAGCCGATCTCCGCGCAGGAGCTCGAAGAGGTCGAGCGCATGGCCAACGAGATCGTCGTGCAGAACGGCCCGGTGACCACGCGCCTGATGTCGGTCGATGACGCCATTGCCGAGGGCGCGATGGCGCTGTTCGGCGAGAAATACGGCGATGAGGTGCGCGTCGTGTCGATGGGCACGGGCCTGCATGGCGCCAAGGCCAACCGCCCTTATTCGGTCGAGCTCTGCGGCGGCACGCATGTCAAGGCGACCGGCGATATCGGCCTGGTGCGCATCGTCTCGGATGGTGCTGTCGCCGCCGGCGTGCGCCGCATCGAGGCGTTGACCGGCGAGGCCGCGCGCAGGCATCTCGATGAGCAGGACCGACGCCTGAAGACCACGGCGGCAACGCTTAAGATTTCGCCCGCAGATGTGCCAGCGCGCGTCGAAGCGCTGCTCGAAGAGCGCAAGAAGCTCGAGAAGGATCTGGCCGAAGCGCGCAAGAAATTGGCGCTGGGCGGCGGGTCGCCTGCCGATGCTCCTGCCGCCAACGAGATCGTCGCTGGCGTCGGCTTTCTCGGCAAGGCGGTGTCAGGTGTCTCGCCGAAGGACTTGAAGCCGCTGGCCGATGCGGGCAAGACTTCGTTGGGCTCTGGCGTCGTCGTGTTCGTTGGCACGGCTGAGGACAACAAGGCGAGCGTCGTGGTCGCTGTCACCGATGATCTCGTCGGCCGTTTCAGCGCCGTCGACCTTGTTCGCGTGGCCTCCGCAGCATTGGGCGGGCAGGGCGGCGGCGGCCGCCCCGACATGGCGCAGGCCGGCGGCCCGGATGCGTCGAAGGCCGATGATGCGATCGCGGCAGTGAGGGCGGCGCTCGAAGCAGCGTAGCTACCATGCGTGGGGCCAGGCGGGATCCTTTCTCTTGGGGCAGCGCTGCCCCTCATCTGGCTGCCGCCATTTTCTCCCCGTAGAACGGGGAGAAGGGCGCTTTCGTCGCGCCCTTCGCCAATCGCCCTCGTTGCAGAAGAGCGCCGATAACGCGACCAGCCTCTTTCTCCCCGTTCACGGGGAGAAATGCCCGGCAGGGCAGGGGCGGCGCGACGTCGAGGAAGCTCACCTCGAGTTATACGCTTTTTCGGTACGCACGAAGCTCGGGCGGCCAGCCATTCGCAAATACAAATCCCAGATGCCTGCAAACTGCGTCAGCAAGTTGCGCCCTTCGGCAACCTTGACGAAGTAGGCGATGATCGGTGCCGCGTGCAGATCGGCCAGGGTCAGCTGGTCGCCGAGCAGCCAGGGTCCATCTTGCTTCAGCGAAGTCAGCACCTTCAGCACCGTCTCTGCCTGCCGCAGGCCATCCGCGATCAAGCTCTCGTCGGGCACTTCTCTCTCCAGACGCTCGACCGCGACATCCCAGACCATCGCACGGTAGGCGTAGGCGTCGAGCATGCCGATGATCTGGTTCATCCTTGCGCGGGCGCGTATGTCGGCGGGCTGCAGCGCCGGCCCGTCGAAAGCGTCGTCGATATAGCGCGCGATCGCACTCGCCTCGAACAGGCGGAACCCCTCATGCTCGAAGGCTGGGATGCGGCCGAAGGGATGGTGCTTGCCGTACCATGCCGGCGCGCCACCTTCTGCAAAGATGTCGACCGGCACGAGATCGTAGGCGATGCCTTTCTCCTCGAGCGCAAGCCGGACGATGCGTACATAGACGCTGTAATCCGCGCCGTAGACGACCGGCTTGCCCATTTGTCCGCGAGGCGGTTACGCCATCGCCTTCTGCAAATTCTCGTCGATCTTGTCGAGGAAGCCGGTGGTCGAGAGCCAGGGCTGGTCGGGGCCGATCAAGAGCGACAGGTCCTTGGTCATGAAGCCGCTCTCGACAGTCTGGATGCAGACCTTTTCCAGCGTCTCGGAAAAACGCTTCAGTTCGGCGTTGTCGTCGAGCTTGGCGCGGTGCGCGAGGCCTCGCGTCCAGGCGAAGATCGACGCAATCGAATTGGTCGAGGTTTCCTCGCCCTTCTGATGCTGACGATAGTGGCGGGTCACGGTGCCGTGCGCGGCTTCCGCTTCGACGGTCTTGCCATCCGGCGTCATCAGCACCGAGGTCATCAGGCCGAGCGAACCGAACCCTTGCGCCACCGTGTCGGACTGGACGTCGCCGTCATAGTTCTTGCAGGCCCAGACATAGCCGCCCGACCATTTCAGGCTCGACGCCACCATGTCGTCGATCAGGCGGTGCTCGTACCAGAGCTTCTTCGACTTGAACTCGGCCTCGAATTCAGCCTCGTAGACTTCCTGGAAAATATCCTTGAAGCGGCCGTCATAGGCCTTGAGAATGGTGTTCTTGGTCGACAGGTAGACCGGATAGTTGCGCAGCAGGCCGTAGTTCAGCGACGCCCGGGCGAATTCGCGGATGGACTCGTCGAGATTGTACATGGCCATGGCGACACCGGCGCCGGGCGCGTCGAACACGTCGTGCTCGATGACCTGGCCGTCCTCGCCGACGAACTTGATCGTCAGCTTGCCCTTGCCGGGAAAGCGGAAATCGGTGGCGCGATACTGGTCGCCGAAGGCGTGGCGGCCGACGATGATCGGCTTGGTCCAGCCGGGCACCAGGCGCGGCACGTTCTTCATGATGATCGGCTCGCGAAAGATGGTTCCGCCCAAAATGTTGCGGATGGTGCCGTTCGGCGATTTCCACATCTTCTTCAGCTTGAATTCCTCGACGCGCTGCTCGTCGGGGGTGATGGTCGCGCATTTCACGCCGACACCGTATTTCTTGATGGCGTTGGCCGAATCGATGGTCACCTGGTCGTTGGTGGCGTCGCGATGCTCGATGCCCAGGTCGTAATATTCGAGCTCGAGGTCGAGATAAGGGTGGATCAGCTTGTCCTTGATGAACTGCCAGATGATGCGGGTCATCTCGTCGCCGTCGAGTTCGACGACCGGGTTCGCCACCTTGATCTTCGCCATGGAAAGAATGCCTCGTTGCTGGGAATGGGACGGCCTTGCCCGCGTGGCGTCGGCCGGGGATGCCGCCCGTATATCAAAGCGCTTTTGGCCACGCAAACGGCGATCGGTCACGAATGTGAGCCCACGGCGCCGTCATTTGCGAATGCTTCATTTTCGCGGCCGAATATGGCAGGGGACGCTGAAATGCCGCAAACAGCAGTTCATTGACAATCATGCCCATTACCAAAGATCCCGATAACACCGCAGCCGGCCCGGCGATCATCCTTGTCGAGCCGCAGCTCGGCGAGAATATCGGCATGGTCGCCCGCGCCATGGCCAATTTCGGACTGTCGGAACTGCGTCTGGTCAATCCGCGCGATGGCTGGCCGAGCGAGAAGGCGCGTGCCGCCGCCAGCCGTGCCGACCACGTCATCGATGCCGTCGAGGTTTTCGACGATCTGGCCTCGGCACTTGCCGACCTGAACTTCGTCTTCGCCACCACCGCAAGGCAGCGCGACGGTTTCAAATCCGTGCGTGGACCGGTGGAGGCGGGCAGGATGCTGCGCGCCCGTCACGCAATGGGGCAACGCACCGGTATCCTGTTCGGTCGCGAGCGCTTCGGCCTCTACAATGACGAGGTTGGCCTCGCCGACGAGATCGTCACTTTCCCGGTCGATCCTGATTTCTCCTCGCTCAACATCGCCCAGGCGGCCTTGCTGATGTCCTACGAGTGGATGAAGTCGGGCCTGGAGGACGAGACCAGGACCAATTTTTCGGGGCCGGAGATGAAGCCTGCAAGCAAGGAAGAATTGCACGGCCTGTTCACCTATCTCGAAGGCGCGCTCGAGGCGCGCGGCTATTTCAGGCCGGCGCCGAAGAAGCCGAAAATGGTCGACAACCTCCGCGCCGTGCTGACGCGGGCAGGCTTTGCCGAGCCGGAGCTCAAGGTGCTGCGCGGCATCATCTCTTCGCTTGACCGGTTCTCGCCGGCGATGCCGCGCGGCGATGGGTCACCTGGCGATGACCCGAGGCGTTTGCCCGCGGCGGCGGCGCGCGCCCGCAAGGCGGAGGCGACTGGTCGGGCGCCGGACGCTAGCGGCGACGACACGGACACGCCACTGCTCGGCGGCAAGGGAACCGACAATGACTGACCAGCCGATCCTGATGTTCGATTCCGGCGTCGGCGGTCTGACCGTGTTGCGCGAGGCACGCGTCCTGATGCCCGACCGGCGCTTTATCTATGTCGCCGACGATGCCGCTTTTCCTTTTGGCGCCTGGGAGGAGCCGGCCCTAAGAGAGCATATACTAGGATTATTCGCCAAACTGCTCGACCGCTTCGCGCCGGCCATCTCGGTTATCGCCTGCAACACCGCCTCGACACTGGTGATCGACGCGCTGCGCGAAAGATTTCCCGGCCATCCCTTCGTCGGCACGGTGCCGGCGGTCAAGCCGGCGGCCGAGCGCACGCGCTCCGGGCTGGTCTCGGTGCTGGCGACGCCGGGCACGGTGAAGCGCCAGTACACGCGCGACCTGATCAGCAAATGGGCGCAGAAATGCCATGTCCGCCTGGTCGGCAGCGACAGGCTGGCTGGCCTGTCCGAAGCCTATATGCGCCAGGGCTTCGTCGACGAAGATGCCGTGCGCGCCGAGATCGAGCCATGCTTCATCGAGCGCGACGGCATGCGCACCGACATCGTCGTGCTGGCCTGCACGCACTATCCCTTTCTGGTCAATCGCATGCGCAAGACCGCTCCCTGGCCGGTCGACTGGATCGATCCGGCCGAGGCGATCGCACGGCGCGCCCTTTCGCTGCTGCCGCCGATCAATGGGGCGCTGCCGCAAGCCGAGCCTGATATCGCGGTTTTCACCTCGGGCAAGGCGGACTTCGCCGTCAGCCGCCTGATGCAGGGGTTCGGGCTGACCGTTCACTTGGACAGCGGCAAAGCCGCCCGCCACTCAAACAGGTTCGAAGACGATGCTGCGTTGATCCGGATCGGCCAGGACTAGCCTTAGCGTCAGACCATCACCCTGTCTGAGCCCCGAGGCCTTCACGGTGGCAACGACAGCCATGTCGGCAAGCTGAATGCGCACGCCATGGTCGACGAAGTCGGTGACGACGGCTTTGAACGTCTCGCCCTCGCGCCCCTCCAGCATTACCGCCTCGGCAAGGTCGATGGCCGCGTGGTTGATCTGGGAAGCGCGGCTATCCGCGCGTCCCATCGCCTTCGGCAACCTGGCAAACGCGTCGGTAACAGCCTGGGGCACGGGCTGGCCGTTGGCGATAGCCAGCGCGCAGCGCACGACATAACGATCGGCAAGGCGCCTCAGTGGGGCGGTTGCATGGGCATAGGTCGCGGCCATCGCCTCATGCCATGGGACAACGCCGTCCTGATACGGTTGATAGGATGCGCCGGGGCTTGCATGGCGGATTTCCAGCATCAGCGCCGCCTGATGCGGATCGGTCGGATCGAGGGTTCGCTGATAGTCCCGCAAGCTGGTCGAGGCCGGCCAGGACAGTCCGAGAGCCTGTGCCGCGTTGCGCAGCCTTTGAACCTTGAAGGCATCCGGCCCCGACATCACCCGAAAAAGGCCGGTATGATGCGCAAGCATGGCATCGGCGATCGCCATGTTGGCGGCCAGCGAAAGCGCGGCGTTGTCCTGCTCGGATTGCAGAAGCGGCCTGAACGAAAGCCGGAATGTGCCGTCGGCAAGCCTTTCCACCTCCTGCTCGGGTGGGTCGACGCGGGAAGCCCCACGGCGCCGCTCATTCGCCGCCATGCGCCGCGCCATTTCGGCGAAGCCGGCCGGGACATCGGAGGCCTTCACGCTGTCATAGGCGAGCTTCGCGCGGCTTTGAATGATTGCCCGCTCCGCGCCGTCCAACTTCGTCGCGCCGTCCTGCGCAACCCGAACCGTGAAGATAGCAGCTGGACGGGGTCCATCCGGCAACAGGCTCGCCGCACCCTCGGCAATTACCGGCGGATAGAGCCCGGCCTTGCCGTCCGGCAAGTAAAGCGTCTCGCCCCGCGTCCAGGCTTCGCGATCGATCGCGTCGCCGTCCTCGACGAACCAGGCCACGTCGGCGATGGCGTAATGCAGCAGAAGATCGCCACCGCTCGCCTCGATCGAGAACGCCTGATCGAGATCGGTGGAAGCAGCCGGATCGAGCGTGACGAACGGCATTTCAGTTCGATCGGCATGCTGGTTGGGCACACGTTTGGCCGCCGCCTCCGCCGCGGCAAGCACATCGGCCGGAAATCCGTCCGGCACGTGGAATTCGGCGCGGATTTTCGCCAGTCCCGCGGAGAGAACCTGTGAGGGATCGGTCAGGGATTTCATTCAGCCGTCCTACACTGGGGTTCCGGACACGAGAAGGCTGCCGACGAAAATCGCCGAGCGCGGCCAAGGGTTGGCACCAGGCGGACGGGGAGCAGCGCCACTGGCGCTGGAACCGCCGCCGAAGCGTGGCGTTTCTCCTGACAGCAAAGGAGACCCGCCATGCCAGCCACTTCGAAAGCCCAGCAGAAAGCCGCCGGCGCCGCACTCTCCGCCAAACGCGGCGAGACCAAGAAAAGCGAACTCAAGGGCGCCTCCAAGGGCATGTATGAATCGATGAATGAAAAGCAGCTCGAGGAATTCGCCGAGACGAAGCGCAAGGGATTGCCGGAGAAAAAATCCTAAGGATTGAGCGCTCGAGCCAGACTACCTTGGAATGAAAAAGGGCCAGCGACGTTCGCTGGCCCGGGAATTATGGCGTTGAACAGTCTTACCAGCGGCAGCGCCGTACTCTCTCGACGATCACCCTGCGATGGCCATGCCGCCACACCACTCGCTTCTTCACGACGATGCGGCAGACCTGCTTGTGGCCGTGCCAATGACGCGCCATGGCCGGCTCAGGGGCCACCGCCATCGACCCGGCAAGCACCGCGGCCCCTGCCAGGGTAAGGAAAAACTTCTTCATGCAATTAAGCTCCTCTAGCTCCAGTCCCTTCCTGGTGCCGCTGGCGCAAACCTCCCGCCACATCGGCATCGCATCAACGCCTTGGACGCTATACGGTTGCGTTGCGCCGCGCCACTCACAAGCTTGACACCGGTTAAATCTCGGTTTAACCAGCCGCCAACGCCGGGCAGCGATGTCCGGTGTTTGTTTTGTATACGCAAGATCTGTCACGACAATCGTTTCCGATCTTGTTTGAACTGACGTGTCCCGTGGGTTTTCCGCCGCGTTGCGTGGGAAAACCCTGTCAGGTCTCGAAAACGGAGGCCAGAGGAGGGCGCGTTTCCTTCACCCGGACCAAGAGGTGCCGGGTGTGTTGTCTTTGAAAGGGAATGCGATGAGCAAGCGCGAATCCGCGAAATACAAGATCGACCGCCGTCTCGGCGAAAATATCTGGGGCCGCCCCAAGTCCCCGGTCAACAAGCGTGAATACGGCCCCGGCCAGCATGGCCAGCGCCGCAAGGGCAAGCTTTCCGACTTCGGCCTGCAGCTCCGTGCCAAGCAGAAGCTGAAGGGCCACTACGGCGACGTGTCGGAAAAGCAGTTCCGCAAGGTCTATGAAGAGGCCGATCGCCGCAAGGGCGACACCTCGGAGAACCTGATCGGCCTGCTCGAATCGCGTCTCGACGCGGTTGTCTACCGCTCCAAGTTCGTGCCGACCATTTTCGCCGCCCGTCAGTTCGTCAACCACGGCCACGTCAACGTCAACGGCAAGCGCGTCAACATCGGCTCGTATCGCTGCAAGCCGGGCGATGTCGTCGAAGTGCGCGAAAAGTCGAAGCAGCTGGTGATCGTCCTGGAATCGGTTGGCCTCGCCGAGCGTGACGTGCCCGACTACATCGAAGCCGATCACAACAAGATGACCGCGACCTTCTCGCGCATCCCGGGCCTGGCGGACGTTCCGTTCGCCGTGCAGATGGAACCGAACCTGGTCGTCGAATTCTACTCGCGCTAAGCGAACGCTTTTTTGCGATACCGGAAAGGCCGCCCTCGAGGCGGCCTTTTTGTTTCGGGCACCCGCTTGCGGCGTGTCGCTAAAATCAATTTCGATTTTCCAGACAATGCGCTAAGCCGGGCGGAAGTCACATCCGGGGCCGTCGCGCCATGACCATGCAGCTAGACATCGAAACACTCGAACCGGCCGCCGAAGGCGGCTCTCACCCGCTGTTCGCCGATGTGCCGTCGTCGGTCGAGTTCAACAAGCTGCGCAAGCGACTGCTGCGGCTGACCCGCCAGGCGATCGAGGATTTTTCGATGGTGAAGCCGGGCGAGCGCTGGCTGGTCGCGCTGTCGGGCGGCAAGGATTCCTACGGTCTGCTGGCCATGTTGCTTGATCTCAAATGGCGCGGGATGCTGCCAGTCGAGTTGCTGGCCTGCAATCTCGACCAGGGCCAGCCGAATTTCCCCAAGCATATCCTGCCCGAATATCTCGACACCAACGACATAGCGCACCGTATCGAATACCGGGACACCTATTCGGTCGTGACCGACAAGCTCCCCGAAGGCAGCACCTATTGCTCGCTCTGCTCGCGGCTGCGGCGCGGCCATCTCTACAGGATCGCGCGCGAGGAAGGCTGCTCGGCCCTGGTCCTCGGCCATCATCGCGAGGACATCCTCGAAACCTTCTTCATGAACCTGTTCCACGGCGGGCGGCTTGCCGCCATGCCGCCGAAACTGCTCAACGACGAAGGCGATGTGATGGTGTTGCGGCCGCTGAGCTATTGTGCCGAAATCGATCTGGAGAAATTCGCTGCCGCGATGCGGTTCCCGATCATCCCTTGCGATCTCTGCGGCAGCCAGGAAGGGCTGCAGCGCAACGCCATGAAAGCGATGCTCGAGGACATCGAAAAGCGCATGCCCGGCCGCAAGGACACCATGATTCGCGCTCTGTCCAACACCAGGCCGTCGCATTTGCTCGACCGAAAGCTGTTCGATTTCGCCGCCCTCAATGAAACCCTCGCGATCAGGCAATACATTTCCGATGACATTTGACGACACCGCGATCGACTGGCTGGCCGGCATTCTGGCCGAGGCAGCCCAAGCCGAAATCATGCCGCGCTTTCGCCGACTGGGCGACGGCGACATCAGGCAGAAGACTTCCGCCGCCGACCTGGTGACGGAGGCCGATGTCAACGCCGAGCGGCTGATCACCGCCAGGCTGCGCGATCGCTATCCCTCTGCCATGGTGGTGGGCGAGGAGGCCTGCTCCGAAGATCCGGCGCTGCTCGACGGCTTGGCAGATGCCGAACTGGCGTTCACCGTCGATCCGGTGGACGGCACCTTCAATTTCGCGTCCGGCGTGCCGCTGTTCGGCGTCATGCTGGCGGTCGTGGTCAGGGGGGAGACGGTCGCGGGCATCATCCATGATCCGGTGGGCAAGGACTGGCTCATCGCCGCCAGGGGTGCCGGCAGTCATATCAGGCATGCCCATGGCAGCCTGGAGAAAGTGCGTGTGGCGGCGCCAGTGCCGATCTCGCAGATGACCGGCGCGGTGTCCTGGCAATATCTCGACGAACCGGAGCGCTCACGCCTGGCGCGCAACCAGACCAAGGCACTGTCGCAGTTCGCCTATCGCTGCGCTGCTCACGAATATCGCTTGCTGGCGAGCGGGCATGCGCATTTTGTCGTCTACAACAAGCTGATGCCCTGGGATCATCTGCCCGGCGTGCTGATCCATCAGGAGGCCGGCGGCCATGCCGCTCGGATCGACGGCAGCGCCTATCTGCCTTCGCATGTCGATGGCGGCCTGCTTGTCGCGCCGGACCAGGACAGCTGGCAGGAACTGCGCCGCGAGCTGTGGGCGGAATAGGACCAATTCCTGTGGCTTGAACCGTTGTATGATCGAGTCGGGCGTTTTGGCGGAGGCTCTCGAATGAAACCTCGGTTCGCAATTTTTGTGGCTCTTGCCGTGGTGCCGTTTGCGAACGCGGCAATCGCGCAAGAACGCTCCTGTCACAGTCCCGATCCCATCGACACCATCAAGGAGATGTCGGACGCTATCTATGCCTGTTGGAAGCCGCCACCCGGAACCGCGGGCATGTCCTTGACCATGCAGTTCTCGCTTCGTCGCAACGGGACGCTGATCGGGACGCCTCGCGCCACCTATTCCGATCTGGGGGTCGATCCGCGGCTCAGCCGAGCCTTCGCGGCGTCCATTCTCAAGGCGCTCGACGACGCTCTTCCATTGCCCTTTTCAAATGGCATGGGCGGAGCGATCGCGGGGCGGATGCTCTCTCCTCGCTTCACGGCGGCGCTTGAACGCGCATCCTGACGCCACCAGCAGACGACAATCAATGCAGGTCGGTGACGTGGCCTGAAACGGGGGCGTTCTGCGGCTGGAACATCTTGCCGCGTTCCGCAAACAGGATCATCAGCAGCGCGGCCACCGAGACGCTGCAGAAACCGGCGGCTAGCGGCGTCACCGTGCCGTTGAAAGCCTGACCGATCAGCGTGCCGAGAATGCCGCCGAGAAAAGTCTGCATGAAACCCAGGATCGATGACGCCGTGCCGGCCAGCTGGCCAAGCGGCTCCATGGCCAACGCATTGAAATTGGCTCCAAGACAGCCAAACGGCAGCATGGCACTGGCAAAGAAGGTGATGAACAGCCAGAGCGGCATCTTCGTTTCCAGTGAAACCACCAGCCAGGCCAGGCTGATCACCAGAAACAGCAACAGCGCGCTTTGCGACAGGCGGCGCATGCCGACGCGGCCGACAAGGCGCGAGTTCAGATAGTTGGAGAAGGCGAGTACGCCCGCGACACCGGCAAAGATGACGGGAAACATCTCGCCGACGTCGAAGACGCCGACGTAGATCTGCTGCGCCGAGGCGATAAAGCCGAACATGGCGCCGAAGATGAAGGTGCTGGCGAAGGCATAGCAGAGCGCGATGCGGTTGGTGAGCACGATGCGGAAGCCGCCGAGGATGGATGAAACCGTCAGTGGCCGGCGATATTCGGGATGCAGCGTCTCGGGCAGGCGCAGCAGCGACCACGCCGAGACGATCATGGCTCCGACGGCCATTGTGACGAATATCCAATGCCAGGTCGCAAACAGCATGATGAACTGGCCGATGCCTGGAGCCACGACCGGGATCGCCATGAACACCATGAAGATCAGCGACATGACTTCGGCCATACGCCGGCCGTCGAATGTATCGCGCACGATCGAGACCGCTATGACGCGCGTGGCGGCCGCGCCAAGGCCTTGCACGGCGCGGCATATCAAGAGCGTTTCAAAGCTCGGGGCGATAGCGGCCGCGGCGGCTGCCGCCACATAGATGATAAGGCCGGCGACGAGCGGCGAGCGGCGCCCGAACCGGTCCGAGATCGGCCCGAAAAACAGTTGGCCGCCGCCGAAACCCAGTATGTAGGCGGTGACCACATATTGCCGATGATTTTCGTTCTCGACCCCGAGCGAGGCACCGATCTGCTGCAGCGCCGGCAGCATGATGTCGATGGCCAGCGAATTGAGCGCCATCAGCGCCGCGCAGAGCGCGATGAACTCCCAGCGCGGAATCGGCAATTGGCTTGCCCGAGGCGAGGTGCTTGCCCCTTGCGGCGCTGATTTCTGCTGGTCCACGGCAAGTCCGATCTCTCAAACGAAAACGCGCCGGCGGGCCGGCGCATTTGGCTCGTCCTGGTCCCGGGATCCGGGCTTGTAAAATTGCCGAGGTGGGGCCGCCCCGGTGGCTTGGGCATGTCGATACCGACACGCCCAAAACTGAAGTCAGGCGGCGCCTTTGACGCTCACGCCCTTCTCGACCAGAAAGGTCTGCAATTCGCCGGCCTGGAACATTTCGCGGATGATATCGCAGCCGCCGACGAATTCGCCCTTGACGTAGAGCTGCGGGATCGTCGGCCAGTTGGAATAGTCCTTGATGCCCTGGCGCAGTTCGGCGGAGTCCAGAACGTTCACGCCTTTGTAGTCGGCGCCGATATAGTCGAGGATCTGGACGACCTGGCCGGAAAATCCGCATTGCGGGAAGCCGGGCGTGCCCTTCATGAAAAGGACGACGTCGTTGCCCTTCACTTCATTGTCGATGTAGTCGTTGATGCCGCTCATGGAATATCCTTTCACGCCTGTGGGAGTCAGGCTCGAAACATGTCCCTCAAATAAACCCATAGGTTGCCCGAAACAAGACTTTAGCCATGCCATCACCCGAATGGCGCAAAGAATGGGCGGCTTTGGGCCAAGCGTGTCGGGTGGAAACGCCTCAGTCGGGAACGCTGGTCTGCAGCGCCAGCGCGTGCAGCACGCCGCCCATATTGCCCTTCAGCGCGTCATAGACCATCTGATGCTGCTGGACGCGGCTTTTTCCGCGAAAGCTTTCGGCCACGACCTCAGCGGCGTAATGGTCGCCGTCACCGGCGAGGTCGCGAATCGTCACACGGGCATCCGGTATGCCGTCCTTGATCAGTTTTTCGATGTCGTGGGCGTCCATTGCCATTGCGGAAATTCCTGTTTCGGAAGGGCGGCGGCGCGGCGGCCCATGTGATGAGAGTCGGGCAAGCCTAAAGCCTTTCCAATCCGGATTGAAGCGGTTCTGTCCGGTGTCCGTTCTGTTGGTGTTCAGGCGATGGGTTCACCCGGCCCCTGCGCCGGCTCATCCTCGCGCATCGAGAAGGCGCGGCCAAGGCTGAAGACCAGCACGTAGAGCGGGAGGTTGATCGCCATGTTGGCGATCGGCAGATAGCTGGTCATTCGCCAGGCGGGCGAGAAGAACGGCTGGCCGTAACCATCGCAGACAAGCGAAGAGCCGTACTCCCACAAGGCCCCCAAAACGGCCGAGACGGCGAAAAGCTTGATGCAGGTGACGACGTGTCTCGTCCGCGCCTCGTCCGGCAGAAGCCGGTTCCAAAGCAGCAGGCAGATGATCGGAACCGCATAGATGAGGTTCTGCAGGACAAGCATGGGAAGCGTGCCGTTGGCCGCGGCGAGGAATTCTCCGCGCGTTTCCAGCCTGGGGCAAACCTCGCTCGATGTCGTCGAGAGCAGGAAGAAGACGAACGGCCCGAGGCACCAGAAGAAGAACAGCGACGGCCAGAAGACGACTGCAAGCAGCGCCCGGACGGCCAGTTTCTTATGATTGAGCAGGATCTCTGGACAAAACGGTTTTCCCTTTGTCCAAGAAAACCGGTTTCCACCTTTCGGGATCATGCCCTGGTCAACTGGCCTGATCCATGAAGCGCGGGAACCAGCCTTCATGGGCGGCGGTCAAGTCGCTGACCGGGATTGCCCTGGCATCGCCGAGCTTCAACGCGGCGCCGCCGGTCGAGCCGATCCACGGCGCGAAAATGCCGAGTTCGCCCTGCTGCTTGCGGATGGCGTCCCATTCATCGCCATGCGGATCGATCGACAACGTCAGGAGATAGCGGCCCTGGTCTTCGCCGAACCAGACCGGGATCGGATCGGTACCGACAAGCCCGGGAACGGTCGCGCCGATGCCCGACGCCATCGCCATTTCGGCCAGCGCCACCGCAATGCCGCCATCGGAGACGTCATGCGCGGCCGTGACGATGCCGGCAGCGATCAACGAGCGTACGTGGTCGCCGACGCGCTTCTCGTGGTCGAGGTCGACCGGCGGCGGCGGGCCGTCGCTGCGGCCGTGGATATCCCTGAAATAGACGGACTGGCCAAGATGCGTTCCCCAGGAAGCCGGTGCGCCGACCAGCAGGATCATCTGGCCTTCCGCGGCGAAACCGATCCGCGCCATCTTCGACCAGTCTGATATCAGGCCGACGCCGCCGATGGTCGGTGTCGGCAGGATGCCCCGGCCGTTGGTCTCGTTGTAGAGCGAGACATTGCCCGACACGATCGGGAAACCAAGCGCCCGGCAGGCGTCGCCGATGCCTTTCACCGCGCCGACCAGTTGGCCCATGATCTCTGGCCGTTCGGGATTGCCGAAATTGAGATTGTCGGTAGCGGCGAGCGGCAGCGCGCCGGTGGCAGTCAGGTTGCGCCAGCATTCGGCCACCGCCTGCTTGCCGCCCTCGTAGGGGTCGGCTTCGCAATAGCGCGGCGTCACATCGGAGGAGAAGGCCAGCGCCTTGGTCGGATGGCCCTCGACCCGCACCACGCCGGCATCACCGCCCGGAAGCTGCAGCGAATTACCCTGGATCAGCGTGTCGTACTGTTCCCACACCCAGCGGCGCGAAGACAGGTCCGGTCCGCCAAGCAGCTTCAGCAGCGCATCGGCGAGGTCGGCCTGCGGGATATCGTTGGCGGCAAGCGGCGCCGGCTTCTTCGGCTCGACCCAAGGGCGATCGTATTCGGGAGCCTTGTCGCCGAGATCCTTGATCGGCAGGTTGGCGACCTCGTTCCCCTGGTGCCGCACGCGGAAGCGCAGATCGTCGGTGGTCTTGCCGACGATGGCGAAGTCGAGGCCCCATTTGTGAAAGATCGCCTCGGCCTCCTTCTCTTTTTCAGGGCGCAGCACCATCAGCATGCGCTCCTGGCTTTCCGACAGCATCATCTCGTAGGCGCTCATGCGCTCCTCGCGCACCGGCACCTTGTCGAGGTCGAGTTCGATGCCGAGGTCGCCCTTGGCGCCCATTTCGACCGCCGAACAGGTGAGGCCGGCAGCACCCATGTCCTGGATGGCGATCACGGCGCCCGAAGCCATCAGTTCGAGAGAGGCCTCCAGCAGGCATTTTTCGGTGAAGGGATCGCCGACCTGCACGGTCGGGCGCTTCTCGTCGATCTTGTCGTCGAATTCGGCCGAGGCCATGGTGGCGCCGCCGACGCCGTCGCGGCCGGTCTTGGCGCCCAGATAGACGACCGGCAGGCCGACGCCCTTTGCCTCGGACAGGAAGATGGCATCGGTCTTGGCAAGGCCCGCGGCAAAGGCATTGACCAGGATGTTGCCGTTGTAGCGGGCGTCGAAATTGACCTCGCCGCCGACCGTCGGCACGCCGAAGGCATTGCCGTAGCCGCCGACGCCGGAAACCACGCCCGCGACCAGATGCCTGGTCTTGGGATGGTCGGGCGCGCCGAAGCGCAGCGCGTTCATCGCCGCGATCGGCCGCGCGCCCATGGTGAAGACGTCGCGCAAGATGCCGCCGACGCCCGTCGCCGCACCCTGGTAGGGCTCGATGAAGGAGGGATGGTTGTGGCTTTCCATCTTGAAGACGACGCAGTCGCCGTCACCGATGTCGACCACGCCGGCATTCTCGCCCGGGCCCTGGATGACTTGCGGGCCGGTGGTCGGCAAGGTGCGCAGCCATTTCTTCGAGGATTTGTAGGAGCAGTGCTCGTTCCACATCGCCGAGAAGATGCCGAGTTCGGTGAAGCTCGGCTCGCGACCGACCAGGTCCAATATGCGCTGATACTCATCGGGCTTCAGCCCATGCGAGGCGATGAGGTCTGATGTGATCGGGACGGAATTGGAAGTGGTCATGGGCGGCGATTTATGTCCATGGAGCAGGGATTTTGAGTCTCCTCTTATCGCAAGCCTTGCGGTCGATACACCCGTCGGCTGAGGAAAAAGGCAGAAAGCAACAGGGCGATAGATCGCGGCAGGCCTTTTGGTGAGCAGCGAAAGGCGTCCACCCAGCTTTCAAGTCCCCGCAAAACCAAAATGGGGAACGCTCCGATGCCCCGGTCGTTAGGTCCCTATCACCGAGGAGACAGAATCATGGCTACCAAGCAAGGCAAGAACGACAATCGCCTCTCGGACAAGGAAGCTCTCCATATCGCGGAGACCACCGACGTTTCGCCGCGGCAGGCCAAGGAATTGGCTGAGAAGCACGGCAAGGAAAAAGCCGAGAAGGAAGCCAAGAACTTCAAGGCCGAAGGTTGATCCGGGTCTGGTTCTGACAAGTCCAGTGTCGCAAGTCGACGTCTCGAGGCAGCAGGGCGGGTGGCCGCGAACGGTTCAGGAAAAACTGTCGTAGCCCGCGCGGCCCTCGTCCAGCAGCCGCCTGATCACCGCGACGCCGCCGGCAACACCCTCGCGCCCGCTCGGCTGCGAAACACCGAAGCGCACCCCATGGAAAACCCGCTCCGAGCGCCCCGCCTTGAATTCATCCTCATCGTCGATCAGCACGCCATGCTCCAGGCAGGCATTCTTGAACGTGCCGGAAAGCCAGGGATCGGGCAGGGTGAGCCAGACGAACGGCACCTTGTCGTGCGATCTGAATGAGAAGCCCGCCAAACTTTCGCGCACTATGGACATGCGGGCGCTGATCTCCGCGATGCTGCGCTTGCGGATTTCGCTGGCCTGGCCGGAAAGCACCAGCCGGGCATTCACCTCCGCCAGCAGGAATGGCATGCCGCCCGTCATCATCTTGTGGGCGACCCGGATGCGATGGCGATAAGCGGGCGGGCAGGAGAGCCAGCCGCCGCGCAGTCCGGCGGCGACCGACTTCGACAGGCCGCCGGCGATGATGGTGCGCTCGGGCGCGAATTCGGCAAGCAGCGGTGTCGGGTCGTCGGTCAAATGGCCGTAGAGGTCATCCTCGATCAGGATGACGTTGTAATCACGGGCGATACGCGCGATCGCCTCGCGTCGCGCCGACGACAAGGTCAACAGGGTCGGATTCTGCGCCGTCGGTATCAGGAAGATCATCTTGGGGTGCTTTTGCGCGCAGACGCGTTCGAAATCCGCCGGATCGAGGCCTTCATCGTCCGAGGCAACCAGCGCGGTGCGCCGGCCGATCAGGCCGGCGCTGCGGGAAATCTGGGAGTAGGTGAGGTGCTCGAAGGCGACATAGTCGCCGGGCGTGGTCAGGGCCGCGATCGCGGCCATCACCGCGGCGTGGGTACCGAGGGTAGGCACGATTGTATCGATCGTTGGCCGGAAGGCATTCCGGGACAGCCAGCGGGCGCCGGCTTCGTACCAGCGATCCGGGAAGTCGCGCGTGTAACTTGAGATCTCATGCGGATGGTCCTGTGCGGTGCGCGACAGGACGTCGGCTACAACGGCGCCCTGGCCGATATCAGGGGCTGCCGTGCTGTCGAACCGCAACTTGCCCTTGGGGGCATCGACATAGCGCGTGCCCTCCACGCTGGTGTCGGGCGCCTCCGGCTTCGTAACCCCGATGTTCTGGCTAAGCACATAGGTCCCGCGTCCGACTTCGCCGCTGACGAGACCGCGCTCGCGCAGCAATTGATAGGCCCGCCCGACGGTGCCGACCGTGGCACCGATGTCGTAGGCAAGGTCGCGCTGTGGCGGCAGTTTTGCCCCCGCGCCGATCACTCCTCGATCGATATCCGCCTCGATGGAATCCGCGAGACGCTGATACAGCGGGCCTGAACCGGTGAGATCTGGAATCCAATTTGTCATGGTGACAATTTTCTATATTGCACCGTTTTGGGAGTCAATACATACCGGCAATGCACCCAACCGAGGGTGCAATTGACATTTGGCAGAAAGAAAATGAATACAATCGGAACATTCCGCCACTCGGAAACCCAATTGCTCGGTCAGCCTGCTCGCCCGTCCGGGCAGCGCGGCTTCGCCGGCCGAATTGTGCATGTGGTCAGTTCGCTGGCGAAATGGATCGACCGCCTGCTGGAGCGCCGGCGCGGCCGACTGGCGCTGCTGGAGATGACCGACGATCAACTCAAGGACATCGGCATCTCGCGCTGCGACGCTCACCGCGAAGGCATCAAGCCGCTCTGGGAATAGCGGCCCGTCTACCGTGCGCCTTTGCTCCCGAGGCGCCCGATAGCGTGGTCGACGAAAACGGCGACGACGCATATCACCAGGAAAAGTGTGGTTATGGCGAGCGCGGCCACGGCGACGCTCTCAACGCCGTTCCTGGCGACATCGAGGAAGGGATAGGGCACTTCGCCCGCCAGCGGCGCGCGCGCCAGCGCATAGGCCAGATAGGCGATGGGATAGAGCACCCACCAGGAGATGTCGCTCCATCGCGTCCTGCCATCGGCGCCCGATATCAGCCACCACAGCACGAACAGCACCGGCGTCACGTAGTGCAGCAGGATGTCGCAGAGCAGGAACAGGCCTTGCGGCTGCCAGAGCCGCGCCAGAACCGTGGCATAGACGATGAACACCAGGGTGATCGAAGCCGCGACGCCCGCGCGCATCCGTGGTCCGGCAAAGGCCGGCAGCCACGCATAGAAGCCGGATGACAACAGCGAGGCGTGGACCAGCACGGCGCCAATGTTGGTCAGGATGGTGAAGAAGCTGAAATAGAACACGATCGAGCCGAGCAGGCCGCGGCCCGCTACCATCGAAGCCGGAATGGTGATCGAGAACTGCAAAGCGAGCGCTATCAAGCCAACAAATAATCCCGCGATCTGCAGGAACCGGCCCATGGCTGGCTCAGGCCGTGGCCGCGCAGGCCGGATTGCCCGCTTGCCAGCGCGCGACATCGGAGCTGATGCGTGCGCCAAGCGGGTCGTTCATCAACGGTCCGAAGACGTCGACACGGCTTGAATTGCCCTGTGCCTGCACGACCAGCAACGGTTTGCCGCCATAGTGCTTGGCCGGCACCAGAAGGAAGCGCGGCGTGCCGCTGAACGAGTTCAGTTCATTGGCCATCTGATACTGCCTGAAGGCCGGATCCTTGCTGGCGATCCAGCATTTGTGGGCCGATATCGCCACCTGTTCCATGGAGAGCAGCGCGGCGCTCTTGCCCGACGGCACGGGCGTGCTCTTGGGGCTCGATTGGCAAGATGCCAAGGCAAAGCCTGACACGGCGATCAGGGCGATCGTCCTGTTCTTGATCAAGCGGCACCCATTTCGAGTTCGGACAGAGAGATCTTCAGGCCGTCGGTCATCTCGCCCCATACCCTGGACAATGCCGGATGCTGCGAAGCGATCTGCTCATAGGCATCGAATCTGGGATAGGCGTCGAGCAGGTCGTGGCGGCCGGTCATGGCGCGGAAATTGTTGAAGATGAACCGCGTCGGCGTCAGCCAGGCGTCGGCGAAACTGATGTCGCTGCCGAGCGCGAAGGGGCCTTGCGCCATGCGTGCCTCGATGGCGGCCAGCCCATGGTGCAGACGGGCGAATTGGGCGTCGATCTCGGCAGTGTCGCGCTTCGGCACGAAATGCAGTTCGAAAAGCTTCATCGTCGGTGTGAGTACGTCGAGATCGACGATGCGGGCAAACATGCGCACCAGCGCGCGGTCCTTCGAATCGGGCGGCAACAGAGCCGGTTCGGGAAACCGTTCCTCGAGATATTCGGCGATCACCACCGATTCGACGATCGTTTCGCCCGAGCCGGTGATCAGAACCGGAATCCGGTTCATCGGCGAGATAGCGCGAAACGCCTCGGGGATCGGAAAACCGGGCGGCGGCGCGATGATCTTGATCGGCACGTCCTTGATATAGGCCAGCGCCCGCACGATCGAAGAGTAGGGCGACAACGGCCGCGAATAGAGTTTCATGACCGTCTCTCCCTCACGCTATGATCTTGAATTGCCGCAATTCTTAAGGTTGCGGTTGCAAACTTCAAGCGGCAATGCCCAAGGCGCCTTCGAACAGCGCTCTGCCGTCATTGCCGCCATGCGCTGCTTCTATCAGATTCTCGGGATGCGGCATCAGGCCGAGCACATTGCCTTGTTCGTTGACGATGCCGGCAATGTCGTTGATCGAGCCGTTCGGGTTGGTGCCTTCGGCATAGCGGAACACCACCTGGCCTTCGCCCTCGAGACGGGCAAGTGTGTCGGCGTCGGCAAAGTAATTCCCGTCGTGATGCGCCACCGGCGAGCGGATGATCTGGCCCGGCTGGTAGCGACGCGTGAACATGGTGTTGGCGTTGGCGATCTCGAGCTTGACCTGCCGGCAGACGAATTTCAGCGAGGTGTTGCGCATCAGCGCACCTGGCAGCAGACCGGCCTCGACGAGAATCTGGAAACCGTTGCAAACGCCGATGACCATGACGCCCTTGGCCGCCTTTTCGGCGACCGCCCGCATGACCGGCATGCGTGCCGCGATCGCGCCGCAGCGCAGATAGTCGCCAAAGGAAAAACCGCCTGGGATGGCGATCAGGTCGACATCGGGAATTTCGGTGTCGGTCTGCCAGACGGTTGCCGGCGCCTGTCCGGAAATCTTGGTCAGCGCCGCGATCATGTCGCGGTCGCGGTTGAGGCCAGGGAGAAGGACGACGGCTGATTTCATTTTGGTTCGTAAGGCCTTTGTGCTTCGGCAAGTTCGCGCGGGTCGAGACGGCGCTCGATATGTTCTAGCCAATCATCCCGGCGAGCGAGCACGCCATAGATGTTCTTCACGTCAGTCTCGGTGGCTATCAGATGACCGCGGATGGAGCCAAGCTCGGATTTTACCTCTCCGAGCGTCAAATCCATCCTGTCCAACCGTGATTGAATGGACTTGAGGCCTTCAAATATCAAGCTTCCATCGCTCTCGGCCATCAGTTCCTCCGGCACAACTTCAGGTAAGCGTCACACTATAATTCTCAATTACAGTGTTCGCCAGCAGCTTGTCGCACATGGCCTTGAGATCGGCCTCGGCCTTGCCCTTGTCGCTTTCCGAAAGCTCGACGTCGAACACCTTGCCCTGCCGCACTTGGCCGACGCCATCGAAGCCCAGCCCCGACAGCGCGTGTTCGATCGCCTTGCCTTGCGGGTCGAGCACACCATTCTTGAGGGTGACGGTAATGCGGGCCTTGATCACGCTGGACATGCTCCTGTTCTGAACGTTGGGCGCAAGCCGCTGTCAGTGCGGCTTGCCTTTGAGGCCATCGGTCGAGGCGACAAGCACCGGACCGGTAGGACGCGGCGGCTCGTTCTCGTTCATGATGCCGAGGCGGCGGGCGACTTCCTGATAGGCCTCGACGAGGCCGCCCATGTCGCGGCGGAAACGGTCCTTATCGAGCTTGTCCTGCGTCGCCACGTCCCACAGGCGGCAGGAATCCGGCGAAATCTCGTCGGCCACGACGATGCGCATCATGTCGCCCTCGAACAGGCGACCGCACTCGATCTTGAAGTCGACGAGCTGGATGCCGACCCCCATGAACAGGCCGGAGAGGAAATCGTTGACGCGGATGGCCAGCGCCATGACGTCGTCGATCTCCTGCGGGCTTGCCCAGCCGAACGCCGTGATGTGCTCTTCCGAAACCATCGGATCGTCGAGCGCGTCGGCCTTGTAATAGAATTCGATGATCGACCGCGGCAGGACGGTGCCTTCCTCGATGCCGAGCCGCTTGGACAGCGAACCGGCGGCGACATTGCGCACCACCACCTCGAGCGGGATGATCTCGACTTCCTTGATCAGCTGCTCGCGCATGTTGAGCCGGCGGATGAAGTGGGTCGGGATGCCCATGCGGTTCAAATGATTGAAGATGTATTCGGAAATGCGGTTGTTGAGTACACCCTTGCCGTCGATGACCTCGTGCTTCTTCTTGTTGAACGCGGTTGCGTCGTCCTTGAAGAACTGGATCAGCGTGCCCGGCTCGGGTCCCTCATAGAGGATCTTGGCCTTGCCTTCATAAATGCGGCGGCGATTTTTCATTTGAATTTTTCTCTGGATTTGCGGACAGGCGGCAAGCGACCACTTCCTGTCCGTCCGCCTGAATTAATGCGGCGACGGTGACGTTCAATGCCGGGTCTATCCCAATCACACCGTTTGCTCAATCGGCAAATCCTTTCAATCAACCGCTTTCGGGACTGAAATGCCGCAGCGCAGCATATGACGAAGCATATTGACCGGCCCGCGACCTTTTGGTTTGTGCTTCGGCAACACACATATCCATTCCATTGCCAACGAATCGGATTTGACCGGAGGGACGCCATGAGCAGCATGAAAGACCGCGAAGAGGGCTTCGAGCGCAAATTCGCATTCGACGAGGAGCTTCGGTTCAAGGCTTCGGCGCGGCGCAACAAGGCGCTTGGTCTGTGGGCAGCCGAAAAGCTCGGAAAGTCCGGCGCCGATGCCGACGCCTACGCCAAGGAAGTCGTTGTTTCCGACATCGAGGAAGCCGGCGACCACGACGTGTTCCGCAAGATCCGCAAGGATTTCGATGCCGCCGGCGTCGAGCAGTCCGATCACCAGATCCGCCGCACCATGGACGAAATGATGGCGCAGGCGATCGAGCAGATCAAGAACACCTGATCCGGCCGCTTTCTGGCCCAATCGACCGCCCGGCCGATCCGGGCGGTTTTTCTTTGCCTTTGCGGCGGTTTCCGGCTGAAACTGCCGACGTTAACGAGGAAAGAGATTAG
The DNA here is from genome assembly GCF_000230995.2 of Mesorhizobium australicum WSM2073. Classification (NCBI taxonomy): domain Bacteria; kingdom Pseudomonadati; phylum Pseudomonadota; class Alphaproteobacteria; order Hyphomicrobiales; family Phyllobacteriaceae; genus Mesorhizobium; species Mesorhizobium australicum. The sequence continues at coordinate 4,457,573 of NC_019973.1, read as the reverse complement.
ATGTCCCTGAAGTCCCGTCTTGCCGCAGATGAAACGCTGGTAACCGCCTGGTCGGGCGTGCCGGACGCCTTGACCGTGGAGATCCTCGCCAGGCAGGACTTCGATGCCGTGACACTCGACATGCAGCATGGCGGCCATCACGAGGACAGCGTCCTGCGCGGCCTGGCACCCGTGCTGGCCCTGGGCAAGCCGGCGCTGGTGCGCATTCCCGTTGGCCGTTTCGACATGGCCAGCCGTGCTCTCGATTTTGGCGCCGAAGCAGTCATTGCGCCGATGGTCAACTCGGTGGCCGATGCAAAGCTGTTCGCCGCGGCCATGAAGTATCCCCCGCTCGGCGAGCGCTCGTGGGGTCCGACCTATGCCTTTCCCCGCTATGGCAAGGGCGACTATGCCGAATGGCTGCGCGACACCAATCAGCGCACCATGGCTTTTGCCATGGTCGAGACGCGCGCCGCGCTCGATGCGCTTGACGGTATCCTCGACACGCCGGGCATCGACGGCATTTTCCTCGGGCCGTCCGACTTCTCGATCGCCTGGACCAACGGCACCACGGTCAATTCGACGCTGGAAAGCATGATGGAGACGGTGGCTTCGGTTGCCGAGCGCACCCGCAAGGCCGGCAAGCATGCGGCGATCTATGTCGTCGAACCGGCTATCGCCGGCCGCGTCGTGTCGATGGGCTATCGCCTGCTCGCCACGGGTTCCGAGCACGCGCTGATTTCATTGGGAGCAAGGACCTTGCTCAAGGACATGCGGGACTCGATCGGATCCTGAACCAGCGGACTGCTGTCGCCAGCGTGTTGCTCAGGCCTTTGCACCGCGAGCGCCGTGGCGGCCGATCCGCCGCGTCTGATCCTGTCGAACAAAGCGCCGAGCGCCTGGACCCACCAGTTGTTGAAAGCCATCAGCGGCAATGCCGCGAGGATCGACCCAGATATCGCGGCGGCAGCGCCGAGTGCGGCGGAGTCGCTTGCCAACAGCGCCCATGATCCCAACGAGCAGATAACGGGTACATGCACGAGGTAGAGCGGGAAAGACAGGTCGCCCAGGAAACGTGCGGCCTTGCCGGAGAGCCATGACGGTGGGTCATCCATGCTCAGCACGGCGTAAACCAGCATGATGCTTGCCGGGATGGCCACGCAAGCTTGCCGCAAACCGATATCGGAAGCTGCAATATCGAGCACGGCGAAGGGCCGGTATATTCCCACAGCATCTCCTGCATAACCCAGCAGCACCAGCGAAATAATCGCCATGGCCCCTCTCACCCATCGATTCGGGCGAAATCCCATGGCGAGAAGCGGATAGAGTAGGAGGCTGGCCGGAAAGGCACAAAAAAAGAAGCTGACTTGCACCGCCAAGAATACGCCTGTTGCTATGCAAAGCCAGGACAATAGCGCCCAGCGGCCTTGGAAGAAAAAGACGATCGGGGCGAGGGCGAAGGTCAGCATGCTGCCCCAGAACTCGATCGTCATGGTCCACAGGCTGCTGTCGTAATATTTGTCGCCGTAAATGAATGTCCGCCACGCTCCTTGCAGGAATGCGTCGGAGAAACTCGCTGTCTCCCGCGACAGTACCTTTGAAGCATTGCCGAATCTGCCGAGCCACTCAGATTGAGCGACCGCCGCTGCATCCTCGAAGAAATACAGATCGAGCTTGAAGATGACACAGGACGATAGAACCACAACAAGCACGGGTCCAGCCAGACGAGGCAAACGTTTGATCGCACCCAGCCGAAGGTCTTGTGCGTCGCGGGACTGGAAATAACGCTTCACAAGCACATAGGAAGAGAGGACGAAAAACAAGTAGACGGCAGAGCCGCCATTGAAGGCGATGAAAGCCAGACTTGTCTTGAGCGATTGCGCAGCCTCCTCTTCGCCCGCCGCGGACGGCGCAAAAGCACACAAGATATGCCAATTGAGAACGATAAGCGCTGCGGCGCCTCTCAAGAATTCAAGTGATGCGTCCTTGCGCAAGCATTGACCTCTGTTTCAAGGGCGAAGAATTGGCAGCCCGGTTCAAGCACGGATGATCATCCAGAAAGCAATTTCCACTGCTTCTGAATAGTTAACGCTGGCCCTCTTAAATTATTATTTATTCGAGTCCTGCAGTTTGATCGAATGCCATCGTGCGTTGATTTTGGCGCGCCTCAGAGGTCCGTCAGGAACTTGGCGAAGGTCATCGATCCCTCGGGCCAGGGGCCAAAGCCTGAATCCTCGCTGATATGGCCGGTTTCTCCGGCATCGATGAACAGCGAGCCCCAGGCGCCGGCGATGTCCTCGGCGACATCGAAAGGGCAGAAGGGGTCGTTGCGGCTGGCGATCACGATGGAGGGAAACGGCAGCGGTTCGCGAGGATAAGGGCCGAAAGTCATCAGATGTCTTGGCTTGATCTTGGGATTCGCGACGTCCGGCGGTGCCACGAAGAAGGCGCCGGCGACCGGCTTCCGGAACTGCGGAATGGCTTGTACGGCCGCGGCCACTCCAAGTGAGTGAGCGACGAGAACGACAGGTCTCTCGGCCTCGTTGACCGCCTTGGCCACACTCGCCGTCCAGTCCTCGCGCACCGGCTTCGACCATTCCGCTTGCTCGACGCGGCGCGCCGTGGACAGTTTCGATTGCCAGCGGGTCTGCCAATGCTCAGGCCCCGAATTGGTGTATCCGGGAATGATCAGAATATCTGCGTCCTTGACTTTCATGGCGCTCAGATAGCGAGCGCGATTGCCTCATGCAACCGTTGATGGGCAGGCTTCTGGTCGTAACGGTGAACACCATGTTCGCTTTTCGCTGTCTTGTGTGAACGATGAAGATCGACGATCTCTGTCGGGAGAGAAACAGCCGTGGAGGACCGGGATTTTGGCGCTGACACGACGTAGAGTGATCGGCGCCGCTGGCCTCCTGGCTTTGGGAGCTTCGCGAGACGTCGCCGCAACGGAGACAATGATGAGCGAACTGCCATTTGCCGCCACCACGCCGGTGAGCGTCGCCCGCGTCGGTCTGAAGGCGCGTGATGCCGAAAGTCTTGCCGCCTACTATCGTAAAGTCGTCGGACTGCAGGAATTGAGCCGTGCCGAAGGCGCGATCACGCTCGGCGCCGGCAGCCGTCCGCTGCTGGTGCTTGAGCCGGACAGCTCTGCCAAACCGGACGATCCGCGCAGCGCCGGCCTGTTCCATACGGCTTTCCTGCTGCCCAGCCGTGCCGATCTCGGACGCTGGATCAACCACGCCATCTCAGACAAGATCGCTATCGAGGGCGCTTCGGACCATCTGGTCAGCGAAGCGCTCTACCTGACCGACCCCGAGGGCAACGGCATCGAAATCTATGCCGACCGCCGCCCGCAGGATTGGAAATGGAACGGCGACAAGATCGCCATGGCGACCGAGCGGATGAACATTCCGTCTGTCGTTGCCGAAGTGCCGGCCGGCGATGCGGGATGGCAAGGCGCGCCGGAAAACAGCATTGTCGGCCATGTCCACCTGCGCGTCGGCAGACCGGAAGAGGCCGAAGCCTGGTGGAACCAGGAATTCGGCTTCGACACGGTCGCCAAATATGGCGGCCAGGCGGTGTTCCTGTCGTCGGGGCATTATCACCACCACATCGGCGCCAATGCCTGGCAAAGCGCCGGCGCCGGCCGCCGCGACCCCTCCCGCTCGGGCCTTGCCTGGGTCGAGATGCGTTCGGACAATGTGAGCAGCGAAACGACCCGTGAGGATCCTTGGGGCACGGTGATCAGGACCGTGCCGGGTAAGGCTTGATTGGACGTCATCACGGCACCTTCTCCCCGTAAACGGGGAGAAGGAAAGCTCATGCTCCTCCGAACACCCGCTTGAAGATCGTGTCGACGTGCTTGGTGTGGTAGCCCAGGTCGAATTTCTCGCGGATTTGCGCCTCCGGCAACGCGGCTGTCACTTCCTTGTCGGCCAGAAGTTCCTCAAGAAAATCAGCGCCTTGTTCCCACACCTTCATGGCGTTGCGCTGCACCAACCGGTAGGAATCTTCGCGTGACAGGCCGGCCTGCGTCAGCGCCAGCATGACGCGTTGCGAATGCACAAGGCCGCGAAACTTGTTCATGTTGTTCAGCATGTTGTCGGGATAGACGACCAGCTTGTCGACGACGCTGGTCAGGCGTGACAGCGCGAAATCGAGCGTCACGGTGGCGTCCGGGCCGATCATGCGCTCGACCGAGGAGTGCGAGATGTCGCGCTCATGCCAGAGCGCCACGTTCTCCATCGCCGGCAGCGCCATGGAACGCACCATGCGGGCAAGGCCGGTGAGGTTTTCGGTCAGCACCGGGTTGCGCTTGTGCGGCATCGCCGACGAGCCCTTCTGGCCCGGCGAAAAATACTCTTCCGCTTCCAGCACTTCGGTGCGCTGCAGATGCCGGACCTCGATCGCCAGCCGCTCGATCGAGGAGGCGATGACGCCGAGGGTCGCGAAGAACATGGCGTGGCGGTCGCGCGGAATCACCTGAGTCGACACCGGTTCCGGCTTTAGTCCGAGCTTTGCCGCCACATGTTCCTCGACATAGGGCTCGATGTTGGCGAAGGTGCCGACCGCGCCCGAAATCGCACAGGTGGCAATGTCTTCGCGCGCGTGCACCAGCCGCTCGCGGCAGCGCGAGAATTCGGCATAAGCCTGCGCCAGCTTTATGCCGAAGGTCGTCGGCTCGGCATGGATACCGTGGCTGCGGCCGATGGTGACGGTGTCCTTGTGCTCGAAGGCGCGGCGCTTGAGCGCTGCAAGCAACGTATCGATGTCGGCCAGCAGAATGTCGCTGGCGCGGGTGAGTTGCACCGCAAAGCAGGTGTCGAGCACGTCCGAAGACGTCATGCCCTGATGGATGAAGCGCGCGTCGGGCCCGACGAATTCGGCAAGATGGGTGAGGAAGGCGATAACGTCATGCTTGGTGACGCGCTCGATCGCGTCGATCTTCTCGACGTCGAATTCGGCCGCGCTTCCCTTTTCCCAGATCGTTTTGGCCGCTTCCTTGGGGATGACCCCCAGTTCGGCCAGCGCGTCGCAGGCATGGGCCTCGATTTCGAACCAGATGCGAAACCGGGTTTCGGGCGACCAGATGGCGACCATTTCCGGCCGGGAATAGCGAGGGATCATCGGTCATTCCTGATGTGTCGGAGGGATTTGTCCGCGTCCTAACAGAGGCGGACCAAATGCTCAACGCTGCTGCCGTGCAAACCAGAGGCTGACGGCGAACAAGGCGACGAAACCAAGCGGGAAATAGAGCCGGATGCCCAGCACCACGAACTGGTAGGACGCCACCGCCATCGTGAAGGCGAGCTGAAAGCCCCATGTGAGGGTGAATACGGGCGCATGCCATTCGGCATAATAGGAGCGGTATTGCAGGGCATACAGCAGGGCGGTGAGGCCGATCGTTGCGGCAGCAAGCCCTACGAATATCGCCGCGAAGGCGACCTCCCGGCCCCTTCCGAGCGAAACCAGCCGTGCGGCAAACAGGCCAACCGGAAAGGCCAGGGCGCCGCCGACGGCAAACAGCAGGGACACGGTGCGGATCTTGCCCGGCGTCACCCAATTGTCCAGCAACAGGTTGACGAGTGCGCTGGCGCCCATGGCGGCGGCCCACAGCAGCGCACCGAGAAGCGCTGCACGCAGTGTCGGCATGGCGCCGCGAAGGTGGTGCAGGGCGCGATTGCGCCTGACGGGTTGGACAAGCTCTGTCACAGGCGGCCGGTCACGGCGATCCAGCGAAAGTCCGGCCCTTCGAAGCCATACTGGCGCACCGCGATCAGCACCGCATAAGCGCTGAGGCTGTCCATCGAGAACGTCTGCACCGCGCCGATGCGGTAGCCGTTCGGGCAGCCCCGGCTCTTGGGGATCGCTTTGTCCTCGTGCAGCAATTTGGTGGTGCCGCCATCCCGCGCCTCGATACGCAGCAGCCGGAAGCCATTGATCTCGCCCTGGCTGGCGCAACTTTCGGTGTCATTCATGCCGATCTCGTCGAGCCGGAACTCGAGCGGCTGGTCGACAGGGGAAAAGATCGGTCGCGGATTGACCACTATGCGATGTGGATCGGCCGAAAGCTCGGTCACCGGGTTGGAGCCGGCGGTGATGCCGCGGTTGGCACTCAGCTCGGCCTGGCTGACAATGGCCTCGCCCTTTTGCCGGGCCTGAAGGCGGGCAGCGTCGAGCGTTGCCTTCTCGTCGTCGAGCCGGACCCTGACCGGCGTGCCCTTGAGAAAGCTGTCGTTGCTCGTGTCGATGTAATACCGGTTGGCATAGGGAAAGCCCGACCCGTCCTGGATGCCGTACTCCTCGAAGGCGAACACGCCGCCATCCCGGGTGAAGCCCAGGATTTCGAGCTCCGCGACATCGCCGGCCTGGGCAATCGACGCCGCGAACTGCGTGGCCAGGCAAACGGCAAACAGGAAAAGCGTCCGCATTGTCATCGCTCCTTCGGCCTGATCGCTTCAATCCCTAGCACGACGAGACCAAAACGTCGTGCGGACCAAGGCCGATGCATCCAAACCGCTCGTCATTTGTTATTGTCGGCAGTCCCAAGGGAAACCCACCCCAATGGAGAAGCTAACATGACCGACACCAGCAAAATTCGTGAGCACATGGACGTCGTCGGCGCCGACGGCGTGCATATCGGCACCGTCGACAAGGTCGATGGTCAGCGCATCAAGCTGACCAAGGCCGACAGTGGCGAGGGGGCTCACAAGGGCCATCACCACTATATTTCCCTGGCCCTGGTTGCCGAGGTCGATGGCAAGAAGGTGTGGCTGTCCGCGAATTCCGATGTCGCGGTGACGTTCGAGGAAGAAAAATCCGATCCGGTTTGATCGACGGCTTTAGCCAGCCTAGTGACGTGACGACCAGACGGGAAACAGGTCGTTGTCGGCTGGCGTCGCGGCAAACACGCCACGGCTGATGGCGCGCGCCATAGTGGCGCCGGCGGCGGCGTAGAGGTCGATTGCCGCGTCGGCGGTCAGTTCGACCCCGCTCTTGCCGGTGGCCAGCGCGAACACCAGGTCGCCGTCGGCCGGCGTATGGGTCGGCCAGATGGCGCGTACGAAGCCGTCATGCGCCGAAATCGCCAGGCGTTTGGCGGCGGCCTTGGTGAGAACCGCGTCCGTGGCAATGACCGCGATGGTCGTGTTGCCGCCGCTGTCCATCTGCCGTCCGTGATCCTTGTCCCGGTATTTCAGCAAAATCCGCTTCGCGTCCTCGGGCATGGGCGAGGGATAACCAAGCCCGCCGAATTCATCGCCGATTTCGAAGGGTGCCGCCCAGAAATGGCGGGTGCGGCCGACGGTCACCGAGCCGGTCGGGTTGACGGCGGCCAGCGCGCCGATGGTGATCCCATTGTCCAGCAGTGTCGAGGCGGAACCCAGGCCACCCTTCAGCCCCGACGTCAGTGCACCGGTTCCGGCGCCCGCCGTGCCAAATTGGAAATCGACAGCGGCAGTCTGCACCGACTCGTAGCCGAGGTCGCGATAGGGGGGATAGCGGCCCCAGTCCTTGTCGCCGCCATTGCGCAGATCGAAGAGGATCGCCGCCGGCACGATCGGTACGCGGAAGCCGCCAACCTCGAAGCCGATGCCGCGTTCGCGCAATGCGGCCTGCACGCCGGAGGCAGCATCGAGGCCGAAAGCCGAACCGCCTGACAGCACCACGGCATGGATCGTCTCCACCAAATTGTGCGGTTCCAGCAGATCCGTCTCGCGGGTGCCAGGCGCGCCGCCAAGAATCTGGACTCCCGCGACCGGCGGCTCGTCGCAAAGGACGGTCGTCACGCCGGACTTCAGCCTGGCGTCGGAAGCATTGCCGACGCGCAGGCCCATGACATCGGTGATGAGATTGCGTGGACCGGTGCGGAACATCAGTTGTTTTCCAAGGGCACGAAGCGGGTGCCGTCGAAGCGGAAGACACGGTAGAGGCTCTGGCTGAGGTCGCCCTTGTCGTCGAAGCGGACCGGTCCGATCGCCGTGGTGAAATCATGCCCGGTGAGTGCCTCGGCCAGCGGCCCGCCGGAGCCTGCTGCGTCCGACGATGCGGCCTTGGCGATCTCGACCGCAGCATAAGCCGGCAGGGCGTAGCCGTCCGGCACGATCTTGTGCGCGGAGAAGCTTTCCAGCACTTTGGGATCCGCGACATCGGCCCATTCGGGTGGCGCGATCATCAGCGTGCCGGTCGCGTAAGGCACGTCGCCGGGCGGCGTGCGCAGGTTTTCGCCGCCGGCAAGGACGATGCCCGTCTGGAGCTGGGCGGCATCGCGCCCCATGATGGCGATGTCGTCGCCGTCGCCGCCGGCAAAGACATGCGTGGCGCCGGCCTTTTTCAGCCGTCCCACCAGGCCGATCTGGTTGTCGAGCTGCGGCCGGAACGTGTCGACGAAGACCGGTTTCAGTGCCGCCTGCTCGGCAGCAGCACGAAATGTCTCCGCCATCTCACGGCCATAGATGGTGCCGTCGTCGATGATCGCGAACAGCTCGTTCCGCCATAGGCGGGTAAGGGTGGAGGCGACGGCATTGCGCTCGTCGTCGCCTCGCGGGCCGAGGCGATAAACCGGCCAGCCGGTCTTGGCGCGGCGGTCGGTCAGGCTTTCGGTTCGCACACCAACGGTGATGACAGGAATATTGGCGTCCTTAAGGACAGGCATCGCCGCCTCGATCGCCTCCGTGCAGAGGAAGCCGATCACGACATTGACCTTGGCTGCCACGAATTCCCTGGCCGCCGCGGCGCCGCCATCGCCGGTGCAGGCGTCATCAACAGTCTTGAGTTGGATGCCGTCCACCTCTGCCGCGAGCCCGGCGCCAGCCTCGATCTGCCTGCCGAGGATGGCCGATGGTCCCGACAGGGGTGCTGCGACACCAATCGTGAGCGTCTGTGCGCTGGCGGCGCCGGCCATGAACAGCCAGGCCAGCGCTGCGGTTATGGTTGCCCCGGATCGCATGCTGCCGAAGAATTCCTCCAAGCCCGCGACGTCGCGCAGGCGTCAAATTCCCGCCAAGACCTAAAGGCTGCCCGGCCTTGGTGCAACACGCGAATTCGGGATATGGGCCAAGCACTTCGCTTGTGGCATGTGATGTCTGGCCATATATGTCAGGTGAACAATGGCCATGGAATCTTCCAGTGCTGAAGAAGAACGATATTGGACCGCAGGCCTATCGCGACGCGATGAGTCATTTTGCCGGTCATGTCCATGTGGTGACCACCGACGGACCCGCCGGAAAGCGGGGGACGACGGTGATCGCGGCATGCTCTGTGTCGGATACGCCGCCGACCATCCTGGTCTGCCTCAATCGTGAAAATGCCAAGAATGAGCTGTTCGTGAAGAACGGCAAATTTGCCCTGAACACGCTGGCTTCGCACCAGGAGCCGCTGTCGATTGGATTTTCCGGCATGACTGGCCTGCCGGTCGAAGAGCGCTTCGCGCTCGGCGAATGGGATGTGATTTCCACCGGCGCGCCGACGCTGAAGGGCGCGCTAGCCGTGTTCGACTGCGAACTGATCGACACCAAGGACCTGGCCACCCATCGTGTGCTTTTTGGCAAGGTGACAGGTCTGCGTATGGGCGATAATTTGCGGCCGCTGATCTATCACGCCCGCGGCTACCACGTCCTGGAAAGTGGGGCCGCCGCACCCGCGGAGAAGGAATGAGCGACTTGGAACCGCGCCCCGTGCCGCGGACGATCGACGAAACGCTCGATCTCCTGACCGGCGCGGACTATGTCGCGGACCGGTCGCTGGCAACGGTGCTTTTCCTGTCTCTGCGCATGAGGCGGCCGCTTTTCCTCGAAGGCGAGGCCGGCGTCGGCAAGACCGAGATCGCCAAGGTGTTGGCCGAGGCGCTTGGCCGCCGGCTGATCCGCCTGCAGTGTTATGAGGGGCTCGACGTCTCCTCGGCCGTTTATGAGTGGAATTACGCCGCGCAGATGATCGAAATCCGCATGGAGGAGGCCGCCGGCAAGGTCGACCGCTCCGCCATGGAGCGTAACGTTTTCTCCGAAAAGTACCTGATCCGCCGGCCGGTGCTCGATGCGCTGACTGGCAAGACGGGCGCAGCCCCGGTTTTCCTGATCGACGAACTCGACCGCACCGACGAAGCCTTCGAAGCCTTCCTGCTCGAAATCCTCTCGGACTTCCAGGTGACTGTGCCTGAACTCGGCACGATCAAGGCGGAAGAGCCGCCGATCGTCATCATCACCACCAACCGCACCCGCGAAATCCACGATGCGCTGAAGCGGCGCTGCCTTTATCACTGGGTGGACTACCCCGATGCCGAGCGCGAACTGGAGATCGTGCGCCGCAAGGTGCCTCGGGCCAACCAGCGGCTTTCGGCCGAAGTGGTGTCCTTCATCCAGAAGCTGCGCCAGATCGAGCTGTTCAAGGTGCCGGGCGTCGCCGAAACCATCGACTGGGCCGGCGCGCTGACCGAACTCGACAAGGTGGCGCTCGATCCGGAGACCGTGTCCGACACGATCGGGGTGCTGCTGAAATACCAGGACGACATTGCCCGCATCGGCGCGGGCGAGGGCCGGCGCATCCTCGATGAGGTCAAGGCCGAGCTCGCGGCGGCGGAGTAGGGTGGTGAAGGCGTCCCGACCCGACCCTGGAGAGGCGACGGCGGACGGCCGGATCGCAGACAACATCGTCTATTTCGCCCGCGCCTTGCGCAAGGCCGGCATGCGGGTCGGGCCCGCTTCGGTCAAGGACGCGATCGAGGCGGTGCTCGTCGCCGGCATCGGCTCGCGTGATGACTTTTACTGGACCCTGCACGCCGTTCTGGTCTCGCGGCATGAGGATCATGCCACCTTCGACGAAGCTTTCCGACTGTTCTGGAAATCGCGCGAATTGATCGAGAAGCTGCTGGCGATGTTTTCGCCGGTGGCGCCTGACGTCAGGCAGAAGCAGAAACCGCGCGCGGCTGAAAATCGCGTCAGCCAGGCGATGTTCGAGGGTCATCGGAAAAACCAGACGCCTCAGGAAATCCCTGAGATCGAGGTCGACGCCCGCTTCACCTTTTCCGGCAACGAGCTGTTGCGGGGCAAGGACTTCGCGCAGATGAACGCAGTCGAGATGGCTGACGCCAGGAAGGCGATCGCGGCGTTGCGGCTGCCTGTCGACATGGTGCGGACCAGACGCTTCAAGGCCGATGCGCATGGCCGCCGCATCGATCCACGTGCCATGATGCGCTCGGCGGCGCGCACCGGCGGTGAATTGATCCTGCCGAAATTCCGCTCGGTCCGCGAAGTTCATCCGCCCCTGGTGGTGCTGGCCGATATTTCCGGTTCGATGAGCCAATACACGCGCATCTTCCTGCATTTCCTGCATGCGCTGACGGAAAAGCGCCGGCGCGTGCACACTTTCGTCTTCGGCACGCGGCTGACCAACCTGACCCGGCAGATGCGCCACCGCGATCCCGATGCCGCCCTTGCCGATTGCTCGGCGGCGGTCAAGGACTGGTCGGGTGGCACGCGCATCGGCGATACGCTAGCCGAGTTCAACCTTGTATGGTCGCGACGTGTGCTGGGACAGGGCGCGGTGGTGCTTCTGATCACCGACGGGCTGGAGCGCGACGATATAGGGGGCTTGGCGGAAGAAATGGAACGGCTGCACAAATCCTGCCGGCGGCTGATCTGGCTCAATCCGTTGTTGCGCTTCGATGGTTTTCAGGCGCGCGCCCGCGGCGTCAAGGCGATGCTGCCGCATGTCGACGAATTCCGCTCGGTGCACAATCTCGACGCGCTCGCCGATCTCTGCACCTCGCTGGACAAGAAATCGGTCCTTTCCGTCGATCCACGGCGGTGGATGGATGCTGGCGCAAGGCGCGCCGCATAGCCATATATTTTCCGGCTTTTGGAAAAACAGACCCTGAGAGAAGCAACGATGAGTGACAGTCTTTATCTCGATGAGGCCCGCGACCCGCTGATCATCGCGGAAGCCTGGATGAAGGACGGCAAGGATGTCGCTGTCGCGACCGTGGTCGAGACCTGGGGTTCGGCGCCGCGCCCGGTCGGCAGCCACCTTGTCATCGATGCCGATGGCAATTTCCACGGCTCAGTTTCGGGCGGTTGCGTCGAGGGCGCTGTCGTGACCGAGGCGGTCGACGTCATCGGCTCCGGCAAAGCCAGGATGCTGGAGTTCGGTGTTGCCGATGAGACCGCCTGGCAAGTCGGCCTGTCCTGCGGCGGCCGCATCAAGGTTTATGTTGAGCGATTGGGCTGACCTCCGATGGATCCTTATGCGCTGAAGACGCTCAACGCCGAGCGGCGCGCCCGCCGCGCGGCGATCCTCGTCACCGATCTCGGTGATGGTCGCGACCGTATCGTGCGGGAGGGCGATCAGGTCGCCGGCGATCTCGGAGCGGCGATCGCCAAGGCGTTTCGATCCGGCAATTCGGGGTCTGTCGAGGCGGAAGGGCGGACCTTCTTCCTCAATGCGCATCTGCCGCGGCCGCGCCTGGTGGTGATCGGCGCCGTGCATATCAGTCAGGCGCTCGCGCCGATGGCCCGGATATCAGGCTATCCCTTGGAAATCATCGATCCGCGCACCGCCTTTGCCACATCGGACCGCTTTCCCGATGTCGCCTTGCATGCCGACTGGCCGCAGGACGTGCTGGAACGCCAGCCGCTTGACGCTTACACGGCGCTCGCCGCCGTCACCCATGATCCGAAGATCGACGATTTCGCGCTCAAGGCGGCACTCGACGCCAACTGTTTCTATGTCGGAGCGCTCGGCAGCCGAAAGACGCATGCCAAGCGCGTCGAGCGCCTGCTGGCGCTGGGCGCGAGTGCGGACCAGATCGCGCGTATCCACGCGCCGATCGGGCTGGATATCGGGGCGGCAAGCCCCGCCGAGATCGCCGTCGCCATTCTCGCGCAGACCATTCTTGCCTTCCGCTCACGCGGCCTCGATGCGAAGGGCGCGGCGGCGTGAAATTCGGTCCGATTCCGATCGACGCGGCCGAAGGGGCGGTGCTGGCGCATGCGACCGCGGCCGGCGAAAAGCGATTTCGCAAGGCGCACAGGCTGAGCGCCGAAGATGTCTCCACGCTCAAGGAGGCAGGTGTTTCGCAGGTCGTTGCGGCTGTGCTGGCGCCGGACGATCTCGGCGAGGACGCCGCGGCGCAAAAAATTGCCGAAAGCATGACCTTAGGCGGCATCGAGGCGAAGCCCGCCGCTACCGGCCGGGTCAATCTCCACGCCAAGGCGGCTGGCATCTTCACCGTCAATGCCGCTGTCATCGATGCGATCAATGCGGTCGATCCTGCCATCACCATCGCGACGCTGGCCCAGCACGCGTCGGTCGAAAAGGGCCAGATGGTCGCGACGGTGAAGATCATCCCCTTCGCGGTCTCTTCCTCGTTGGTGGCTGCCGTGACGGAAATCTGCGCCAGCGGCGAAATTTTTGCCGTCAACGCCTATCGGCCGATGCGTGTCGGCGTCATCCAGACGGTGCTGCCGGGCACCAAGCCAACCGTGCTCGACAAGACGCTGCGCGTCACCGAAGCCCGGCTGGCGCGCTCCGGCGGCTGGCTGACGGCGGAGCGCCGTACGCCGCATGAGATCGCCCCTGTCGCCGAGGCCGCCATCGCGCTTGCGCGCGACAACGACATGGTGGTGATCTTCGGGGCTTCCGCCATGAGCGATTTCGCCGACGTCGTTCCGGCGGCGATCGAGGGGGCGGGCGGTACCATCATCCGCGCGGGCATGCCGGTCGATCCCGGCAATCTGCTGGTGCTCGGCACACTCGGCGGCAAGCGTATCATCGGCGCGCCTGGCTGCGCCCGCAGCCCCAAGGAGAACGGCTTCGACTGGGTGCTCGACCGATTGATTGCCGGCCTGGACGTCACCGCGCGCGACATTGCCGGCATGGGCGTCGGCGGCCTGCTGATGGAGATACCGACGCGGCCGCAGCCGCGCGAGCCGCTGCCGGCCAAAAGCCGGCTCAAGGTCGGGATCGTGCTTCTGGCGGCAGGCCGGTCGAGCCGCATGGGCGGGCCGAACAAGCTGATGGCGCTGTTCGACGGCCAGCCGCTGGTGCGCCGCACCGCCGAACGCGCGCTCGCCTCGAAGGCTTCGGGCACGATCGTCGTCACCGGTCATCAGCGCGAGCGGGTGCGCGCGGCATTGTCGGGCCTCGACGTCACCTTCGCCGACAATCCTGATTTTGCCGATGGCCTGTCGACCTCGCTTAAGGCCGGCACTGCCTATCTGCCCGAAGACGCCGCTGGTGCGATGATCGTTCTGGGAGACATGCCGGGTGTCGCATCCGACGACCTCGACAGGCTTATCGATGCCTTCCGCAGGGCCGGCGGCAACTCGGTGGTCCGTGCCACGCACCAAGGCAAACGCGGCAACCCGGTGCTTTTGCCGCGCTCGTTATTCGCGGCAATCGCCCATCTCGAAGGCGACACCGGCGCTCGCCATCTGGTCGAGGCCGAAGGGCTCGATGTCATCGATGTCGAGATCGGCGAAGGCGCGTCCGTCGATGTCGACACCCGAGAGGCACTGGAAGGCGCTGGCGGCGTGCTGCAGGATTGACAAACGGAGGCGGCATTAGCATGCCTGCGGTATGGCTATTCGTACCGTCGCGTGCCGCGCTTTCGTCACGGCAATGCTTTTCTTGTTTTCCTCGGCCGCCAGTGCCGACACATTGTCCCTGAAACCCTTCAAGGACGATCTCTTCGCCTATCCGGCGACGCTGTCATCCGACAGCAACGGCGCCTACACGGTCCTCGACTACCGCGAGATGCGCGACATCAACCAGCGCGACGAGGTGCCGGAAAAACGCGTGCATGCCCAGTACACCGACACCGGCGTGCGCAAGGTGCAGCAGGATCTGATGCTGAAGACCGACGCGGGCGATGTCAGGCATGTCGCCGTCGGTAGGACGCAAGGAGCCGCCATCATCGTGCTTTACCTGCACGGGCAGGGCGGCAGCCGCAAGCAAGGCGTCGACGACTTCACCTTCGGCGGCAATTTCAACCGGCTCAAGAACCTGATGGCCGGCAATGGCGGGCTCTATATTTCTCCGGATTTCCCTGATTTCGGCGACAAGGGCGCAGCACTGGTCGCCGCCCTGATCGACCATTATGCCGAACAGTCTCCGGGCGCGAAAATCTTCGTCGCCTGCGGCTCGATGGGCGGCGCGCTGTGCTGGAAACTTGCCGCACGCAAGGATACTGGTGGCCGCGTGAATGGACTGCTGCTGCTCGGATCGCTGTGGGACGAGGGCTTTCTCGGCAGTCCCGCCTTCAAGCGTCGCGTGCCAGTGTTCTTCGGCCAGGGCAGCCACGATGTGGTCTTTCCCGTGGCCAACCAGGAAGCGTTCTTCCGCTCCATCCTTGCCAAATCAAAAAACTATCCGACCCGCTTCGTGCGCTTCGAGACCGGCACGCACGGCACGCCGATCCGCATGGTAGACTGGCGCGGCACGCTCGACTGGATGCTGTCGAAGGCACCATAAGCTGGATGCTGTCGAAGGCACCATAAGCCTGATGCGCTAGAGGATCTAAGGCGCGGTGTTGTAGTCGACGATCGTCTGCGGGTTCTCCTCGCCGTCATAGGACGCGTCGACGTCATACTGGACCAGCGAGAAATCGCCGTTGCGGAACAGATATGTCCCGGCATCCGAAGCATCGCCGACGCCGCGCCATTTGTTGAGCGTGGTGATGGTGTGAGCGTTCTGGTCATAGCCGGAATTGACCGCCCACCCTGTGGTCCGGAAGCCGATCACCGTTACACTCAACAGCTTGCCGTCGCTGTCGTTGTTCTCGTAGCGTATATCGGTCTCCGGCTCGGCGAACTGCAATTGCCTGACACCGTCCACCTCGTCGGTCATGTAGTAGACCGAGCTTTCATTGTAGGCGGCGGCCGAGCAGGAGAAGTGGAACAGCCGGGTCTCCTTGTCAGGATCGTTCGGCTGAGCATTCCTGTCCTTGTATTTGATCGAAAAGACCTCCGGCTCATTGGCCAGGCGGTCCTTGTCGCATTGGTCGCCATAGGTCGCCAGGAGGGCCTTCTTGGCCTGTTCCAGTGCGGTGTCCTTTTGCGGCGGCGGCGGACCGTCGCCGCAACTTGGCGGCAAAGCCTCCTCGAAGTCGGCTGTGGAGGGCTTCAGCGCTCCCTTGTCGATGAAGATAGGCTGGAACGGCGGCGCCTGGATTTGGGCGTTGACCTGGCGCAGCGTATAGCAGCCGGCGAAAACCTTCGCCTCGCCCTTCTTGTCGGTTGCCTGGATGGCGACCGGGACGTTGTAATAGATGCTGCCCGCCGCGCCCTCGTCCGAAATCGGACCGGTCTTGACCTCCACCTTGTCGGTGCCGTCATAGCCTTTGGCGAATGTGTCGAAATCCTTTGCCGGCTTTGTATCACCGAAGTAGCCCCAGGCGCGGGCGAATTCATGCCGGTTGATGGCGCTGTAGAGTGAATGCACGACCGCATCCGCGCTCGACCGATCATCGACGTAAGGCGCTTCGGGCGTATCGGCTGCGGCCAATGCCGCGTGGCCTGTCGTGGCAAGGGAGAGAAGGGCAGTCGCTGCGAAAAGGGCGCGTCTCATCGGGAATCTCCGCTCGATAACGAAGATTCTACCGCAGCGATTGCGGCGACGTGGTGACGCCATGCGGCCACCGCTTGAAGAATCGCGCCTGAGAGCGCTACGTCCTCGCGCCGGCGTTCCTGCCGGACAGGAGATCCGACGTGACGATATCGATGTATGAGGCATCCGTGCCCGTGTTTTCAGCCAGGCTGAAAGCACTTTCCAGTGTGCTGGCTGCAGCCGAACAGAATGCGCTTGACCGCAAGATCGACCCGCAGGTGTTTTTGACGGCACGGCTGGCGCCCGACATGTTCGCACTTGCCAGGCAGGTGCAGATCGCAACCGACCATGCCAAGGGCGCGCCTTCACGGCTGGCCGGCCGCGAAGTGCCTAAATATGAGGACAATGAAGCAAGCTTCGCCGATCTCGAAGCGAGGCTCGCCAAGACGGTCGCCTACCTGGCGACTTTTTCCGCAGCCGATATCGACGGGTCGGATGACAGGATGATCGAACTGAAGCTGGGGGGCCGGGAAACGACGCTGAGCGGCATGCAATATCTGCTGCATGTGGCCATGCCCAATTTCTATTTCCACCTGACCACCGCCTACGACATCCTGCGCCACAATGGCGTGCCGCTGGGCAAGGCGACATTCCTCGGATCGCGTTGAGAAATCGGACTTTGAGATGTCCCGGGTCGATCCGGGACATCTCGCAACCTGCTTAGCGGATGGACATTTCGCGGGCGATGCGTGGGAAATCGGCGGGCTTGATGCCGATGTCGGCGCGCTCGGCATTGCTCATCGAATAAAGGAGCGCGAGCGCCGCGCGATATCTCAGATGTTCCTGCGGGCGCGGCCGGGCGAACATTTCCGTGAAGAAACCCATAATTCAGGCTCCTGGTTGGTCCTCCACATCAGGCAATATAGATGAATCGTGAAGATTGTGCAGTGCAGCATATGCATGCCTGCCATGTCCGGATGTTTTTTTGAAATTTTTTTGCAGCAAGGTGAAACTCTTGCGCCGCGCCCAACGTAGGCTTCGAAGCTGGTACATGGCCAGTTTTCCTCGCCACTCCTGGCGAATTTCCGGACTGCATGAACATGCAGTCCGGCTTTTGCCTGCGCCTGCGGTAACGATCCCCTGAATGGAAATTAGTTAAGACCGGCGGTATTTATTTTTAACGAGCTGGTTCTATGGTCTGAAACTCGAACTGTCGGGCATGGGGGAGGCTGATATCGCTACCGGCGCCAAGCGGGATTTTGCGTCACTGCTCGACGACCTCTTCGTTGCCACCGACAAGGGCAACGGCGGTGAGGGCGTAGAGACCGGCGCGCGCCCATCCATCCCGTTCGACTATCTCTCGGTCGCCGATGAACTCCATTCCGGCCGCATCAAGGTATCCGCCGCGGAATATCGCGAGGCCGGCGCTGATCTGGCCAGCGAATTTGCCGCCGTGCTTGAACAGGCAAGGCTGGCGCTGGCTGGCGAAGAGCCGAAGCCTGAAGAAACATTGCCGCCAATCGATCCTGAATCGATCGCGGTCGAACTGGGACTGGAGCAGTCCAAGAGCGCCGCCGACTTCGGCCGCATGCGCCGCAGCTTTGCTTTCGCCAACCATCCCGATCGCGTCGCCCCGCATTTGCGCCAGCGCGCCATGATCCGCATGCAGGTGGCCAACATGCTGATCGACGAGGCCAAGCGCCGCGCCGTGGCCGCCGCACGACGCTAACCCCGCTCTGCTCACGCAAAAGTCGGCCTGGCAAGGCTTGGAGAGCGCCTCTGCTTTTCCTATAAGATGCGAACTCCTCCCCGCGCAGCCGCGCACATATGCCCTCCGGAGCAGAATCCCATGCACAAACGCCGTCTCGGTCGGACCGATCTTCTTGTTACCCAGATCTGCCTTGGTTCGATGACCTGGGGCCAGCAGAACACCGAGGCCGAAGGCCATGCCCAGATGGACCTGGCCTTCTCGCGCGGCGTCAATTTCATCGACACCGCCGAACTCTATCCGATCCCGCCCAAGGCGGAGACGCAAGGACGGACCGAGAAGATCATCGGCAGTTGGATGAAGGCCAAGGGCAACCGCGACAAGGTGATCCTGGCCTCCAAGGTCGTCGGCCGCACGGCCAACAGCTGGTTTCGCGGCGACCGGCCCTCGCAATTGGTGCGGGCCGATATCTTCGATGCCATAGACAAGTCGCTGGCCAAGCTTGGCACGGATTATCTCGACCTTTATCAGATCCACTGGCCGGAGCGGGACATCCCCTGGGGCGCCAACCCGACGCGCGTCGGCGCCGTGGCGCGGCGTGCCGATTCTGTCGGCGCGCCGGTCGGTGAAACGCCGATCGCCGAAACGCTCGCGGTGTTCGATGACCTGGTGAAGGCAGGAAAAATCCGCCATTTCGGTCTCTCCAACGAGAGTTCCTGGGGCGTGATGCGCTTCCTTGCAGAGGCCGACAAAGGGATCGGTCCTCGCGTCGCCTCGATCCAGAATGCCTACAACCTCGTCAACCGCACTTTTGAGGTGAACCTCGCTGAGGTCTGCGAGCGCGAAGGGGTGTCGCTGCTTGCCTATTCGCCGCTTGCCCAGGGTTATCTGACCGGCAAATACGATCATGGCGCCCGCCCGCAGGGCTCGCGCTCGCAGCTGTTTAACCGCGGCCAGCGTTACGAGACGCCCAATGCCGCCGAAGCGCAGCTCGAATACAATGAGCTGGCGCGCTCTTTCGGCCTGGAGCCGGCGCTGTTTGCCAATGCCTATGTCTCGAGCCGGTCCTTCGTGACCTCCAACATCATCGGTGCGACAACCATTTTCCAACTGGAGATGGCGCTGTCTTCGGTGGATGTCGTCTGGACTGAAGAAATGCAGAAGGCGGTGGATGCCGTTCACCAGAGGGTCGGCAATCCCTGCCCGTGACCGAGCCCGGAATTGTCGTGTAGCAGCAAAGGGATGGAGACGATGGTGGATTTTTCGATCGAGGCCGTGCGTGGAAAATTCCCCGCTCTCTCGCTGACCGACAAGGGCCGGCGGCGCATCTATCTCGACAATCCTGCCGGCACGCAGGTGCCGCAGGTCGTGGCCGACGCGGTGTCGCGCTGCCTGCTTACGACCAACGCCAATCTCGGCGGTTATTTTGAAACGACGATCGCGGCACAGCAGGTCGTTGACGAGGCGCATCTGGCGATGGCCGACTTCCTCGGCGCGGCGAGCCCGCGGGAGATTGTCATCGGCGCCAACATGACGACGTTGACCTATCATATGTCACGCACGCTCGGCCGCACGATGAAATCAGGCGACGAGATCATCCTCACCCGCATGGATCATGAGGGTAATGTGTCGCCCTGGCTGCAACTGGCCGAGGACCTCGGCCTCGTCGTGCGCTGGCTGCCGTTCGACGAAAAGACCTGGCAGATCGAGGAGGCGACACTCGCCGGCCTGCTGTCCGGGAAGACAAGGCTGGTGGCGTTGAACTACGCCAGCAATCTCACCGGCTCGATCAACCGGGTCAGGTCCTTGACCCAACTTGCAAAACAGGCCGGCGCGCTGGTTTATGTCGATGCGGTGCAATTCGCACCGCATGGGCTGATCGATGTGCAGGAACTCGGCTGCGATTTCCTGATCTGCTCGGCCTATAAATTCTTCGGTCCGCATATGGGTATCTTGTGGGGCCGGCGCGACGTCATCGACGGTCTGCAAGCCTATAAGTGCCGTTGCTCCTCGAACGGCTTGCCCGAGCGGTTCGAACTCGGCACGCCGCAGATTGAACTGATGGCCGGCTTGACCGCCGCGGTCGACTATTTCGCCGAGCTCGGCGCGGCGGCAGGTGAGGGTGGTTCAAGAAGGCAGAAGATCGCCAAGGCGTTCCAGGTCTCCATTGCCCATGAAAACCCGCTGGCGCAAAGGCTGATCGATGGCTTGTCCGACATTTCCGGGCTGACGGTCCGAGGCATCACCGATCCGAAACGGCTCGGCGATCGTGTGCCGACCGTCTCCTTCACCGTCGATGGCATTGTCCCCGAAACGATCGTGCGGCAGATGAACGCCGAGAACATCTTCGTGTGGTCGGGCCACAACTATGCCTGGGAGATCATCCATCAGCTCGGCATTCCGGCCGAGCAAGGCGTCGTGCGCATCGGCATCGCCCATTACAACACCGCGTCCGAAATCGACGAGACGCTGGAAAGCGTGCACCGGGTGATTGCCATGCTCAGGCAGCAACGCTCCTGACTTGGGCTTGAACTCTCACCGCGCCTTGCCGCCAAAGCCGGTGAGGAAGGCGGTGAGATTGTCGCCGAGTTCGTCGCAGAGATAGCCGCCTTCTTGGACGATGACCGCCGGCAGGCCGAGCCCGGCGATGGCCTCGCCGATGCGCGAGAAGCCCGGCGTCGTCACCGAAAGCCCGCCGAACGGATCGCCCTCGAACGCGTCGAGGCCGAGCGCCACGACCAGCACATCGGGGGAGAAGGCGCGGATACGCTGGAACGCCACGCCGAGCGCTTCCAGAAACGCCGCATCCGCGGATTTGCGCGGCAGCGGCAGGTTGAAATTATAGCCAAGCCCGGGACCTTCGCCGCGCTCGTCGGCATGGCCCCAGAAGAACGGGTAGAACCGCACCGGATCGGCGTGCAGCGACACCGTCAGCACGTCAGGTCGCGCATAGAAAATGCCTTGCGTCCCGTTGCCGTGATGCAGGTCGACATCGAGGATCGCCACGCGGGCCGCCTGCCTGCGCAGCACTTGCGCCGCCACGGCTGAGTTGTTGATGAAGCAGAAGCCGCCGGCGGCATCGGCGAAGGCGTGGTGGCCGGGCGGGCGGCACAGCGCATAGGCGGCCGACGCTCCGGCCATGACGGTTTCGGCGGCCTCGACCGCGCTCCAGGCGCTCCACAGCGCGCTCTGCCATGTCTCGCCCGAGATCGGGCAGGCGGTGTCGGCCATGTGGTAGCCGGCTTGGCCCACTGCTGAGGCCGGATAGGAGCCGTTGCGGGCGATCGGGTGGATGTTGGGAATGACCTCGGCCGACGCCCCTTCGATCCGTTGCCAGCGTTCGAAAATATGTTCGAGGAAGTCGAGATACTCGGGTGTGTGCACCGCCGAGATCGGACCGAGGCCGTGATCGCGCGGTCGCTCGACCGTGCAACCAGCTGATTTTGCGCCGGCTAACAATCTTTCGACGCGCTCCGGCTGTTCAGGGTTGGGCTGCGCCGCGCCACTGGAAAGAAAGGCCCTGGGATCGTGGCGCTTCTGCTCCTGCGCATAGAAGGCCTTCATTGCTGCTCCCCATTTTCCGGCGCGTCGGCGAAGGCGAAAAATGCCTCACCGATGATTTTCTGCGTCTGCTCGTAGCTCGACCAGGCAATGCCCAGCCGTTCGTAAAAGGACTTGGCACCCTCATTGTCGGTGTCGACCGACAGCCTCAGATACACGCCGCCCTCTTTGCGGCACTCGGCAGCCACGCGTCGCAGCAGGCGTTCGCCGATCTTGCGGCCGCGAAACCGGTCCTCGACATAGAGGTCCTGCACATAGACGCCAGGCCGTCCCATCCAGGTCGAGAAGATCGGGAAATGCAGGCACAGCCCGGCGAATTCGCCGTCGACTTCTGCGATGAGGGTCGAGAAGGCGGGTTTTTCGCCAAAGCCCCAGCTTCTGAGATCGTCCGCCGTCGAGATGATTTCCTCGGGCGCCCCGATATGAGTGCCAAGCTTCAGGATCGCCGCGTGAATGGTTTCGACGTCATCGATGGTGCCGGGGCGAAGGATAACCGCACGCGTGACAGGTACAGTGGCAGGAGCGGGCGCTGTCATCTCGTCAAAAAGCCACCCTGTCGCCGCCCTTGAGCGCCAGCATGTCACGCGCTTCGGCCGGCGTGGCGACCTCCAGCGACAGTCCATCGAGAATGCCACGGATGCGCCGCACCTGGTCGGCGTTGGACTTCGCCAGCTGGCGGCCATCATAGAGGCTGTCCTCCAGTCCGACCCGGACATTGCCGCCCATGGCTGCGGCGATCGAGATCAGCGGCATCTGGTTGCGGCCGGCGGCCAGCACCGAAAACTGGTAGCTGTCGCCGAACAATTTGTCGGCGATGCGCTTCATATGGATGAGGTTGTCCGGGTCGGCGCCGATGCCGCCCAGGATGCCCAGCACGAATTGGATGAACAGCGGCCCCGAAACCAGCCCCCGATCGCGGAAATGCGCCAGCGAATAGAGGTGGCCGACATCGTAGCACTCGAACTCGAAGCGGGTGCCGCAGCCCTTGCCCAGCCGCTCGATCACGCCTTCCATGTCGGCGAAGGTGTTCTTGAAGATAGTGTCGCGGGTGGCTTCGAGCAGCTTCGGTTCCCACTCGTGCTGCCAGTCCCTTGGCTTGTCGAGCATCGGGAACAGCGCGAAATTCATCGAGCCCATATTGAGCGAGCACATTTCGGGCTGGGCCCGAAGCGGCGCCGCCAGCCGCTGGTCCAGCGTCATCAGCGAGGAGCTGCCTGTCGTGATGTTGATCACCGCATCGGTCGCCTGCTTGATGCGCGGCAGGAACTGCATGAACACTTCGGGATCGGCGGTCGGGCGGCCATCTTTGGGATCGCGGGCGTGCAGATGCAGGATCGAGGCGCCGGCCTCGGCCGCGGCGATAGCGTCCGCGGCGATCTGGTCCGGCGTCACCGGCAGATAGGGCGACATCGACGGCGTGTGTACCGAGCCTGTAACGGCGCAGGTGATGATGACTTTTCGCGGCGCCATTTCCGCTACCCCCGGCCTTCG
Source organism: Mesorhizobium australicum WSM2073 (assembly GCF_000230995.2). Classification (NCBI taxonomy): domain Bacteria; kingdom Pseudomonadati; phylum Pseudomonadota; class Alphaproteobacteria; order Hyphomicrobiales; family Phyllobacteriaceae; genus Mesorhizobium; species Mesorhizobium australicum. The sequence goes on along the minus strand of NC_019973.1, from coordinate 4,434,292 downwards.
ACCGGCAGGTCGAATTCGCCCGCCAGAGCCTCAAGCGAGTCGCCGATGATGGAGATGATCTCGCCGACCTGCTCGCCGGTGACGATCATCGGCGGCGCGACCATGAAATTGTCGCCGTCGACGCCGCCCTTGACCCTGCGGCCATAGATGATCAGCCCGCGCTCATAGGCGAGATCAAGCAGGCGCTGCGTGGCTTTTTTGCCCTGCTCGATCGGTTTCAGCGTATCGGGATCGGCGACCATTTCGGCGCCCGTAAGCAGCCCCTTGCCACGCACATCGGCAATGAAGGGGAACCGCTTCGCAAGTTCCTTCAATCCGTCCATCAGCACGTTGCCCATGGCAGCCGCATTGGCAATCAGGTCGAGCCGGTCCATTTCGCCCAGCACCGCAAGCCCGGCGGCGCAGGCGAGCGGATTGCCGGCATAGGTGTGGCCATGCTGGAAGCCGCCGGAAGCGAGCAGCGGCTCGACCAGTCGCATCGGTGCGGCCAGCGCGCCGAGCGGCGCATAGCCCGAGCCGAGCCCCTTCGACAGCGCAACGATGTCAGGCTTGCAGTTCCAGTGGTCGCCGCCGAGGAATTTGCCGGTGCGGCCGGCACCGCTCATCACCTCGTCGTGGATGAGCAGAATGCCGTAGCGATCGCAGATCTCGCGAATGCGCGCATAATAGCTGTCGGGTGCTACCAGGGCCGCGGTCGCAGCACCCCCGATCGGCTCCATGATGAAGGCGACGACGCTTTCGGGACCTTCGGCGAGGATCTTCTCCTCCAGCATGTCGGCGTAGCGGACGCCGCGCTGCTCCATCGAGAGATTGTCGCGGTCGCGCCAGGCGGTCGGTGCCGGCACGGTCGGCATCACCCGCATCATCGGCGTAAAAGTTTCGGCCAGCGCGTCGTCGCCGGTGATCGAAAGCGAACCGAGCGTGCCGCCGTGGTAGGAAGGAAACCGCGTGATCACCTTCCAGCGGCTGGCCTGGCCGGTGGCCACGGCCCATTGCCGCGCCAGCTTGATGCAGGATTCCGTCGCTTCCGAGCCGCCGGACACGAAAAAGATGCGGTCCATGCCTTCCGGCAACTTTCCAGCCAGTTCGCGCGCCAATTCTTCCGCCGGCTCGTTCTCGAAATGCAGCCGGTAGGCGAAGGTGGCGCGGTCCATCTGCCGCTTCATCGCATCGAGCACATTGCGGTTGGAATGGCCGATATTGGCGACCATTGGGCCGCTCGATCCGTCGATGAAACGGCGGCCGTCCTGCGTCCACATGTAAATGCCTTCGGCGCGGTCGATCAGCGGCCGGCGCAGGCTGGAGAGGTAGAACAAATGCGATCGGCGCCGGGCATCAGTGTCTTGAACGGCGGTCTGGGCTTTCGACATGTCAGGACTTTCCGATATAGCGGTCGAGGACATTCTGGGTGACCCGTTCGACCATCGGGTCTTGTCTTAGCAGGCCGGCGACCCATTCGCAGCTTCCGGCATGGAACACCTCGCCCTTGCCGCGTGGAAAATTGACGATCATGCCATTGCCGCGTTTGACCTTTTCGAGATTGGCGTCGCTTGCCTCGCCAAACAAGGTTTCGGCGGTGAAGCGGCCATCCTCGTCGGTGAGGAACTGGTCCTCGATCGGAATGTCGGCGCTTTCCTCGACCTGGCTGGCCATGCCGACTGCCAGCACTTGCAGGCCGTCAGGCGCGCCGCTGTCTGGCGTGGGGTAGGGCAGCCCGCCGCGGATCTCGAAATCGAGCCCGTCGACCTCATAGCCATAGACATGGCTGTCGGCGCCGAGCAGGTCACCATAGTAGATGCCGGTGCCGGCAAAGGCCCAGTGCTCCGGCCGATAGACCGGAAAGCCGCGTACGCCACGTGGCGCGCAGCCACCCCAGCCGGCATAGACGCCCCGTGTCGCATTGAGCCCGAAGGTCGCCGAACCCGGCCGGCCGATTTCCGGTGCTTCCCAGGAATTGGTGGCGCGGGTCACGTCGCCGCCGCGATAGGCCGGGTCCTCGGTGCGGGCGCGATATTTGTAGCAGACCTGCCGGCGGCCCTCATCTTCCAGCCGCGTCTGCCACATGAAATTGCCGGCAAAACGCGCCGCATGGCCGCCGCGTTCGACATAGAAGTCGACCGCGTCGCGCATCTCCCAAGTCCAGTATTCGTCATGGCCGACGAAGACCGCGCAGTCATAACCGTCGAGAATCTCGGGCGAGAAGTGGAGGTCATGCTGACTGGCGAGGTCGACGCCGTAGCCTGATCGTTCGGCGAAGCGAAAAAAATGACTGTCGTAGCTGGCCCAGCCCGACGAGGCGTATTTCTTCGAATGGCCGGTGGCGAGCGCCCATTCCATGTGCGGATAACGCGGCACGGTCTTCGGCGGCACCGCCACCTCCAACGGCACGCGCGGTGCATCCCCGGGCAACACGACGAAGCCGCGGCACCAGGGGCGCTGCGTCGACACGATGGGCGAGTACTGGTCGCGGTCGGGCCCGGTGATGCCCTGATAATGGTTGGAGCCGCCCCAGGTGTTGTAGGCAAGCCAGGTGCCCGTCGCCGCCACCTGCAGCACACGGCCAGGTTTCTTGCCGGGCTGGGGAGAGACGATGAAAATGTGGTGACTTTGGATCGGCTTGCCGTCACGTCCGTCGGCGGTCAGCGTTATCAGGTAGGCGCCGGAGGGCCAGTCGCTCTCCACGCGAAATTCGAAGGAGGCTTCCCAGCCGCAGCCTTCGACCGAGCATTGCTCCGGACTCTCCTGCCAGCGCGCCGCAATGTCCGATTTCTCGAATACTCTCGTCTCGGCACCGCCATCGCGGATGATCCTCATGCCGAAGGACGGAGCGGTCGAGCTGACATGCAGCGTAACTGTCTCGCCGGCGCGATAGGAAAACCGGTCGCTGTAGCACCAGATTTCGCCGCGCTCGCCATCCATGCCCGGCCACTCGTAATAGTGGCCGCGCACCGCGTGGCGGCGCTGCTCGGCTGTCAGCCCGAAATCGGGGAATTCGGTCGGCAGATTGATCATGAAGCCCTGGCCCATCTGAGGCGCCATTTCGGCGATCCGCCCGCCAGGCGTCAAATGGAAACGATCATGCCAGCATTCGTTAGCCGCGCCCTTGGCCGCCTTCGGCAAACCGACTATCTCAGGAAGACGGCGGCAGTTCCGCCATGGGGACAGGTATGCTCAGGGTCCAAAAGGTCAAGGTCTACGACATCTACGTGCCCACGGCGCGGAAGAAGACGCTGCACCCCGAGACCGTCCGGCATCTGGCCGAGGACATGCTCGAGAACGGCATGAAGACGCCGATCCAGGTCCGCCACGATGGCAAGCGGCACATACTTGTCGAAGGCCTGCACCGGCTCGAAGCCGCCAAATGGCTGGGCGAGACCGTAATCGACGCCTACCTGGTGCAAGCCAAGCGCCACTGACACGCGCTCCGCTCGCCGTTTTCAGCCTCCGTTTCCAGAATTTTTCGCGGGCGATGTCGGTTTGCTTTGCGTCGGCTCGTCCTTGGGACGGAAGCCAGATCAAACCGAGGAGACCACCGTGGCCACCAAGCTCGACATCGCCCCCGCCGACGACCGTGAACTGGTTCTCGCCCGCATCATCGATGCACCGCGCGGGGACGTCTATCGCTGCTGGACCGAACCGAAATTGATCACGCAATGGTTCGCGCCAAAGCCGTGGACGACGCCGCGTGCCGAGATGGATGTGCGCACCGGTGGCAACAGCCTAGTCGTCATGGCAGGGCCCGACGGCAACGAGTTCCCCAACCCCGGCGTCTTCCTCGAGGTCGTTCCCGGCGAGAAGATCGTCTTGACCGATGCTTATACCCAGTCATGGGTGCCATCGGAAAAACCGTTCATGACAGTCGTACTGACCTTCGAGGACGAGGGCGAGGGCAAGACCCGCTACATCGCGCGCGCCCGGCACTGGAGCGTCGCCGACCGCGAGCAGCACGAGGCCATGGGCTTTCACGCCGGTTGGGGCCAGTGCACCGATCAGCTCGAAGATCTCGCCAGGACGCTCTGACAGAGCCACACCGGAGGAGTTCGATATGTCCAAAGTTCTGTTTTTTGCCATTTTTGCCTCGGCCGCTGCGTTTCTCGCTTGCCCGGGCACCATCAATGCAGAGGAGACAAAGCCTGCCATGACGACCGAAACGAAAACACTGCCGAAGCCACAAAAGTCTGGCCTGCTGCCGATCAATGGCGTGAATTACTATTACGCCGTCTATGGCAAGGGTGAGCCGCTGCTTCTGCTGCATGGCGGCCTCGGTTCCACCGACATGTTCGCGCCGATCCTGCCCAAGCTAGCCGAAAACCGCACCGTCATCGGGGTCGACCTGCAGGGGCATGGCCGCACCGCCCTTGGCGACCGGCCATTCAGCCTGCAGGCGATCGGCGACGACATGGCTGGTATCGTCAAGACACTCGGCTACGACAAGGTCGACGTCATGGGCTATTCGCTGGGCGGCGGGGTTGCCTTCCGCATGGCGGTCCAGCATCCCGAGGCCGTGCGCCGGCTGGTCCTTGTTTCGACCGGTTATGCCGCCGACGGCTTCTACGACGAGATGCGTCCGCAGCAGGCACAGGTGAGTGCCGCCGCCGCGACGTACATGAAAGACACGCCGATGTACAAATCCTACGTCGCCGTCGCCCCGCATCCGGAGGACTTCCCGAAACTGCTCGACGCGCTCGGCAATTTCATGCGCCAGAACTACGACTTCTCGGCCGACGTTCCCAAGCTGAAGATGCCCGTGATGCTCGCCTATGGCGACAGCGACATGTATAAGCCCGAGCACGAGATCAAGTTCTACCAGATGCTCGGCGGCGGCCTGAAAGATGCCGGCTGGATGCGCGAGAACCTGTCGCGGAACCGGCTGGCCATCCTGCCCAACCGCACCCACTACGATGTCTTCTTCGCTCCGGAACTGACGGCCGCCGCATTGCCGTTCCTCGACGGCGAGACCAGGGTGAAGAGCTGGGACGAGGTGGTCGGCGAAGCCGAATGACCCCTGCCTTCTCCGCCGGCCGTCTCCTGCGAGACAGCCGGCGTGCTGTTCAGGAAGCCTTGGCCCGGCGCGGCTGCCTCAGATGCTTGATGCCGCTCATTTCGACGAAGTTCGTCGCCGACTCCCAGAGATAGTCGCCGTAAAGAAACGGCGCGAAGGGTTCGGCGCCGTCCAGCGGCAAAGGCGAGATTTCCGCGTCGACGCGTGGCTCGTGGAAGAACGGGATCGAGAACCGCACCGTTTTTGGCGCAATGACCCGGTGCCGTGTCGCCCGCACGCGGCCGCCGGTCCAGCGTTCCAGCAACTGGCCGAAATTGACCGCCAGCGTGCCGTCGGCTGGAGGCACGTCGATCCATTCGCCGGCGAGGTTTTTCGCCTGCAAGCCCTCGACGCCGTCCTGCGCCAGCAAGGTGACGAAGCCTGAATCTGCATGTTCGCGGCCGATGATGGTGCGCGTCTCGCCTTTGTGGGTCACCGAATACTCCGGTCCGCTGGTGTCGACGCCCGCATTGGCGTCGCGCAGGGGATAGCGGATCAGGCGCAGCGTCGAGATGCCGCCGTCGAAATAGGTATCGAAGGTCATCTCAGGCAGGCCAAGCCCGCGGGCGATCGACCGCATCAGCATGGTGCCGACCGTTTCCATCACGCGATAGTAGTCGGCTGCGGCAGCGCGCCAGCCCGGCAGGGCATGCTCGTCCGGCAAGGGTGTCGGCTCGCACAAGGGATCGTCGGAAGCCGTGACCCGCGCCCCATCGGCAAGATCCGGCCCCATGTCGATGCCTTCCTTGTAGGAAACGGCTTGCGGCTGCAGCGGAAACCAGCCGCGGTAGAAATTTTTCTTGGTGTGATCGAAATTCCAGCGCAGCAATTCCTGCTTCTCGGCGTCAGGAAGCGCGAAGATGCGCAGCAATTGCGCGCGCTTGTCGGGCGTCAGCCAGTCATCGCCGGGAAAATCCCGGACCGCCAGGAAGCCGATGCCGGCCGCCGCGGCCATGATCCCGGCGTCGGCACGGTCGCGCGCGGGCGAGGGCGACCCGAACAGGGCCGCGATGCCGATCGTTTCGATGTCGGGTGTCATGAAATCCTGCTGCATCACGATAATCGATGACCTTGTATCAAAGCTTTTCAATTGACCCAATCGACCTCGCCGTTACTTTTGCCGCCTGTTCACTCCACCAATGGATCCAGGCGATGGCAAAATACGAGGGCGGATGCCTGTGCAGGGCCGTGCGCTATCGCACCGATGCCGCCTCCATCAACGAGCGCATCTGCCATTGCCGGCTTTGCCAGAAGGCGATCGGCGCGGCGTTCAATGCGCGTGTTCTTTTCCGCATCGACGATGTGACGGTCGAGGGCCCGTTGGCCACGGTCAACACCTCGCCGGACCTCAAGCGCGGGTTTTGTCCGGCCTGCGGCACGACCCTGTTTTCGCGGCGCGATTCCGCCGGCATCATCGGCGTGACGACCGGTTCGCTTGACGACCCATCGCTGTTCAGGCCCCAGATGCACATCTGGACCGTCTCGAAACAGCCCTGGGTGATGCTGGATGACGGCCTGCCGCAATTTGAAGGCGCTCCGCCGGCCTAGCTTCCTTCTTCCCCGCGAAGGGAAAGGACGTGCCCCAGGATGACCAAAAATTAATCCAAAGAGACACGTGATAGCCGGCAAAGCGTCATTGGCGGGCCATCTTTGTCTCCCTATCTAAGCGTCGCGGGCCCGGCATTCGAGGAGACGACGGATGAACGACAGCATCAGCACCCTGGACGAGCTTTTGAGCGATCCTATGGTCCTGCTCGTGATGGAACGTGACCGTGTGCGCCCGGAACAGCTGCGCATGCTGCTCGAGCGGGCTCGCCGGCCCTCCACGGAGGAGCCTGTTGTGCCGCCCGCCCATGTTATTGCCAGGACCTGCCAGAAACTTTGGCTCTGCCCATAATCGTCTTGCCAACCTCCAGCCATGGGAGCATCGCCGGCCCTTCGGGCCGGTTTGAACCGTGCGCGTCCGACGCGGCGGTGCCAGCTTACAAATCCGTAAATTGATTATCCGCCGCATGACGGTATGCCTTGCCGGGCACCGATCTCCTCCGATGGTGCCTTCGCAACTCCGATCTCTCCCGGATGGAACCCGACATGGCTGATATCTGCACGCAAGGCGTCGACACGGGCTTTGTCGGCCTTGGATTTGCCAAGGTCGCATTCCTCGGCCTGGTGCAAGGCATAACCGAACTGCTGCCGATTTCCTCGACCGCCCATATGCGCATCGTGCCGGCGGTGCTTGGCTGGCAGGATCCGGGTTCCGCCTTCTCCGCCGCCATGCAGCTTGCCGCCCTTGCCGCCGTGGTCAGCTATTTCTGGGGCGATGTCAGGGATCTCCTGTTCGGTTCGATCGACGCTCTCACACGGCGCGATTTCGCCGATCGGCATTTCCAACTGGCTTCCTGGATCGTGCTGGCGACAATCCCGATTGTGATCGCCGGCGTGGTACTTTCGGGTGTTCTCAACACCTGCAATTCGCCGTTGCGCAGCTTGAGCGTGATTGGCTGGGCCTGCATAGGCATGGCTATCCTGCTGGCCCTGGCCGAGATTTTCGCCCGCCACAAGCGCACCATCGGCGAAGCGTCGCTCGCCGACGCGCTTCTTGTCGGTGTCGCCCAGGTCGGCGCGCTGATCCCGGGCGTCTCTCGCTCCGGTTCGACGCTGACGGCGGCACTGGGGCTCGGCTTCAAGCGGGCCGAGGCGGCACGCTTCTCGTTCCTGCTCGGGCTGCCGGCCATCGCGCTCGCCGGCCTCAAGGAATTGTGGGAACTGCACAAGGTGCATCTCGATGCCCATGGATGGTCGGTTCTTGGCCTGGGGCTGCTCGTCGCCTCGATTTCGGCCTTCTTCGCCATTTGGGGCCTGATGCGTGTGCTGGAACGCTTCTCCGCCTGGCCCTTTGTCATCTACCGTGGCCTGCTTGGCGTCGTCCTGCTGCTGGGGGTGGCGATGGGATGGCTCGTCTAGCTCCCTAGCCCGAACCTCGGTGTTGCGCTGCTGCAACCCTCGAAGGGGCATGCGGCGTCCCTCCAAGATGTGATCGGCCGGTTTGGTTGACTTCGGGATACAACCGCCCTTAACGTTCTGTTAACAAAACAGATGGGCGGGGCCGGATGGCATCCTCGATGGGTTGGCGCCGGAAGGCGAAGGGGCTGGGGCTTGCGATTGCCCTGATTGCTTTCTGTTCGGCGGCGAATTCCGCTTACACGGCTCCCGTTTCCATGGCTATCGGCGGCTCGACGTCCCAGCCGATTGGCCACTATGATTTTTGCAAGATTCATGCCGCCGAGTGCTCGATCCGTTCATCCGACAGCGAGCCGGAACAGATGACTGGCAAGCTGTTGCGGGAGATCAGCGCCGTAAACCTCTCGGTCAACGCGCGCGTCAAGCCGATGAGCGACATGGACAATTACGGCAAGGAGGAATGGTGGGCCTATCCGGACAATGGCTTCGGCGATTGCGAGGATTACGCGCTGGAAAAGCGGCGTGAGCTCAACAGCCTGGGCATCGCCATAGCCAATCTCCTGATGACGGTGGTTCGCAAGCCGGACGGCGAAGGCCATGCCGTGCTGACGGTGCGCACCGACAAGGGCGACTTCATCCTCGACAATCTCGTCGACAAGGTTCGCCTCTGGAACCAGACCCCGTATCGCTATCTCAAAAGACAGGCGAGCGACAATACCGGGCGCTGGGTCTCCATTCTTGCCGGCGAGGAGAAGCTGGTCAGCGCGGTCAAATAATCGCTGCCCGAAGTCCGGGTTATAATCCATACTTCTTTCAGCAAATCCTTCATCGTGCCGGCAAGCGGTGCTATCCACGACAGTTCGTTGGAATGGCAATCCGGAACGCGCATGGATTTTTTGACCGTCCTGTATTCGGCGCCCTTGCTGCTGAGCTTGTTCAAGGCCGCGTTGCCGTACGCGGTCGCCACGACAGCGGCATTCGGCCAGTGGTTCGCTTCGGTGCCGCCGTGCCGCGACGTCTCCTTCGAGGCTACGAGCTTCCTCGTCTGCGAGGTCGATCCGAAGCTCTATTCGATCGAACTGTTCTGGAAAGACCCGGCAGGCAAGCCTTTTCAGTCGCTGCACAATCTCGACAACGCCCAGCGCATGGCGGGCCGGACCATGCTGTTTGCCATCAATGCCGGCATGTACCACCCCGATCTCAGGCCGGTCGGCCTTTACGTCGAACGCGGCCAGGAAATGGCCGGTGTGAAAACGGGATCGGGAAGCGGCAATTTTTCGCTGCAGCCGAATGGCATTTTCTATATGAGCCGCGGCAAGGCCGTGGTGCGGGCGACCAAGGACTTCGTCAGGCAGCGGCCAGCCACCGACTATGCGACACAATCAGGGCCAATGCTGGTGATCGACGGCCAGCTTCACCCGAAATTCCAGGCCGACGGCACCTCGCGCAAGAGCCGCGACGGCGTCGGAGTGCGAAAGGACGGTGTTGCCGTCTTTGCCATCTCGAACGGCACGGTGACGTTCCATGCCTTCGCTCGCCTGTTTCGCGACGCGCTCGGCTGCGACAACGCGCTCTTTCTCGACGGCACGATATCGAGCCTGCTCGCTCCGGCCATCGGTCGCAACGACGACTACTGGAATCTGGGGCCGATGATCGGCGTCTTCAGGAAGCGCGGCGGCTGATGCAAGGCGCCTTCAATCGCGAGACGCACTCCCTGCATTGCGCCTGCCACGCAGTCTGACGACAAGCACGGCGACGATGATCGCCACCACCATGGCCGCGATCACCGCCAGGCCGAACAGGCTGGTCGCGTCGAGTTCAGGCAGATTGTCGGCTCCTTTCGTCACCAGCCATCCAGGCGACAGCACGACCGGCGCCCAGATGATCGCCGACAGGATATTGGCGACCTGGAAGCGTCGCCTGTTCATGCCCATCATGCCGGCGACCAGCGGCACGGTGGCACGCACCGGACCGAAGAAGCGGCCGACGAAAACGGCGGCGACACCGTAGCGATGGAAGAACAGGCGCGCCCTGGCGATCTCGCGGCGATAACGGTTGAGCGGCCATTTGTGGACGACGCCGCGCCCCAGCCATTTGCCGAGAAAATAGGAGATGGTGTCGCCAAGCGCCGCGCCGAGCGTCGCGGCGAGGAGAACGGGCAGGGGCTGGACGATACCGGCGCCCACCAGCCCGCCGACGATGATCAGCACGGTGGTGCCAGGCAACAGGATGCCGACCAGCACCAGCGACTCGCCGAAGGCCAGCAATCCGACCACGAGACCCGCCCAGGCCTGATGGTTCTCGATGAAACATACGCTCTGGTCGATGAACGACTGCACGCAAGCTCCGTGTTGAAAGTGTTCCTCAGCTGCCCTGTCGAGCAAGATCCTGAGTTCGTCGAGCTTGCCGTCGACGAGCCAGCCGTAATAATTCTCGACCGGCAGCTTGCGGCCCTTGGCGCGGGCAGGGCCGCCGCGCCGCACCCCGTTCTCAACAGCCACATCATGGCCCTGTCAAGGCTTGGCCGGGCCGCTGCCGACGACTGTCAGAACGCGGCCACAGCCATGGTAAAAAACTTGATTCAAACTTTATTGGTAATTTCTCGTTCATAACTCGTCTGGTTGTCCGTCGGCCGTCGCCTTCGGTCTGTTGTGTTCGAGTACAGGTCCAGATGCGGTTACCAGGCGTCGTGAGTTTCGTGATCGCATCGCTCTGCCTTGCCGGCTGTTCGTCGACATCGGGTATGGATGCGCTCGACATGCAGAAGCCGTCCAATGAAGTCACCAGTTCGGTGGTGCGTCCAAGCGCGCCGATCGCGTCCGTTCCGGTGGCCAGGGCAAACGCGGCGCGCAAGCGGATTGAGGTTGCGGCAGAGGATACCACCGCTCGGCCTTATGGCCTTGCCGAGGAAGAGACGGTGGCGTTTCCCGCACCCGAACTGCCCGACAGCGTCGAGCCGCCGATCGAGGAGGCCGCCCTGGTGTCGCCGCCGAAGCTGTTGTCGCGGGCGGCACCGTCCATGCTGGCCGGCCCGGTCACGCGTTATGGCTTCCGCGATGCCAAGCCGATCAATTTCGGCCGCTCGTCGCCCCGTCACCTTGCCGTGCACGGGGTGGACGTGTCGCGCTGGCAAGGCAACGTCAACTGGGAGAAGCTGCGCGCCCAGGGCGCCAACTTCGCCTACATCAAGGCGACCGACGGCGGCGACCACCTCGACCCCCTGTTTATGAAGAACTGGCGTGATGCCGACGCGGCGGGCCTGAAGCGCGGTGCCTATCATTTCTTCTACTGGTGCCGCACCGCCGGCGAGCAGGCCGACTGGTTCATCCGCAACGTGCCGAAGGTCGACGGCGCGCTGCCGCCGGTGATCGACGTCGAGTGGAACGGCGACTCCAGCTGCCAGCGGCGCCCGTCGCGCGAAAAGGTCCTGGAGAAGATGCAGGTGTTCATGGACAAGCTGGAGCGCCATTACGGCCAGCGGCCGATCATCTACACGGCGCCCGATTTCTATCGCGACAACCTTCAGGGCGCATTCCCGGATTACCCGTTCTGGCTGCGCGCCGTGGCCCGGCATCCGTCAAAGGTCTATCCCGATCGCAAATGGCTGTTCTGGCAGTATTCCGGCTCCGGCCTGTCGCATGGCGTAACCGGCCGCATCGATCTCAACGTCTTCCATGGCGATGAGCGGCAATGGCGCGCCTGGGCCGGCGGCGGAGGTCGGGCCATGATGGCCGACGCGGATTAGAACCGATGCTTTCGCGTCGGCGCTCGTCCTGTCCACCTATTGGAACCGGTTGCTCCCGCCGTTCTTTTCCTCGCTCAACCGCAGCCGCGCCCTCAAGCCCATGATCTCGGCGATCGCGGCATCGATCATGGCGAGAAGGGTCAGCGTGTCGTGCTGGGTCGGATCGGCCCTGACATAGGCGAGCTGGTTCAGTATATCGGTGTCATCTTCGGTTTGTTCGCTCATGCGCATCGTCCCGGCTGTTGTCTCCTGGATCTCCGTCCGATCGGATCGATCGTCCTTTTATCACGTCATCGTGCGGATGGCCCGCCGCATTGGCCACCGGTTCCTGGCGCGGTTCCCACCGTGCTTCGGATACGTCCTCGGAGGCAAGATGGAGAACATCGGTGTGAGGCTTCGGCTCGATGGGGCACTGGTCTGCCTGCTGACATTGCTGTTGCCCGCGAGCCCGATGGCCGCGGGTCTGAAAGACGCCACCGCCGATACGCTCGACCGCTGCCTGGATGATCCAGCCAATGGCTCTACAGCAGGCCAAACCGACTGCGAGGCGACGGCATCAAGCGACTACGATCGCCGCATGAATGCCGCTTATGCGACACTCCTGCGCAAATTACCGCGCCAGGCAGCGCAAAATCTTCGTCTGTCACAACGCGCCTGGCTGGCCTTCCGCGACAGCGAGGCGAAGACACGGGGCGCCCTCTATGAAACAAGGCAAGGCACGATGTACGTGCCCATGCAGGCAGCCGACGCCACCAACATCATCCGGGATCGCGCCCTTCAGCTGGAGGGCTATGTTCGCGTCATGGCAATCGACGATGCCGAATAGCGGCTGGTCGCCGCTCCCATGGCCACGCGACAGCATTGAACCTTGCCAGCGATCATTTCCTGATCTTGCGAATAGACGAGACATTGCCCTCGCCATGCTGTCTATATGCGTGCTGCTGTACTCTAGTCGTCGGGGGGACGAGTTGGAGCTCAAGTTTCTGTTGGTCGGCTTTGCCTGCGCGGTCGCCGGCATGCTGTCGATCGTCACTTTCCTGAAATGGCTCGAGGTCAAGGCGGCCAGCCGCTGGTTGCCGACGCCTGGAAAGATCGTCTCGTCGCGCGTCGAGGCGCGCGAGGTGACAAGCTCGGGTACCGGCTCGGAGAGCAGCACCTCGACCGAAATCCGCAATTTTCCGGCCATCACCTATGAGTACAAGGTGGGCGGCAAGACATTTCAAAGCTCGCACTACAGCGTGCAGGAGAACCTCGGAAATTTCGAAGTCGCGGAAACTCTTGCGCGGTTTCCGCGTGGCGCGGCGGTAACCGTGTTCTATGACCCGTCCAGCCCGGGCAAGGCCGTGATCGAGCGCACCATGCCGGACGGCGCCTTCAAGTTCATGGTCCAGCTTTCGGCGGGGCTCGTGGTCGGTGCGTTGGTGTTGGTGTTTTCGGTCGGTGGCGTGCTGGAGGCTATCGGGCCGCATCTGCCCAAGCCGCGGAACCTCGGTGCGGCGGCATTCCTGCTGTTCATGGGGCTTTTTGTGCTGCGCATGGGCTTTGCCCAAAGATCGATGGCCGGACAAGCGGCAACATGGCCGACCGCTGCCGGCCGTATCGATGCGTCCGGCCTGCAGGCAATCAAGACCCGCGACCGGTTTGAGGGCGGTGGGTACCGGCCCTGGCGCACGGTGTTCAAATCCCGCATCGTCTACAGCTATGGTGTCGCCGGACAGCGCTACAGCGCCGATCGCGTCGCTTTCGGCGCCAGCGTGACGGCCTCGCTGCCCGGCCTCGTCGGCGGTCAGGCGCGGCGCTATGTCGAGGGCAGCAAGGTCGACGTTCGCTATGACCCCGCCAACCCCGCCTCGGCGGTGCTCGAATGCCGGGTGCGCGGGCTATGGCTGCTGTGGGTCTGCTCGGCAGGCTTTCTCGGCGGCGCGGCCTTGCTGGTCGGATCGGTCTGAGTGTCACCGCTTTCAGCAGCGCACGAGAGGTCCGCTGTCGAATCCGCGCCAGCTCAACCGCACCGTCGCGCCGTCGATTTTGATATGGATGGTGCGAGAAAATGGCTCGTCGAGCGATGGGTCCGCGCCGTAGCACTGGCTGGCGCGAACCACCCAGCCGATGGCGGTTTTGCGAAAGATCGCGTGCTCGCAGCCGAGGTTGGGAAACGACAGGGCCGACTGATCCACAGTGAAGACAGTCTGGCGCTGGACGTCGGCGGTCGCATGGCAGTTCAACCTGTCCCTGGACCACGTCCCGACATAGCGCGCTGCCGCAACGGCCGGCACAATCGCCGTTGCGGAGATCGCTATGATCAGTGCCAAACGCCGCATCTTTTGTCTCCTGGGCCGCTGCGTTCGATCATACAGATTGCGGGTTTGTGTGGGGCAAGTTTTCGATCGAGGCACGATAAACGCAGCGGTTCCGGATTTCGCTTATGGTTTTGTACGGATGATGCGACTGTGCGGCCCGGCACGCAGCCGGCCTTGCTTCACAACAGATTGCCCGAGATTTCGATGATCATTCGCAAACTGGCCTTCGTTGCCCTGGGTTCGCTCGGGCTCATGCAAGCGGCGAGCGCCAAGGAATGCCTCTTGAGCCACGCCACCTATCAGGAGCCACGCTCGGGCGCGGTCATGCAATTCCGGCCGCTGGGCAACGAACCGGCGGCACTGACGACGCAGGTGTTCTCGCTGGCCGTGCCTCATACCGGCATAAGCCTGCCGGCCGATATTACCTGGACCAACGGCAAGAACTCGTTTCCGCTCGGTACCATCCGCCACCCCTGCACCGACGACGACCGCGAAGCGGGTCTGCAAGACGACAGCGGGCTTTGCCGGATATGGGACGGGCAGGTCTATGCCCTGACCGGAGGCGGCGCCGAGCAGCTGAATTCGCACGAAGCGACACCGGCGCCGAAAGGGTTGCTGTTGCCGGATTTCGGCGCGGCTTTCACCGAATGGGCCGATTTCGCCAATGCCAATCCGGATGGCTGGGCATGGGATGCCTTCACTTTGACGGGATGCAGCGATGAATAGCGCCATGAGATCGATCGTCTGGACCTGCGCCCTGTTCGCGTTCGTGACGGTATCTGCCGGGGCGCGCGCGGAGGAGCCGGCACCATCGCGGCCGCCGATCGACAAATGCGTCTGGGAAAAACTGACAGACAGGACGATCGGTCTGGTCGCATGGGCGCAGCGCTGCGATTTCGGCTTTCGCCAGATCCATTTCGAGTTTGTCGGCAATGCGCTCGCCATCAAATACAGCGATGGCGGTGCGCCAGATCCGCTTGTCGAGGTGCTCGACATCCAGCCTGGCGAAACCGCAGAGGCTGCCATGCGGCGTCTGTTCCTGGAAAAGACCGACAAGGCCGTCAGCGCCCGCTGCGTGCTCGCGCCTTACACGGAGGGCACCGTGCCCGCCGGCGTCAAACGCTACACATTCAGTCCCGACGCCGCTTATGCGAAAGAGCTGAAGGCGCGGGCCGACCCTGACGAGGTCCCCGACCCGCCCTGCGGCGACTGGGGCGAAATGCCTGACGGTATCCAGTATTTCGAGGTACCGGCGGGTGAGGGGCGGAAGGTGCTGTTCGTCCGCGTGGGCCAGGATGAGCCGTTGTTTGATGAGCAGACGCTGCGGGTGTTGCCGTAGGGGGTAGCTGCTGAGATCGAGTGGACGGCGGTGGTTTTCTATGCCTCCGCATATTCCGCGAGACTGACACCGTTGGGCACATCCAGCCCATCGGCTCGCAAACCTTCGATATGAAAGCATAAGGCGTCACGAATCTCGGTTCCACCTCAGGAACAGTCGCACCGGTCGCGATGCAGCCGGGCAGGTCCGGCACATAAGCGGAAAAAATTATTTCTGCTTTTTCAAACACGACCGCGTAGCGCATCTTATCACTCCTTTAGACAGGTCTGCTTGAGGATGCTGTTCAATGTCCCAGGCGCCGCCCCTCTCCCACAATGAGGGAGAAGGGGCTCGTGGTGATCAGTCATGCCAACGGATATGGAGGAGCAGGCGGAGTTCGCCGATCCTTAGTGGGCGTGCGCAATTCTCCCTCGACACTCAAGATGACTTCTTCGATCCGTAGTGCGATGTTGTGTCCAATAGCTGTGTATCGAGGATCCTCAACTGACCATAAAAGCTGGGAGTCGAGCAGTGACAACACGACAAGATTATCTATGTCTTGGTAGCTTTGCTTGAGCAAAGAGAGAGTTCCAATCGTCAATCTCTTTGAAAGGGGAGGATTCTTTGTGTTCCAGAGGTGAACGGCGCATCGCCTACCATCGATCACTGTCCCAAAATCCGCCGAGAAGCCGATTTTGAAGATGTCGTTTGGGCTGGTGTAAATGTGGCTTCTAATTTCAAAAAGTTTTGAGGGATGAGAAGCGCGCCAATTTAAGAGGGCTGCGAGGCCCGCTTGGACGGAAGTTCGTTCTGGCAGTTTTGCTATGCGACCTACGGATTCGAGCACACTCTCTGTGCTTTCCCCCTTTGCGAGCAACCGATTGGCATGAAGGCGTAGCGATCGATGAAAGTCATAAGAGGTATCGCTCGGAGAGAGTCTTTTTCGCAATTCGGTGCGTTGCGGCTTCGGATTAAGGGAGATCAATTTCAGATAAGCTGACGTTCCAAATGTAGACATTTTCTGTGTCCCGTGTTGCCTCAGCTACCTCGACTCCAAGCCCCGACTCCCCATATGGTGACCTTGCTACAGGAGAGGTCGTCAGGTCTCTTCGCCCCGCGTCAGCTTCGGCTTATTCGCGGTATTCAAGGCCGACCCGTGAGGGTCGGCCTTGGTGTTTTCGGAGGATGTCACATAAAGACATCCTTATGCGTTGTACCCTTTTTGTTCCCTTTGCCATTTCGGCCCGATCTTATGACCGGGCCGATGATGTTACGGTTTAAGTTTTTCCTCAGCTGCACCCGCTCGTGGCACCGCAAGTATCGCATTTCTCGCAAGTCCCGTTCCTTACCATCGTAAAGTTCTGGCACTCGGAGCAGGAATTGCCGGTGTAGCCCTGCAGCAGCGACTTGGCGCGGCGGTCGGCGGCGAGTTTCTTCGCTTCGGCCGCTTCATGGGCCGCCGTGTCGGTGAACAGCGCCGCGGTGGTATCGGTCGAGGCATCGGAGGCCGCTTCCTCGAAGGCGATGTCTTCCGCCAATTCCCTAGCCCGCTCCTCATAGTCGCGCTTGTAGGCGACCGCCTCGTCGGTTGCGGGCTTCAGCGCCAGCACGTTGGAGCCGGAGAAGGCTGTCGGCGCCGAGCGGGCAGGGGTGCCGGAGCCGGCAAAGCCCTTCGGCTCGCCTGCCCTCGAGACCAGCTTCACCGGCGAACCGCGGGTCAGACCCTTGGAGACGGCGTCGGTCTTGCCTTCGCTGATGCCACGGCCGAGTGCGGTGTTGGAGAAATCCGACTGGTCGACATGGGCGAGATCGTTGCGGCCGAGATACGAAATGGCCAGCTCACGGAACACATAGTCGAGGATCGACGTCGCGCTCTTGATGGCATCGTTGCCGATGACCATGCCGGCCGGTTCGAACTTGGTGAAGGTGAAGGCGTGCACATATTCGTCGAGCGGCACGCCATACTGCAGGCCAAGCGAGATCGCGATGGCGAAGTTGTTGAGAAGGCCACGCAGGGTGGCACCCTCCTTGTTCATGTCGATGAAGATCTCGCCGAGACGCCCATCGTCATATTCGCCGGTGCGCAGGAAGATGGTGTTGCCGCCGATCTTGGCCTTCTGCGTATAACCCTTGCGGCGGCCGGGCAGCTTTTCCTGCTCGCGCGACACGCGTTCGATGATGCGTTCGACGATGCGCTCGGTGATCTGCGCCGCGCGCGCCGCCGCCGGTGCCTGGATCAGCTGCTCGACCGCATCATCCTCATCCTCCTCGCCATCGGCGAGCAGCGAGGCATTGAGCGGCTGCGACAGCTTCGAGCCGTCGCGGTAGAGCGCGTTTGCCTTCAGCGCCAGCTTCCACGACAGCATGTAGGCGCTCTTGGCGTCCTCCACCGTCGCGTCGTTCGGCATGTTGATGGTCTTGGAAATGGCGCCGGAAATGAAGGGCTGCGCCGCCGCCATCATCTGGATATGGCTGTTGATCGACAGCGAGCGCTTGCCGATCTTGCCGCAGGGGCTGGCGCAGTCGAACACGGGGAGGTGTTCGGCCTTGAGGAAGGGCGCGCCTTCCAGCGTCATCGCACCGCAGACATGGATGTTGGCGGCCTCGATGTCCTTCCTGGAGAAACCCAGTGCCGGCAGCATTTCGAACGAGAAGTCGTTGAGCTGCTCGTCGGTGAAACCGAAGGTCTCCTTCACCCAGTCGGCGCCGAGCGTCCACTGGTTGAAGACGAACTTGATGTCGAAGGCCGACTTCAGCGCCGCGTTGAGCGCCGCGATCTTGTCGTCGGTGAAGCCCTTGGCCTTGAGCGAGCCGGGGTTGACGGCCGGCGCCTGGTTGAGATTGCCGTGGCCGACGGCATAGGCCTCGATCTCGGCGATCTGGCTCTCGGAATAGCCCAGCGTGCGAAGCGCTTCCGGCACGGCGCGGTTGATGATCTTGAAATAGCCGCCGCCGGCGAGCTTCTTGAACTTCACCAGGGCGAAATCGGGCTCGATACCGGTGGTGTCGCAATCCATGACCAGGCCGATCGTGCCGGTCGGCGCGATCACGGTTGCCTGTGCGTTGCGGTAGCCATGCTCCTCGCCGAGTTCGATGGCGCGGTCCCAGGCGGCCTTGGCATGGATGGCCAGATCCTGCTGCTTCAGGTCCGATGCGACGAGAGGCACAGGATTGACGGCCAGCTTCTCGTAGCCGTCCTTGTCGCCATAGGCGGCGCGGCGATGATTGCGCATGACGCGCAGCATGTTCTGGGCGTTGCGGTCATAGTCGGGAAAGGCGCCGAGTTCGGAGGCCATCTCGGCCGAGGTGGAGTAGGCGACGCCGGTCATGATGGCGGTCAGCGCGGCACAGATGGCGCGGCCCTCGTCGGAATCGTAGGGAATGCCCGACGTCATCAGCAGGCCGCCAATATTGGCATAGCCGAGGCCCAGCGTGCGGTAGTCGTAGGAGAGCTTGGCGATCTCCTTCGACGGGAACTGCGCCATCATGACCGAAATTTCCAGCACCATGGTCCACAGCCGCACGGTGTGCTCGTAGGCTGCGATATCGATGGTGCCGTCGGTGTTGCGGTAGGGCAGCAGGTTGATCGAGGCGAGATTGCAGGCCGTGTCGTCGAGGAACATGTATTCCGAGCACGGGTTGGAGGCCCGGATCGCACCGGCCGAAGCGCAGGTGTGCCAGTCGTTCATCGTGGTGTTGAAGTGCAGGCCGGGATCAGCCGACGCCCAGGCGGCGTAGCCGATCTTTTCCCAGAGGTCCCGCGCCTTCAGTGTCTTCAAGACCTTGCCGTCCTTACGGGCGGTCAGATGCCAGTCTGCGTCCTCTTCAACGGCGCGCAGGAAATTGTCCTTCAGCGACACCGAATTGTTGGAGTTCTGGCCCGAAACGGTGAGATAAGCGTCAGAATCCCAGTCGGTGTCGTAGGTCTTGAACGCCATCGAGGTGTAGCCCTGCTTGGCGAACTGGATGACGCGGTAGATGTAGTTTTCCGGCACAGCCGATTTCTTGGCCAACTTGATTTCGCGCTTCAGCGCCGTGTTGATGGCCGGATCGAAGCAGTCGTCGTCATGGCCTTCGCAGTTCACGCAGGCCTTCATGATCGCTTCGAGATGCTTCTTGACGATCTTGGAGCCGGTCACCAGCGAGGCGACCTTCTGCTCTTCATTGACCTTCCAGTCGATGAATTCCTCGATATCGGGGTGGTCGGCGTCGACGATGACCATTTTCGCCGCTCGGCGCGTCGTGCCGCCCGACTTGATGGCGCCGGCGGCGCGGTCGCCGATCTTGAGGAAGCTCATCAGGCCGGACGAGCGGCCGCCGCCGGACAGCTTTTCGCCTTCGCCGCGCAGCAGCGAGAAGTTCGAGCCGGTGCCGGAGCCATATTTGAACAGGCGCGCCTCGCGCACCCACAGATCCATGATGCCGCCCTCGTTGACGAGGTCGTCCTGCACGCCCTGGATGAAGCAGGCATGCGGCTGCGGATGCTCGTAGGAGGATTTCGACTTGGTCAGCTTGCCGGTGAACGGATCGACATAGAAGTGACCCTGGCTCGGACCGTCTATGCCATAGGCCCAGTGCAGGCCGGTGTTGAACCATTGCGGCGAGTTCGGCGCGACGCGCTGGGTCGCCAGCATATAGGCAAGCTCGTCACGGAAGGCGCGCGCGTCTTCCTCCGACGCCTTGAAGTAGCCGCCCTTCCAGCCCCAATAGGTCCAGGTGCCGGCCAGCCGGTCGAAGACCTGGCGGGCGTCGATCTCGGAGCCGTAGCGCTCGGCCTCGGGAAGCTTGGCGAGTTCGGCTTCGTCGGCGACGGAACGCCACAGGAAAGAGGGGACGTCGTTCTCCTCGACCTTCTTCAGGCGCGCGGGAACGCCGGCCTTGCGGAAATATTTCTGAGCCAGGATGTCGGCGGCGACCTGGGAAAACTGCGCAGGCACATCGATGTTGTCCAAGCGGAACACCACCGAGCCATCGGGATTCTTGATCTCGGAAAGCGCCTTGCGGAATTCGATCTCCGCATAAGCGGCCCCTTCTTGGCCTGCATGTCCTGGCTTGGTGAAACGACGCTCGATGCGCATTGGTCCGGTCCCTTTTGTCTACATATAGCGCTTTCATCAGGGGATTTCTGCCCCAAAAGACGAAACGCGCAGTCCGCCGTTTGCCGGCATTGCGAACAATGCGGCATCTCCTCTTCGCAGGCTCGGCCACGCACACGACAATACGCCTTGCCAGGCATCTGCCGAGGCTGCCAACCGGCCCGCGGGCCCCTCAAAACTGAATTTTTCGATTCCCTCACTCGAGGGAAATTCACACTATCTAGCGTCGAACTTAGCTGCAAACACTAAATATAGTATTAACAGACAATTTATTCCAGTCCGACAATTCTCCCTTTCGTCGCCCACCCAACCCACGATCCCAACGCTTCCGCCGGCCTCGTAAACAGGCGGAAATGCGGGCAAAACGCACATAATCCGGGAAAAAGACCGGGCTCAGAACTTTCCGGTCGCGCTCTCAACAGGAGCGCATGGCCTATAAAAGGCGACTCGTTTCGAGCCGTCAAGGATTCGTTTGCGTAGCTTTTGTGACCCCAACATCTTGTGTGTCACACATGTGGATAACGGGGATAGAATCGACCCGTCGGCCATCTGCCCGGCGGTAAGCCGGTGCGATCGTTGGCCAGCGGCACGGGCGCTGCGAAACATTTGCTGGGATGCCGCAAAAAGCCAGCCGTGCCGGTGAGCCGGGCCTCAGCCGTAGTGTAGCTTCGGCTTGGGTTCGGTCCCGTTGAACTGTACGCCGATCCGGTCGCTGCGGCGCCAGCGGACCTCGCAGCGATAGGCGACGCCGTCGAGCGGTATGTAGAGAAGGAAATGATCGGGAACCCTGGCTTCGGCCGGTAACTTCAGTTCGGCGCCGCCCGCATGCTGGTTGCGCACCGTACAGGCGACTTCGGAATTCTGGATCCCCGTGATGACTGTTCCACCTTTGAGCACGCGCGGACGATGCTCGCGCTGCGGCTCGCCGGGGTCGTGCTGAAGTGGGTCTGCGGGATTCGCCATCGATCAAACGCCAGGAACGATCGATCCTAACCACCAAAAATTAGCAAACCCTTGCGGCACAAGGTTGTGCGTCTGCCGCGAAAGGCGTCGATCAGGAGAACCTGCGTGGGTCGGCACAGAAATAGGCGATGATCTGGCAAAGGTCGGGTTCATTGACCATGCGCACCGCTTCGCTGGAGCTGACCCATTTGCGGGTGCGGGAGTGCTTTTCCTTCCAGCGGTCCGCGATCTTGTCGACGTGCAGTGGGAACACCAGAACCTCGCAAGGCACTTCTTCGCCCGAAGCCAGCACCTTGGCATAGAAATAGCGGCCGGCTTCGAGATGAGAGATGTTTCCGCGCAAACCGGCTTCCTCGGCGGCCTCGCGGGCGGCCGCTTCGCAGAGCGGCTCCCTGGCTTCCGGCCAGCCTTTTGGAAGCACCCAGCGGCCAGTATCACGGCTGGTGATCAACATGACCTCGACGCCGTTCCCGACATCGCGCCAGGGCAGGGCGGCAACCTGCAGACGGCACGGCGCCGTGCCAAAGAGTCGCCTGACCCTTTCAGCAAGGTGGTTGTGCGTCGTTGGCCGTGTCAACATCGGAGAAGCTAGCCCCAGCCTCCAGAATCGTTTGCCGTCTCATGAATCTTACGGCTAATTGTGACCAATAAAAGTAAAAACTTCGGTCACGCTGGCTGATTTCCGCCAACAAGGGTCGATTTCACAGGATATCTTGGCGGCGGATGCCTTCGCGCAAGCAAATATTGCCGTCGGCGCTGGCTTGATTGGAAAAAAGCAGCTTGCCGCGAATCAGCCGGCGTGATCGTCGGCGATCGGCTTCTGATAGGTGAAACCCATGTCCCAAGGGAAATAGATCCAGGTATCCTGGCTGACCTCGGTGACGAACGTATCGACCAGCGGCCGGCCTTTCGGCTTGGCGTAGACTGTCGCGAAATGGGCCTTCGGCATCATTGCCCGCACGATGCCGGCGGTCTTGCCGGTGTCGGTTAGGTCGTCGACGATCAGCACGCCGGCGCCATCGTCGGCCAGCAAGGCCGGCGTGATCTCCTTCAGCACCTGCAACTGCCCTTGGCTGGTGTAGTCGTGATAAGAGGCGACACAGACCGTCTCGATCACGCGGATGCCGAGTTCGCGCGAAATGATCGCCGCCGGG
This sequence comes from Mesorhizobium australicum WSM2073, assembly GCF_000230995.2. Lineage (NCBI taxonomy): Bacteria > Pseudomonadati > Pseudomonadota > Alphaproteobacteria > Hyphomicrobiales > Phyllobacteriaceae > Mesorhizobium > Mesorhizobium australicum. The sequence continues at coordinate 4,411,714 of NC_019973.1, read as the reverse complement.
ACCAGGCCGCCACGCGTGATGCAGACGATAGCCTTCCACTGACCTTTGCTGGTGCCGGCAAGCCGCCAGGCAAGTGCGCGCGCGTCGCGATGGAACTGGTCCCAGGAGACCGGGAAGGCTTTTTCGGGAAGGGACATGTCTCGCGCACTCCACGGCACGCGGCGGCCGCGTGCAAGAAACAGGGGAATGCGCGCGGAATTAACTGGAAACCCCCGGACTTGGCAAGGGTGGCCGGCAGCAATCGCTGTGGACTTATCGCGACAGGAAGGCCGCGACCTGCGACGAGCGCAGCACCGTGCGTGTTACCCCGCCGAACAGCAGCTGGCGCAGCCAGGAGTGGCTGTAGGCGCCAAGCACCAGCAGATCGGCGCCGGTCTCGGTGATCCTGTTCTGGATCATGTCGTCGACCGAGGTGCCGCCCGATTTCTGCACCGAGACGCTAACGGTGGCGCCGTGGCGCGACAGGGCCGACGCGATTTCGGCGCCCGCGGCCTCCGGGCGCTCGTCGAGCGTATCGGGCGGATCGATGACCAGTATGTCGGTTTTCTCGGCCTCGATGATGAAAGGCAAGGCATCGAACGCGGCGCGCGCGGCCTCCTTGCTGCCGTTCCAGGCAAGCAGCACGCGTTTGAAGGTGGTGACCAGCGGACCCCCACTCGGCACCACCAGCACCGGCCGGCCGGCGTCGTAGACAAGCGTATCGACGTCGGCACTCGGATCGCCGCCGGTCTCGCGTTGGGCGGCGATGATGAGATCGGCGGCGCGCACGCTTGAGATGCCGGTCAGTGCGCTGTCGCCGGAGAAGCTCTCCAGGCTGCGCCATTCGAAGGAAAGGCCGGAATCCTCGATCCGCTTCAGGAAGACAGCCTGGAGTTTGTCGGCCCGCTCCCGGTTCATGTCGGCAGAAACCTGCAGGAATTCCGTATCGGGAAAGCCCGTCGCCGACGTGTAGGGCACCGGGAGCGCCTCGGCATGGATGCCGATCAGATGGCTCTCGAAGCGGCTGGCAAGCGGAATGGCGCAGTCGAGCACCCGCTCGGCGTCCTGCTCGTTCTGCAGAATGGCAACGATGGTCTTGAAACGCATGATGACCCCTCGATCGTGCGAGCGACGAGCCCCGCGCCATGGAAACGTCGTAGCGTCGTTCTTGGTTCCGGTTTGCAGCGGATCAGCTCGCCTCAGCCGCGAAGCCTGCCACCATGGCCTCGACGTCGGCGCGCGCGGCTTCAAGCGCCTCCGCGCTGCGGGCACGAACGACCAGTTCGGTCCAGAACTTGCCGTCGCCATACTTGGGGTAGGAGCCGATGATCGTATCCGGATGGGCTTTCTGGATCTCGCCCAATGGCCCGCCGACAAGGCCCTCGCCGAACGGACAGTGCACCGTGGCCGACAGCATTTTGGTGCCGGCTCTCAAGGTCGGCACGACATTGTCGAGCATGGCCTGGAAGATCGAGGGCACGCCGGCCATGACATGGACGTTGCCGATGCGGAACCCGGGCGCCACGGAGACGGGGTTGTCGATATGGCCGGCGCCGCGCGGCATCCGCGCCATGCGCTTGCGCGCCTCGGTGTATTCGATGCCGCGCGCGGCATAGCTCGCCTCCAGCAGGGCATAGGCCTTGGCATCGTATTCGCAAGGCACGCCGAACGCCTTGGCGATCGAATCGGCTGTGATGTCGTCATGCGTCGGGCCGATGCCGCCAGTGGTGAAGACATAGGTATAGCGTGCGCGCACGGCATTCACCGCCGCGACGATCTCGTCTTCCTCGTCGGGAACAATGCGCACCTCCTTCAGGTCGATGCCGATCGCCGTCATGATATCGGCGAGATGGCCGATGTTCTTGTCCTTGGTGCGGCCGGACAGAATCTCATCGCCGATGACGAGCATGGCGGCAGTGACGATTTCAGGCATGGAACGCTCCGGCAGGACGGGTCGCCTGAAATAGCGCGGCGGATGGGCGGCGGCAATGCCGTCCAAAGGCGAACGATCCGACACGTCCACCACACCTGCATTGCAGTACCAAGCGCGGCTTGACCAGGATGGGAACAAGCCCTTCCGGATTGTCCTCGGTCGCGGAGGGCGACCAGGGCCGAGGTGGTGCCGCAATCCGTCGCGCCCGAACAGGTCACAGCCTTCGAGCGCATGGCGGCACGCGCTTTTGTCACCCGACATCACCGCCACTTCACGAGAATTTCAGGGAACCATTCGGCTGACGGTCAGGTTTACCCCGTGTCGCATCCCAAGGCGGCCAAGATCAAGATACGGAGTAAAATCAATGTACAGGAAACTTTTCGCAGCATCCGTCCTGACGATCGGTCTCGCCACATCGGCGATGGCCCAATCGTCGGACGCTACCTATTCCAACCATCACAATTGGTGGCTGTTCGGCAATGAGGATTCGTCGGCCATCGACCAGAGCACCACTGGCAGCATCAACGCCGACGGCTCTGGATTGAGCACCCTTGGCAACCCCGGCCCGGCCGGGCCTTGTGCCTCAAGCACGCCAGGCCCCGATGCGAACGCCCAGGGCAACGTCAACGATCAGTATTGCGGCAAGTAAATAGGCCAGCCGTGTATTGCCTGCCGCGGGACGCCGTCTCTCCTGGCGTCCGCGGCTGGCGCAGGGCTGGATCAATCCGAGATTTCAGTCTGGGGCCGATCGCGGCCGTCGGCCAGTTCCTCGTGCCATTTGCCCTCGGCGTCCTCATACTGGATACCATCGGTGGAACCCGCCACCTGCTGTTCGGCCGAAGCGATCTCGGCGGCACGCAATGCATCCTGATGGGTGGGAAATGTCTCCGAGAAGGTCGCACCGACCTTGTAGGCCCAGCCACCGTCATGCTCGACGATCTTGTAAGTCAGCTTCGCCATCAAAACCTCCAGTTAAAAGGTCCGCCTGCTCAATGCAGCCGGTCGTCGGGCAGCTTGTCGTCGGGCACCAGCACTTCCGATTCCCTGGCCGCCTCGATCAGTGCCCGGCGCGCTTCCGCTGTCGAACGATAACCTTCCAGCACTTTGAGGCAAGTGTCGAGGGCATCACGATGACGAGGCCCGCGATTGAGCGGCCACACCGTCATCAAGCACTCGGCCGCCTCCTGGGTCGAGCGGATATGGCGATATTTGCCGACATGGCCAAGCTCGACCACGACCGGCGTTTCAAAGGGTTTGTTGTCCATCATCATGGCCGCAACGCAAAGCAGCCAATTTGGTTGCAAAAGTGGCCTTCGGCCTGCGCCCAAAGGTCGCGACGCCGTTGCGCAAGCGCGCCGGCGTCGGGAGAAAGGGGGATCAGCCGGTGGCCTTCATCCAATGTTCCATCGTCGTCACCGAGCGGGCGAGCTGCGGCGCCGGATGAATCTTTTCGCTGAACGTGGCGGCCGCACGCCATCCCCAGCGCGGATCGGCGAGGAAGGCTCGCGCCAGCGCCACCATGTCGGCGCGACCCTCGGCGATAACAGCCTCGGCCTGTTTCGGGTCGTCGATCAGGCCGACCGCCCGGGTCGGGATGCCCGCGCCCTTGCGCACGGCTTCGGCCAGATGCACCTGATAGCCGGGGCCGGTGGGTAATTTCTGCAATGGCGAATTGCCGCCGCTCGAGCAGCAGAGATAGGCGACGCCTTCGGCCTTCAGCGCTTTCGCCACCTCCACCGCGTCCGCGACGTCAAAGCCGCCATCGACCCAATCCTTCACCGACAGCCGTGCGCCGAGCATCAGTTTCGGCGCGGCTTTCTTCACCGCCCTGGCGATCTCGACGACGAGACGCATCCGGTTTTCCAGCGAGCCACCCCAGCGATCCGTGCGCTGGTTGGACAGCGGCGACAGGAACTGGAAGATGAGGTAGCCATGCGCCGCATGCAGTTCGATGAAGTCGAAGCCGGCACGGTCGGCCCGCCTTGCGGCGTCCGCGAACCGCTCGACGAGCTGCAGGATTTCCTCGTCGTCCAGGGCGCGCGGCACGTTCCAGCCGGCGTCGTAGGCGATGGCCGAAGCCGAGACGGTCTGCCAGGGATCCTCGTTTGGCTGCAATGGGCCGCCGCCTTCCCAGGGCTTGCGGTTCGAGGCCTTGCGGCCGGCATGCGCCAGCTGCGTGCCGAACTTAGTGCCGGGTGCGGCCACGCGCTTGGCCGCATCCAGCGCGCGCCGCGCGGCGGCTTCATTGTCTTCGGAATAGAGGCCGAGACAGCCATGGCTGATGCGCCCGCGCCGCTCGACGTCGGTCATCTCCACCGTGACCATGCCGGCACCGGACATGGCAAGGTTCATCCAGTGGTAAAGATGCCAGTCGCTGGCCGAGCCGTCCTCGGCGGAATACTGGCACATCGGCGCCACGGCGATGCGGTTGGGGAAGGTGAGCCCATCGAGGGTGATCGGCTGGAAAAGCGATGTCGTCATGGAAAAACTCCGGGAAGGGGAATGCGCTATCTAGGCGACGGCACCCGTCCATACCACACACGAGACGGTGAAGCGCGCGCTGGACCAATCGCCGGATTGCGCCTGTTCCGCTTCGCGGCTACGCCTGCGTCCGCCAGCCAGCATCGAGGTGTCATATGGAAGACCGCGTTCGTATCCGCTCAGAAGAGGTTCTCTCCGACGACTGGGCGGTCCTGAAAAAGACCGTGCTCGACTATCGCCGGCGTGACGGTCAATGGGAGACGCAGGTCCGCCAGACCTATGATCGCGGCGACGGCGCGGTGATCCTGCCCTATGACCCCCAGCGTTCGACTGTGCTTCTGGTGCGCCAGTTCCGTTATCCCGCCTATGTCACCGGCCACCGCGAGCCGCTGATCGAGGCCTGCGCCGGCTTGCTGGACGAAAACGATCCGGAAACCGCCATCCGCAAGGAAGCCGAGGAAGAACTGGGTTACCGGTTGAAGGACATCGAGCGGCTGTTTTCGCCTTATATGAGCCCGGGCAGCGTCACCGAGCGGCTCTGGTTCTTCGTCGCGCGCTACTCGCCCGCCGACCGCATCTCGGCCGGCGGCGGCGCTGCGGAGGAGGGCGAGGACATCGAGGTCCTGGAAATGCCGCTCGACGAAGCGCTGGCCGGCATCGCCGATGGCCGCATTGTCGATGCCAAGACCATCATCCTGATCCAGCACCTGAAGCTGAATCCGGTGACGGCTTGATCAGAGACCGAGCGATCTCAATTCAGCCCGCGTGACCCAACAGTCGGGTGGTGGCCGCGTCACGATGATGTTCGGAATTAACGCGATCGACGCCTTCGACGGTTATGGCGAACGTGCCGTTTTCCGTCCTGGCTATCCAGCCCTTCGCTTTCAGATACCAGAGGTGAAACTCGAGGTGCTCTTGCGGACAGCCTGACATTCGTTCGAGTTCTTCATCGCCTATCCCGGGATGATTGACGTCCTGCCGGCGTTTTACATACAACAGTGACAGCACTTTGGCTTGAATGACGGAATCTCGATCGAAGCCCTTTGTGTTGCTCGCCTCATCGGTCAGCTCGGCCCGGTGGTTCAAATGCGCCTTGTACTGAATGTCGTATTGCGCACGCTTGACCGGATCCTTGAGCGTGTTGTGAGCCTCAAGAATATCGCTGAAGCGTGACTCGTTCCCAGTCACTTGGTTGTCGGGGTGGTAGCGCATGGCAAAATGCCGAAAAATGCGTTCTATCGTTTCCGAATTGGCATTCGGACTGATTTCCAGCATTTCGTAGAAGTCGATGAACATACCTGGCTTCCCCATGCCATTTTCGCCGTCTGTGTCTCAGCGTCAGGTGACAATATTGGCGACGACCATAGAGTATATATTTCACGATTTACTAATGTGCCGAGCGTACAAAGGGTCAGATACACGAATTAAGCGAAAACGTCAGACCTTTGCGTCCTGAGCTGCAGACCTTGGTCTGGTAGCATTTCGCTCGTCGGAGGCGGCTTGCCATGACCGATAAACCTTCTGAACCTCCAGTAGAGCGTCGAACGCACTTACGCGAGGTGGTTTTGAAGGAGGCGTTCATAATCACGCAGGATGGCGAAATAGGCTGCGCCGTCAGAAACCAGCATGAGCATGGCGCCGAGTTGCGTGTCGCTGCGGGGGTTGAAGTGCCAAATACCTTCCGGCTGCGCGTGCCGTTGGACGGTGCGACTTATCGAGCGGAAGTGCGCTGGAGAAAGGGCGAGCGACTGGGCATCCAGATCCACGGCAATTTCTCGCTGAAGGTCACCTAAAGGCGGTAAGCCGGTTGATACGAGGGCACCCAGCACTGCGTTGCCGGTGGCTTTAGTCGTCTCGCATCCCGCCGCCATCTCATCAATCCTGACGTTGTCGCCTATCGCTTGCTATATATTAGAGCAAGCGCATATTATGCCTTGGGGACCAGGGCGGGGAATTGAGAATGTGCTACACCTGTGATGGCAAAGCGGTCGACCGGAGGGATTTCCTCAAAGTCGGCGCGGGGCTCGTTGCGTTCGGCGTTGGTGGGGCCACATGGGCGCGCGCGGCCCAAGGTGCGGTGACCGCGCTGAGCCTCGATGACGCGCTCGCCGCACTGAAATCCGGCAACGAACGCTACGTCGGTCACCCGGAACTCTGCTCGATAGACCTTGCCGCGCAGCGGAATGCTGTTGCCGCACACCAGGCGCCCTGGGCCACGATCATCAGTTGCGCCGACAGTCGCGTTCCGCCTGAACTGATTTTCGGCGGTCACGGCGTTGGAGAACTGTTCGTCGCCCGGAATGCTGGCAACCTCGTCGACACCGCCACGCTCGGTACGGTCGAATACGGGGCAGCGGTGCTCGGCTCACCCTTGATCGTCGTTCTCGCGCACACAAACTGCGGCGCCGTCAAGGCGGCGTGCGACGTAGTGACCAAGAACGCGACCTATCCTGGCGCGATCGGTCCGATGATCGAACCGATCCTGCCCGCGGCGATAGCCGCGCGGAGCGAAGCGGGTGATTTCGTCGACAACACCGCCAAGGAAAGCGCGCGGAGGACCGCGAGGCGACTGGCCGCCTCGAGCAAGGTCCTAGCCGGCCTGATCAAGGCGGGGAAGCTGAAGATAGTCGCGGCAATCTATGACTTGCAAACGGGTGCGGTGACTTACATCGAATGACACACCCGTCATCAAGATCGAAGGCTCTGGGGACCTCGGTGCGTCGGGGTCTGGCTTCGCTTGCCTTCCGGGGCGGTGACGGCCGCAATATCGGCCACAAGGGCCGCAGCAGGCGTTCGGCAGGGCGCAAGGACGCGCCGGAGTAGTGATGGCGGTCATCAACTGACGCCTTGCCATTGCCAATCGGAATGAGCGGCATGCGCGAAGCTTTCATCGCAATGGTAATCTTCCTATGCCTGACGGTGGCCGCGCTCGCCAGCACGGCGATATGGCCAAAATTGCCAGCCAAACATCGTGATGACGACACGAACACCGTGGTTCGGCACGCCGCGAACCTGTTCGGGGTCATGACCTCGCTGATGCTCGGCCTGATGATCAACTCGGCCAGGAACACCTTCGAATCGATCGACCGCAACGTGCACGCCTATGCGACCGAATTGATCCTTCTCGACAGGACCTTGCGCCAATATGGCCCGCAAACCGACACGGTACGCCAGCCGCTGGTCGTCTATGTGCAGCGTGTGGCGGGTGATTCTTCGCCCACGAGCGAGACGCTGGTCGCCGCCAACCGGCTCTCTGAGCAGTTGCTGGCGGAAATCGGCACCCGGCTGAGTGCGCTGGCGCCGACCGACGATGCGCATGGCTTCATTGTGCAGGACGCCCGCCAGCATTTGCAGAAAGTGCTGGAATTGCGCTGGGTGCTGATCGAGCAGTCGGAGGGCACGATCCCGGTGCCTCTGATCACGCTCCTGGTTACCTGGCTGGTGCTGATCTTCGCCAGCTTCGGCTTCAGGGCGCCACGCAATACGATCACCGTTTCGACCTACGCGGCATCGGCGGCTTTGGTTGCCGGGGCGATCTACCTGATCTTCGACATGGACGTGGCTTTTTCCGGCCCGATCCAGATTTCAATGGCCCCGATGGAGAGGGCGCTGTCCGAGTTACAGCAGTGATCCGCAGCAGTGGCACGCCGGCTAAATGATGCTGCGGCGGTTCAACAGAGAAAATCAAAACAAATCTGAAGACTTTTTCTGGTGCGGACGACGGGAATCGAACCCGTACGATCAGAGATCGAGGGATTTTAAGTCCCTTGCGTCTACCAATTCCGCCACGTCCGCAGGCACGTCCTTTTCAGATGCCAGACACAGCCCGTCAAGTCGTGTTCTGCGGTGGCCGAACGCGCACCCAGAGGAGGTGGCATAACGATACTGGCGCGATCGCGGAATTATGCGCGCCGCGCGCATCGGTAAATATCTGCGTGGCGGATCTGATCCGCCTGGGCCGGCGCCTCTCAGGCCAACCCATCCCCCCGCCCACTTGGGGGCGCCGGCCGCCCCCTTTCCAGCGAGTAGCCGCGGCCGTTGTAAGCCAGGGCCGAAAACGTCACCTGTGGACTACGTTCAGAATTTGTAGCTGAGATTGATGCCGACCGTGTTCAGTTTCACGCTCTGATCGCGGTCGTTGAAGGGGGCTGGTGCCTCGTGGTTCTCTGAGCCGAAGTCGTAGTAGCGATATTGCGCGCCGACGACGAACTTGTCGGTCAGCGCGTAGTCGACGCCTGCGCCCACGGTCCAGCCGACATTTGTGCCCGTGTTGTCGAACCCTGGCCCCGAGGTCTGCGACGTCTCGATGCCGGCAAAGGCAATGCCGCCGATGCCATAGACCAGCAGGCGGTCCATTGCGAAGCCGGCCTTGGCGTTGACCGACCCGAACCACTTGATGTCGGCGCCGAATGTATCTCCCAGGCCCGATTGCGCCATGCCGTCGACCGAGGAATAGTTGAGGTCCGCCTCGGCGCCCAGCACTGCCTGATCAAACTGCCAGAGGCCGGCGACATGGCCGCCGACGAACCCACCGCCGACGTCCGGCGTGATGGAAAACGGCGCGCCTTCCGTCGTGGTGATCTCGGAGCGGCCCCAGCCATATCCTGCCTGCAGGCCCGCATAGTAGCCGGTCCAGTCGAAGCCAGGCGCGGTCATCGGCACATCGACTGTCGCGTCGGCAGCAAATGCCGGCAAGGACAGGGCAAGAAGACCGGCACTTGCGACCATCAGGCGATGCATCGAACTCCCCGAGAAGAGTCATAGACCCCAGGTCGGAGCCTAACCTGATTTTCGGCAAAACGGAATCGGATTTCTGCAAACGCGGTTAGCGTCCTCGCGGGTCTCGAGGAGTTGGCGGGTAGCGTGCTGCCGCGATTGCGGTGGCGCGCGCCTCGTGCGAAACACCGCCATCGTGAGAGGATCCTTCATGCGCATCTTGTTCCGCTTGGTCGCGGCCGTCGCGGCGGTGGTGCTGGTCGGTCAGGCCGCCGTGGCCGAACCGCTGACGCTCATCATTGCCAAGGCCGTGGCCGTTCCCGATTCTGTTTCGGGGCAGGCCATGCTCAGCCTGAAGCTCACTCCCGACAGCGGCAAAGCCTTTGCCAGGTTTACGGGGGCAAATGTCGGCAAGATTGTCGATCTCAGCATCGACGGCGCCGTGGTGATGTCGCCGCGCGTCGTGGAGCCGATACGCGGCGGCGAAATCATGGTCAGCGGCACGTTCAAGGGCGGCGAGGTCGAGCGTATCGCCGAGCGGATTTCAGCCGGCGACGCCAAGGTCGAAGTTGACGTGAAACCGGAGTAATCCGGCAATCTCCAGGCAAATCCATTCTTCCTCGCTGGCCAAAACGCCGTCGGCTTGGCACAGTCGGACAAACAGGAGTCTTTGATGATCAGGAAGCCGCCCGTCCGCGCGACAAAACCCAAACCGTGGACCGAAATGGCGACCGATCTGGTCGATGTCGCGATGGGCCGCAAACCCGCCGATCTGGTCATCCGCAACGGGCGCTGGGTGAACGTCCATTCGGGCGAGATCATCGCCGGCACCGACATCGCCATATCGGGCGGCCGCTTCGCCTATTGCGGGCCGAATGCCAGCCACACGATCGGGCAGGGCACCAAGGTGGCCGACGCCGGCGGCCGCTACCTCGTGCCCGGCCTTTGTGATGCCCACATGCATGTCGAGAGCAGCATGGTCACAGTCACCGAATTCTGCCGCGCCGTCATCCCGCACGGCACCACCTCGATGTTCATCGATCCGCATGAGATCGCCAATGTGCTGGGCCTGCCGGGCGTGCGGCTGATGCATGACGAGGCGGTGGCGATGCCCATCAACGTGCATGTGCAGATGCCGTCCTGCGTGCCGTCGGCACCGGGGCTGGAGCATGCCGGCGCCGAGCTGACGGTCGCCGATGTCGCGGAAGCAATGACCTGGGAAAACATCATCGGGCTCGGCGAAGTGATGAATTTCCCCGGCGTCGCCGCCAACGATCCCGTCATGTCGGGCGAGATCGCCGCCACGGTTCAGGCTGGCAAGACGGTTGGCGGCCACTATGCCTCGCGTGACCTTGGCTTGCCGTTCCATGGCTACGTCGCCGGCGGCCCAGAGGACGACCACGAAGGCACGCGGGCCGAGGATGCCATCGCGCGCGTGCGCCAGGGCATGAAGGCGATGCTGCGGCTGGGCTCGGCCTGGTACGACGTTGCCTCTCAGATCAAGGCGGTGACGGAGAGCGGCATTGATCCGCGCAATTTCATCCTCTGCACCGACGACAGCCACTCCGGCACTCTTGTCCAGGACGGCCACATGGACCGGGTGGTGCGCCACGCCATCCAGCAGGGGCTGAAGCCGGTGACCGCGATCCAGATGGCAACGCTCAACACCGCTCAGCATTTCAAACTGGAACGCGAGATCGGTTCGATCGCGCCGGGGCGGTTGGCCGACCTGCTGGTCGTCTCCGATCTCGCCGCAATGAGCATCGACGAGGTCTATGCGCGCGGCGTCAGGCTGGCCAAGGGCGGCAAGCTGGACATCGATATCCCGGCCTATGATTATCCGAAGACGGCGAAGAACACCGTCAAGTTGGGCAAGAAACTGAAGGCCGGCGATTTCGATATCGCGGCACCCAAGGGCGCCAACGAGGTGCGGGTGCGGGTGATCGGCGTCATCGAGAACCAGGCACCGACGCGGGCCCTGGAGGCCGATCTGCCGGTCGAGGACGGGCTGGTCGCGATGGACCGCCGCAACGACGTCTGTCAGATCGCGTTGGTCGAACGGCACAGGGGCACGGGTGGCGTCACCAATGCCTTCGTCTCCGGTTTCGGTTACATGGCCGACTGCGCCATGGCCTCCAGCGTCGCCCATGACGCCCATCACATCATCTGCGTTGGCACCAACAAGCAGGACATGGCGCTGGCCGTGAACCGACTGGGCGAAGTCGGCGGCGGGGTCGTGCTGTTCTCCAGGGGCAAGGAACTGGCGCTGGTCGAAATGCCGATCGCCGGACTGATGTCGGACGAGCGGGCCGAGATCGTCGCCGCCAAGGCCGAGAAACTGACCGAGGCGATGCGCAAGATGGGTTGTTCCCTGAACAATGCCTACATGCAGCACTCGCTGCTGGCGCTGGTGGTCATTCCCGAGCTCAGGATTTCCGACGTCGGCCTGATCGACGTGACGACGTTCCAGAAGGTCGATCTGTTCGTCTGAGACCAGCCGTCCGCTCGTGGCTGCTCACCCGCCGGTGGCGATGGTCAGCACCTTGAACGGCGTCGTGATGATGACTTCTGCGGCGGAGCCGACGACCTTTCCCAGGCCCTGACCGATATTGGCGAGCTGTGCCGGGTTCTCGTCCGCGGCGAGCCCGGCCGGCGTGCGCAGCCGGTCGCCCAGCAATTGCACCAGGAACGGGTTGTCGGCGAATTTCGCGTGGTTGAGGCCGCCGTCACCGCCTTTCGTTTTGGTCAGATCGACCACCGACACGCCATAGGAGGCGAGATCGGCGGCATCGCCATAGTCGCCGACGCGCGGTTTGTCGCCGGAGATGAACGAGGACAATTTGAGCGCCCGGTCGTCGCCCGAAAGCAGCACGGCGAACGGCTTGTTGGGTTTGCCATAACGGATCATCTGCTTCTTGAACACGTCGACATCGATGTCCGGTGAGGCAAGGATGACATAACCCAGTTTGCCGCCGAGATCGCGGTCGCCGGTGATGGCAAGTTGGCGCAGCGCCTCCATCGTCAGCCAGGTTCCCATCGAATGGGCGATGATGTCGATGCTCTTGACGCGCGTCTTGGCGAGCATCCTGAGCGTTGCCTCGAGATCGTCACGGGCGGCGGTGGAACTGTCCTTGTCGTAGATGTAGCCCGTCGTCTTGGCGCTCGATGCCCATGAGAACAGCACCGGAGTGCCCGGATATTTGGTGTCGTGGGCGATCTGCGTCAGCCGGTAGATGCCATCGTCGAAACCATTGTTGAAGCCATGCACGAAAACCAGCGCCCGGTCGCCGCGCATGGCGATGTCGGAGCCGACCGCCTTGGCGAATTGCGGCGCGCCTTCGTAGAAGGTGACGTCCGTGGCCGCAAAATCCTTGGCCGGATTGCTGTTGGCGGAACCCTTGGCGCGCTCGATGTTGCCGACCTGATGGCTCTTCGGAACCGTGACGTCGACCCGCGCGAAACTGGTGGTCAGGGAACGGTCGCCGTCGAAGACCTGTCGCGGGTCCTTCACCGCTTTCTGGCGGGTGGTGGCGACAAATATCTCATGGGTGGCCGCAATATCGGATGCTGGTACGGTGACCGTCGTCTTGTTGAGCAGATCATGCGTATTTCCGGCGCAGCCAGCGACCAGCAGCGCGAACGCGACGACACCGAAACTCTTCAAGCCCAAGGCCACGCGTCGGCTCCCGCATAGGGGGACGTCAAACGCATGACGTCGCTCGATACTCCGATAAGGCCAGAGGCGGGCGCGGTCCAGTTCAAAGTGAGCCGATCGTTCGGCGATGCCGGACAGGCACGGCGAAATCCGCTGCGCCGCATCTACTGCCCAAGCAGGCTGATGCGGTCGGTCACGTCCCGGTCGCTGGCGAAACCATCGTCCTCGCGCAGCCGCTGGCCGATCATCTTCACCAGTGCCGGATTGTCGGCGAATTTCGTGTGGTTGAAGCTGTCGCTGCCCTTGACCTTGGAGAGATCGACGACCGTCACGCCATAGGAGGCAAGGTCCGCGGCATCCTTGTAGTCGCCGACGCGTGGGCGCGAGCCGGCGATCAGGCCGGACAATCTCAGCGCGCGATCGTCATCAGACAACAGCAGGATGAACGGCTTGTCCGGCTTGCCATAGCGGCGCATCTGGCTCTTGAACACATCGACGTCGATGTCGGGAGAGGCGAGCACCACGTCGCCGAGCTTGCCGCCGAGGTCGCGGTCACCGGTGATGGCGAGCTGGCGCAGTGTCTCCATCGTCACCCAGGTTCCCATCGAATGGGCGACGATGTCGATGCGCCGCGCGCCGCTCTGCGCCAGCATGCGCAACGTCACTTCGAGCTGGTCGCGGGCGGCACTGGCACTTTCCTTGTCATAGACATAGTCGGTGGTCTTGGCTCCCGAGGCCCACGAGAACAGCACCGGCGTTCCCGGATAACCGGAATCGTGGACGATCTGGGTCAAGCGGTAGACGGCGTCGTCGAAGCCGGTGTTGTAGCCGTGGACGAAGACCATGACGCGGCCGCCGCGTGCCGCTATGTCGGCGCTGAGCGCGCTGGCGAATTTCGGCTGCGTGTCGTAGCCGACGACTTCGGAAGCCATGAAATACTTGGCCGGATCGTTCGATTTGCCGCGTGAGCGCCGCTCGATCTGCCCGGTCTGGTGGAGACCGGGAACGGTGACGTTGACGCGGGCGTAGTTCAGCGTCGCCGAGCGTTCGCCGTCGAAAACCTTGTTTGGATCGTCGGAGGCCTTACGGGTCGTGGCAATGAAGATCGAGTGGTTGCCTGCGATTTCCGTCACCGGCGCGGACATGACCGCGCTGCCGAGCAGTTCCTCGGTTTTGCGGCCGCCGCAGCCCGCCACCAGCAGCGCAAGCGCAAGAATGCAAATCGTCTTCAAATGCACGTCAAAAATCCACTCGAGCCCAAAAAGGGCCAATCCACCCTCCGCGATATCTCCCCAGCAGGCGAAGTGCGGCGGAAGTAAGTCGTGTCCAGCCAAAATGCGGTCGGCGCCTCGCGACCGCGGGCGCAGTGTTGCGCGAAAGCCAAAGCGGGTGGCAAGGCCGCAACGTCGCACAAGTCAGGCACCTGCAACTGGCCGGATGTCGAACTTCCGCGTCCACCAATGCGCGGCTCAGCGCGACGAAGAGGCATGAACAAACGTCCCCAAGTGCTTGCTAGCATTTCGGGAAGGCGCCGTTGCGGGCACGGGCTCGACCGGGCAATGGTCTTGCGGGGCCGGATGTGTAATAGGGTTCTCCTCTAACTCGCCCGCGGGCGATCCCGGGATGATCTTGCCATGACCAGCTTTTCCTCGCGCGTCGCCACCGCCGCCTCCGCGATCCGCCAGATCTTCCCGGAAACGCCGCTGCAGGAAAATGACTATCTGTCGAAGAAGACCGGCGCGCGGGTGCTGCTGAAGCGCGAGGATTTGAGCCCCGTGCGCTCCTACAAGATCCGTGGCGCCTTCAACTTCTTCCGCAAGGCGCTTGGCGAAGGCAACCAGGCCGAGCTGTTTGTCTGTGCGTCCGCCGGCAACCACGCGCAGGGCTTCGCCTTCGTCTGCCGCCATTTCGGCAAGAAGGGCGTGGTGTTCATGCCGGTGACGACGCCGCAGCAGAAGATCGACAAGACCAGGCTGTTTGGCGGCGATTTCGTCGAGATCAGGCTGGTCGGCGATTTCTTCGACGACTGCTACCGCGCCGCCTTCGAATTCACCGAAAGATCCGGTGCCCACATGGTGCCGCCCTTCGATCACAAGGATATCATCGAGGGTCAGGCGACGGTCGCCTACGAGATCGCGGACCAGATGCCGGGCGGGCGCATGCCCGACATCGTCATGCTGCCGGTGGGTGGCGGCGGGCTCGCCGCCGGGGTGACGCACTATTTCGCCGATCAGGGCCGCGAGGCGCGTTTCGTCTTCTGCGAGCCGGCCGGCGCGCCGAGCCTGCGCGAGAGCCTCGCCGCGGGAAAACGGCTGAAGCTCGCCAAGGTCGACAACTTCGTCGACGGCGCGGCGGTGGCCGAGATCGGCCGCGAACCTTTGCGCTATCTCAAGGAGTTTGCCGCCGACAGCGTGCGGCTCATCCCGGAAAATCGGCTCTGCGCGACCATGATCGAGATGCTCAACATCGAAGGCGTGGTCCTGGAGCCCGCCGGCGCGCTGGCGATCGACGCGCTGAAGGATTTTTCCAGGAAGGAGATCAGGGGCAAGACCATCGTCGCCGTGGTGTCTGGGGGCAATTTCGATTTCGAGCGGCTGCCGGACGTCAAGGAAAGGGCGCTGCGCTTCGAGGGCCTGAAGAAATACTTCATCATCCGTTTTCCGCAGCGGCCGGGCGCGCTGCGCGACTTCCTCGACATGCTGGGTCCCGACGACGACATCGCCCGCTTCGAATATCTGAAGAAGTCGGCGCGCAATTTCGGCTCGGTGCTGATCGGCATCGAAACCAAGGATCGGCGCAATTTCGATCTCCTTGAGGCAAATTTCGGGGCCGAGGGCGTCCAGTATCAGGACATCACCGAAAACGAGACATTGGCCGGGTTCATCATATGAGCGGAAAGATCTTCATCGCCCTGTTTTCCGGCATCAATGTCGGCGGCAACCGCATCGTCAAGATGGCGGAGTTGCGGGCCTTCTTCGAGGATCTCGGCTTTTCCGATGTCGCCACCTATGTGCAGAGCGGCAATGTCGTGTTCCGGGCCGACAACGGTGATGCGGCCGCGCTGACCAAACGGATCGAGGCGGCCTTCGAGACAAAATGGGGTTTCCATTCGCGCATCATGGTGCGCGATTTCAAATGGTTCGAAAGGCTGGTGCGCGAAAATCCATATCCGGAAGCGGCCGCCGACCACACAAAGCTCCACGCCTATGCGCTGGAGCGTGAGCCGACCGCCGACGAGGTGGCGCGGTTGGCGGAAAAGTGCACTGGTCCCGAGCGTTTCGAGGTCAAGGGCGACGTGCTCTACCTCAGCGCGCCGGACGGGCTCGGCAAATCGGTGTTCGCCAACCTCATTCCGCGCACGTTGAAAGTGCCGGGCACGGCACGCAATTGGCGTTCGGTGCTGGCGCTGCTGGAGATGGCGGGCAAGTCCGGCAGCGATTGATCCATGCGTCTCGCCGGAAATGCGCGGCGGCGACACGCATGAACGAACTATGCCGCCTCGGCGCGTTTCCAGTCGAAGGCCAGTTCTTCGCGGAACGCAAAGCGCTTGATGTGGTCGGCAACGACGCTTTCGAGGCGCTCGATCGAAGCGGGCTCGTCGGTCGATACCGTGATGTGCAGCGCTGCCCCGTCGGCGTCCATGACCGTACGGCCGAGTGAAAGGTCGATGATGCCGTGGTTGGGGTCGAACTCGACGGGAAACTTGTGCGCCCAATGCTTGCACAGCTGTTGCAGATAGCGGCTTGCATGGGCCGTGGCGACATTGGCATGGCTTGTCGGCATGAAGGTTCTCCGAAGCTCAATCTCATACGAGGCGCCGCTCTTCCGGGCAGGCGCCATGGCTGCATAGATAGGCACAACCTCGCCAAACACCATCGAGTGGCCGCCGGCCACTCGAAAAGGTGATCGATTACCAGCTTCCGGTATTCGCCATCGATGCCCACGGCTCGGCCTTGGCCTTCGCTGGGCCTTTTTGCAGAAGCTCGATGGAGATGCCGTCAGGCGACTTGATGAAAGCCATGTTGCCGTCGCGCGGCGGCCGGTTGATGGTGACGCCATTGTCCATCAGATGCTGGCAAGTGGCGTAGATATCGTCGACCTCATAGGCGAGGTGACCGAAATTGCGCCCGCCCTTGTAGTCTTCCGGATCCCAATTGTAGGTGAGTTCGACCAGCGGCGCCTTCTCGTTGATGCCGCTCTGCTCGTCTTCCGAAGCGGCCAGGAAGATCAGCGTGAAGCGGCCCTGCTCGTTTTCATAGCGGCGAACTTCCTTCAGGCCGAGCTTGTTGCAGTAGAAATCGAGTGAGGCATCGACATCGGCGACGCGGACCATGGTGTGCAGATAGCGCATGTGTTTTCCTCGATCTGTTGGGTTGCGGCGCAACATAGGGTCGGCCCGGTCAAAGGGCAATCGTGAGGCGGCAAGCGGTGCCGGCAAAGAACAAATCCGGTATTCCCGCAATGAACCGTGAAAAAAGGCACGTCAGGTCTTGCACACACCGGAAGCCGCGGTGTTAATCTGGTGTCAAGAATCAGTTGCGGTGTTCTTGAATAAAGGGGGCATTCTTATGGGGGAAAAGGCCTCTTTGACGGGGCGGGCCAATACCCTTGGCGACGCTTTGTCTCACGATGAAGGCGGCGATGCCGACCTGGCCGAGATTGCCGGCGCCATCAAATGGTTCGATGTGGCCAAGGGCTATGGCTTTATCCTTCCCGATGACGGTGTTTCGGGCGATATCCTCCTCCATGTGACTTGCCTTCGACGGGACGGCTTCCAGACTGCCCTGGAAGGCGCGCGCGTGGTCTGCCTTGTCAAGCAGGGTGAGCGCGGGCTGCAGGCGTTCCGTGTGCTTTCCATGGATGTCACCACCGCCGTCCATCCCGCGGAAATGCAGGAGCAGCGCACCCACGTCTCGGTGACTCCGGAGAGCGGGCTCGAACGCGCTTTGGTCAAATGGTTCAACCGCACCAAGGGGTTTGGTTTTCTGACGCGCGGCGAGGGCACCGAGGACATTTTCGTCCATATGGAGACCTTGCGGCGCTACGGCATCACCGAGCTTCGGCCAGGGCAGGTCGTGCTTGTCCGTTTCGGCCGCGGTGACAAAGGCCTTATGGCCGCCGAAATTCACCCCGATATGGGCACCTTGCCGGTTTCGCACTAGGGCGATCCGGCCGAGGATTTCATATGACACACAGGAACGGGCTGACGGCGGGCGTGATGTGCGCCGTGGCTGCCGTCATGGTCGCCGCCGCCGCATTCTTCTATTTCCAGGTACCCAGCGCGGCCGATGGCCGGGCCATGGTCCTTCCCGTCGATCCCGCGCCGCTGGTTGTGGCGACGAAAAACGGAGATCGCTCGTTTTCCATTGAAGTCGCTGACACCGACGCGGAGCGGGAGGCCGGGCTGATGTATCGCCAGGAGATGGCGGACGACCATGGCATGCTGTTCGTTTTTCCGATCCAGCAACAGGTCGGCTTCTGGATGAAGAACACGTCGATGCCGCTTGACCTGATCTTTATTGGTCAGGACGGCAAGATCCGGGCTGTCAAACAGGGCGTACCGCAGTCCGAGGCCGTCATTTCACCTGGCGTACCCGTGCGTTTCGTACTTGAACTCAAGGCCGGCACGGCCGCCAGGAACGGCATCGAATATGGCAATCTGTTGAGCCATCCGGCGATCGGCACGGTCTCCGGTCCGAGCTCGCCGCCGGCGGACAAGGGCGATGCGCCAAGTGGCGGCGGCTGAATGCCGATGGTGGTGTAGCCGATGCAGTTTTTCTCTCATGACGGGTTCGATCTAGCCTTCCTCGACCGCCAGCCGGCATCGGGCGAGGGCGATCCGGTGCTCATGATCCACGGCTTTGCATCGAGCCATTATGTCAACTGGGTGTCGCCCGGATGGTTCAAGACGCTCAACGATGCCGGCTACCGCGCCATTGCCTTCGACAATCGCGGCCACGGCTCGTCATCCAAGAGCTATGAGGAGGCCGACTATACACCGGCGAAAATGGCTTCGGACGCGGCAGCCCTGCTCGGTCATCTCGGCATCGAGCGCGCCCATGTCATGGGTTATTCGATGGGCGCGCGCATCG
The DNA here is from genome assembly GCF_000230995.2 of Mesorhizobium australicum WSM2073. Classification (NCBI taxonomy): domain Bacteria; kingdom Pseudomonadati; phylum Pseudomonadota; class Alphaproteobacteria; order Hyphomicrobiales; family Phyllobacteriaceae; genus Mesorhizobium; species Mesorhizobium australicum. Next base: position 4,392,858 of record NC_019973.1, on the reverse strand, counting down.
CGGCCTTCCTGGCACTGTCCGACCCGGACAAAGTGGCGACGCTGGTTTTTGGTGGCCTCGGCATCGGCATGATCGATGGAGTAGGCGATTGGGATCCGATCGCGGCCGCCCTTCTGGCCGAGGATCCGGCCGCGACCACCCATCCGCGCGGTCGCTCTTTTCGCGCCTTCGCCGACCAGACCCGCAGCGACCGCCGGGCGCTTGCCGCCTGCATCGTGACCTCACGGGAACTGCTTGATGAGCAGGATATTGCCCGCATCGCCCAGCCGACGCTGATCGCGGTCGGTACCACCGACGACATTGGCGGATCGCCGGACGAGCTTGCGGCGCTGATGCCGAACGCCAGGGCCTTCCACATCGAGGGCAGGGACCATATGCTGGCCGTCGGGGACAAGACCTTCAAGCAGCGCGTGCTGGAGTTTTATGCCGAAAATCCGCTCTGAGGCTCCGGCGTTTGGGGGACGAGCGTCTCGGGTCGCGAAAATGATCTAAATCAGGTCAAGGCCTGCAGCGACCGTGCCATGTTCCGCCTTGCCTGCGGCTCGAAGCGCTGCCGGAACTCCTGCGTGTGAAAAATATGCGGGCGGGCAAGGAAGCCTTTCAGCACCGCACCGCGCCCGGCACGCCACATAGGCTCTTCCACCCAGCCATATTCGCGGCGAACCGCGCGTTCATAGGCGTCGAATGCATCCGGTGCGGCACCCAGGATCGAAAGATCCATGTCGAGGAACAAGCTGGCGTCGCGCGTCGCCGCAACGTCGTCGAACAGCGGCACCTGGTGCGTGGCGGTGGCGAGGATCATTGCGCTGACGTGGCTCAGCCGCCCGGCATCGATGCGGCCGGCGAGCTTTTGCTCGGCAAGGGCGGCACTTTGCGCCTCATTGTCCTTGGCCCTGCTGTCGTAGACGGCGTCGTGGAACCAGATCGCCGCTTCGACGGCCTCCGGGTCGTCCAGAAGCGTTCGATAGTCGCCGGCCAGACCCAGCATCGCTTCGATATGGGCGAGGTTGTGATAGGGGCGATCGCCGGCCTTGTAGAGGACCGAAAGCTCGGTTTTAAGGGCATCGTCGATCAAGGGTTCGTTTTCCATGGCTGCTTGAATTCCCGCGAACCAAATCCATTTGACACAGCACTAAGGAAAATTGAGTTCAATCATGCTATGAACTGGCTTATATGTGCGGCCAGATGGCAGGCAGACTAGCAGGACGCAGGACGAGACGTCGATGAACAGCATCAGCATTTCCCGCCAAAGCGCATTGCAGCCGGTCGACCCGATCTGGCGTTCGATCCGCGACGAAGCGATGGAAGCGGTCAACCGCGATCCCTTGCTGGCCGCGTTCCTCTATTCCACGATCCTCAACCAGGAGAGTCTGGAAGAGGCTGTCATCCATAGGATCGCGGAGCGGCTTGCCCATCAGGATATCGGCTCCGATCTCATCCGCCAGACCTTCAAGTCGATGCTCGCCGACGACAAGGACTGGCCGACCACGGTGCGCGTCGACATACAGGCTTACTATGACCGCGACCCGGCTTGCGACCGGTTCATCATGCCGGTGCTCTATTTCAAGGGCTTTCATGCCATCCAGACCCACCGGCTGGCGCATTGGCTGTGGAACCACGGCCGCAAGGATTTCGCGCTTTACCTGCAGAGCCGTTCGTCCGCGGTCTTCCAGACCGACATCAATCCGGCCGCGCGCATCGGCAAGGGCATCTTCATCGATCACGCCACCGGCCTCGTCGTCGGCGAGACGGCGGTTATCGAGGACGACGTGTCGATCCTGCATGGCGTGACGCTGGGCGGCACCGGCAAGGCCGGTGGCGACCGCCATCCCAAGATCCGCCACGGCGTGCTGATTGGCGCCGGCGCCAAGATTCTCGGTAACATCGAGATCGGCCATTGCTCCAAGATTGCCGCCGGATCGGTGGTGCTGTCGCCTGTGCCGCACAACAAGACGGTAGCCGGCGTACCGGCCCGCGTGGTTGGCGAGACCGGCTGCGACCAGCCTTCGCGCCAGATGGACCAGCTTCTGCCGTCGCAGAAGATGGACCATGTCATCAGTTTCGATATCTGATTTGCCGGCAGTTGCCCCGGATGAATGCCCGGCAGCGCTGCCGCTTCCGGTGCAATAAGGCCGGCTTGCCTTTACATCGCCATTGTCGACGTGCCAGAAGCGCCGTTCAAACGAGCAAGCCGATGATCGGAGAAGACTGTTGAAGCCGGACGAAATCAGAAAGCTGGACGCCTATTTCAAGCGCGTCTTCCAGAACCCCAAGCTTGAGGTCAAGGCACGGCCGCGCAAGGAAGATTCGGCCGAGGTCTATGTCGGTGACGAATTCCTCGGCATCGTCTTCAAGGACGAGGACGACGGCGACTACAATTTCTCGATGGCGATCCTGGACATCGACCTGGCCTGAGCCCGCAATGCCACGGCAGGCCGCATCGAGCGCGGCCGGCCTCTTTAGCCTGTCAATGTCCGGTCTTGAGGATTCGCCTCGCCTTGGCCGTGATTGCCAGGTCGAGCGTCTGCCAATCGCCAAGGAATTCCCTTGGGAAGCGATAGGTAAGGCTGAGATCGTCCCCGACATGGATGTCCCGCTCGCAGGGCGCCAGCGATTCGCCGGCGCTCGGCCCGCTGAGGCAGCGGGCCACGAAAGGGTCGGTGCCCGCGCGCTTGCCGACGACCAGCACCTCGTTCAGGTAGCCTGATTTCTCATTGAACCCGTAGACCGTCGTGCCGCCGGGGCCTGGTATGCCGGGCTGGATGATGAGCGCGCTGTAGATCGGCCCGAACCGGCCGCTCATGTCGCGCGACATCATCTGCTGCTCGAAGGACAGGAAAATGATGTTCCTGTTGGCTCCGGCGTGATTGAAATCATCGCGCGACGCCTCGCTGTAGCCGTCCATCTGGGGATAGCGCATATAAAGGTCGAGGCGCGTGGCGACGCCGTCGCGCCGGGCCTGCTCGAACCGGATGAAATTGGCCGGCACGGTTATGACGTTGTTGCCGATCACCACTTCGCGCACGGTCGCGTCGTCGGTGTAGCCGGCCATGGCAATGGAACGGCCGAACCATTTGCCGCCAAGGCTGATGGCTATCGACAGCAAGGCCAGAGCCGCGAACGCGTAGAACACCCGCTTCATCAGCATGGAATCGACCACGGTCAGTTTCGGGCCGTCGGCGATCGCTGCCTGCTTCATCTCGGTCCTCGTTCCACCGCCAAACGGCCATCCGGGTGTCCGCGGTCCAAGTGTCCCTTGACGGCACACTTCGCACGGCACGGCCCTTGCAGACTTCCTGAAACGACTGTGCGATTTCATGGTAAATGGAGGGTTAATGTGGCCCAGATGGAACTCTTGCTGTTCGCCTTTATCGTCGGCTTGACGGTTTGCGGTCTGGCGGGCTCGACAATGGAGCTGGTATCGGGTCGCAAGGTCGCCTTCACCGAACCCTATGTATCGCCTGCCCATGTGCTGCGCTCGCTGGCTGTGACCGCGGGCGCCGGGCCGTTCATGCTGGTCAACGATGCGCTTGACGCGAGGCGCGCGAACCGCATCTCGACAGTGGCGCTCCTGTCATGCGGCTGCACCGCTATTGCCTGGTCGCTGGCGCTGGGCATCGTCGTGCTGGCCATTGCTTCCTGGGCTGTCGGTCTCCTAGGGTTTCCAGGCTGAGGCGAATCGGAGACAGACAATGCCGCTTTATGCGATCGATGGAACGGAGCCGAGCTTCGCCGACGCGGACTCGAACTGGATCGCGCCCGATGCGACGCTGATCGGCGACATCAGGATCGGCCGCAATGCCGGCTTCTGGTTCGGCGCCGTCATCAGGGGTGACAACGAGCCCATCGTCATCGGCGCCGACACCAATGTGCAGGAACATACCGTCATGCACACCGATCCCGGCTTTCCGCTGACCGTCGGCGAGGGCTGTACGATCGGCCATCGCGCCATGCTGCATGGCTGCACGATTGGTGACAACAGCCTGATCGGCATGGGCGCCATCGTGCTCAACGGCGCCAGGATCGGCAAGAATTCACTCGTCGGCGCCGGCGCTCTGGTCACCGAAGGCAAGGAATTTCCGGACAATTCGCTGATCGTCGGCTCGCCCGCCAAGGCGATCCGGGTGCTGGACGACGCGGCGGTCGAGCGGCTGCGGGCCTCGGCCGCGCACTACGTCGCCAACGCCAGGCGCTTCAAGCTCGGGTTGAAGAAGGTCTGAGGTCTCGGCCGGCATGCCGTCGGCCACCGGCGCCTATTAATCCCGGCTGCCGGTTGAGCGCTCCGCAAGGGCTGCCCGCAGCAGCGACGCGCCCACCTCGAACCCTGCAATCTCTGCTTCTTCCAGCGCTGTCGTGCAGTGGTCGATGCGAGTCCTCAAAGAGGGATCCGCGCCGGCGGCAAGAAGCAGGCGGATCGCCTCGGCGTCTCGCATGGCCACGGCGTGATGGAGCGGCGTCCAGTCGTTGACACCTCGCATGTCCGCATCGGCGCCGTGATCGATGAGGATGCGGATGATGTCGAGCTTGTCCGCGCGCTCGGTGGACAGCGCCGCGATGATCGATGGAAATCCGGCATGATCGTCGTAGTTTGGGCTCGACCCGGCGTCGAGCAGCGCCACGACGAAGGCAAGCGGGCTCCAGTAGATCGCGTATTCGAGCGGATGGCCAAGGCCGAGCTCAAACGGCATGCGCTCGTCAAACCAGCGGGGCGAACGACCCAGGGCGGTGCCGAGGGCCACGAAGTCGCCAGCCTTGAAGGCATCGTCGATCGCCCTGAACAGACGATGGCGTTCGCATCGATCTTCCGGAATTTCCTGCATCGGCTGCGGTCCAGAAGGCGGAGTTGCCGACTGATAATATCTCGATCTTCCGCCTGTGGAAATTTATACCACAATGTACTGATGTCTTCCCAGAAATGGCGGAGCCGGCCCGGGGACGGGGCCGGCTCCTTTGACCCGGTCGTTGGGGACGGGGAGGGTGGGGACTCGACCGGGTTTCTCGTTAAGCGCGTCGTGCAACGCGCCTGATCTCATTGGCGTCCTCAGCGGACGCTGGCGACCGCGTCGGAACGGCCGTCGTTGATCGTCACCCAAACGCCGGAATTCTCCGTCGATTGACGCTTGAGATAGGTGTAGTCGGTATCCGTCCAGGACAGCACCTTGGTCTCAAGATTGTCGAGGATGAACTCGCCGAGGCTGGTGCGCACGGTCAGCACCGCGTGGCCGTCGCCATTCGGCTGGCGCGCAACCGTCATCAAGAGGTCACCGGCCGGCACGCCCGCATCCATCAACTCGCGGCGCTTTTCCAGCGCGTAGTCCTCGCAATCGCCATAGCCATTGTCCGGGTAGGCCCAGTATTCCTCGGCACCGTAGTTTTCCATGTCGGTGCGCGGCTTGATGCGGGTGTTGACCGAATTGTTGATGCTGACGATCGTCGCCCAGAGCTTGCGGCTCAGGTCGACAGGCGCCCCCTTGGCGGTCTTCTCGTTGCATTCGCCGGGGATGCGTTGGCAGAATTCATAGTGGCCAACAGGCTGCGTCGTGCGTCCGCCGGTATGCATATAGGCCGGTCCCGCGGCATATGCTGATCCCCAGGCGAAAAGCTGCATCGCCATTGCCATCAGCAACAGCTTGCCCCTCGTTTTTTTCATTGTTCAGTCTCCCCGTTCGAAGGAGACAGTGCCACATCTGGATTTATTCGACGCAAAGGCCCGAAGTAGATTTTAAGTAAAACGCCTATAGAATAAACATAAAATTTGAATCATTTTAGTATTGAATTGGTTGGATTGCTGCGCTGGGGTTTTCGGCAAGTTCGGCCTCCCGCGGACCATTTCCGACTATGGCGACCTGCCATCCAAGACCTATCGATCGCCGCACCCCGAAATCGAAAAAGCCGGCCGCGAGGGCCGGCTTGACGGGCATGCTTTGCGGCCGATCAGGCGCGCGGCGTGTTGAATTCGGAATCGAGCGTCTCGGGGCGCTGGATGACGGCGAATTCGATGGCGACGCCATCTTCGAAATGCCGGACGATCTGACCCCGCATCGTGCCGAGCATGACCTGGACGCCGATCGCCGGTTTCACGTCGATCTCGATCGCGGCGCCCGACAGCGACAGATCGATGATCCGGCACTGATACTGGCGGCCGTCGGTGAGCTGCAGCACGCTGGTCGGGTTGCGGGGCGAGACGCGCTCGTGGCGGCGGTCTTCCGGCAGGTCGAGTTCGTGCTTGTTGGCAAGCCATGTCAACTGCGCGGCGAGTTTGTCCTTCTTGCGGTCGGACGCGATCACCGTCATTGCGAAGCCATCCGGCAGCGTGCGTGTCAGCACACCCTCGATGCGGCCGATATGGTCGATATAGGCGATGACTTTCTCGCCGGGCATGCCGATGCGGTCGGTGCGAAGCGCCACGTTGCCGGGCGACATGTCCACCACCTGGCATGGGTGCTCGGTGCGGTCCTCCAGCATGAAACGTCCGTAGATTTTGACCCGGACGCGCTGAAAGTTACGCCTTTCAGCTTGGGACGGCGCGTAGTCGACCGCCGCTGACCTCATGACTGCCTACACCCCGTTTGGCATTCCCGCGCGTGGATGCGAGGAACTTCAGCAGAGAACTACAACAAATCGGGTTAACAAAGGGGAAAAACGAGCCTGCAAGACCATGCGATCGTCAACTATTCGTCCCGCCCGCCATCGAAAACGACGAGATGGCGGATGCGGCGGGCACGGCCGAGCGCGGAGATCGTTTCGGGCGCCTCGATCTCGTCGGGAACGAGCGAGGGAACGTTGATCGCCGGACGGCTGTTCAGCAGTTCCTTCTCCGGGTCGATGACGCGGATGGAATCGATCAAGGCGTCGGTGATCGGATCCGCGCCCAGCCAGAACGGCTTCTCCACGGCGCTGATCACGCCGAGGCAGCGTGGATTTTCGATGCCGCCGTCGAGCGGCAAGGCGAGCAATTCGAACTTGTTGGAGCGGCCGTTGCGGCTGAAGCCCTCGAAAATGATCAGCACGACCGATTTCTGCTCGAAAACCCCGTGAATGAGCCGCGAAACCAGCCTCTGGTCCTTCTCCCGCCACAGCGACGGGAAGGAGAATCCCTTGAGTTCGCGGCCGTAGGAGGCGCAGAGCCTGGTGCCGGCCAGGCGAAATACAGGCTGCCCACGCGTGTCCTTTTCGAGGATGAACGTATCGGCCAACAGCGACTTGATATCGGCCGGCTCGACTTCCGATCGCTTCGGAGCGGGGCGTCCGTCACGCAGGCGGTTCCAATAGTGGAACAGCGTGATCGATCCGTTTTGGTTCATACTACAAAGCTCCGCGCATTCTGTCGTCTGATGTCCCATCGGTGAACAGAAGGGCGCCCTCCGATGACCTACATGCGTTGGGGAGCAGGAAGCGTGCCAGCGTCGTTAACACTTGTTCACGGGTCGGGGCCGTTAAGGTTAACAACTGGTTTACGTTGCGCCCGGGGCCGCCGCGTGGCACACCAAAACCACTCCAGAAGCGGTCGTTTCGCGACGATCGGCAGCACTTCAGTCAAGAGTTTTAGGGGAGCAGGGGCTCGACCGGCCGTTCAGGGGAAACCTTGGACGGCTTCTTTTTTGATTCGCCCCTTTGATTCGGAGCGGGACGATTCGCCGTTTGCGGTTCCATCGGCGGTGATCTAGATGCTCGCCAGACCGAACCAGCCCAGTCGAACCAGCCCCGTCGAACCAGCATCGAGTGCGATTGCAGATGAGCGAACAGCAAAATCCGTCCGAGCCCGAACCGGCCGAGACCATGCCGCCACCGGTGCGTGAGCCGGCGTTCAATCTGCCGCCGATCGTGCTGGCGGTGATCGGCATCTGCGCGGTCGTCTACCTGCTGCAGCAATATGCGCTGAACGACGCCCAGCAGATGACGCTGCTCTATGACGGAGCTTTCATTCCGGTCCTCTATACCGGCCGGTACGGGTTCGACTGGTTTCTCTTCACGCGGCCTTTCACCTATGCCTTCATGCATGGCGGCTTTGCCCATATCGCCATCAACATGGTCTGGCTTGCCGCCTTCGGCTCGCCGCTGGCCAATCGGCTCGGCGCGCTTCGGTTCGCGTTGTTCTTTGCCGCCACCGGGTTGGCTTCGGTGGCGCTCTTCTGGGCGATGCATCCGTACGGAGAAGCGCCGCTGGTCGGCGCATCGGGCGCCATATCGGGCATGATGGGGGCTGCGGCGCGCTTTGGCTTCCGCACCGACCGCTCGGCCGGCAAGGCTGCTTTCGCCGGCCCGGTGCTGCCGGTCGGGGTCGTGCTGCGCTCGCGCGGCGTCGTCATCTTCCTGGCCATGTGGATGATCATCAATCTGGCCACCGGCCTTCTCGGCTTCGCGCCCGGCGTGGATGGCCAGGTCGCCTGGGAGGCCCATATCGGCGGCTTTGTCGCGGGCTTCTTCGGCCTGCGCTGGTTCGACGGGATATGGCAAGCGCCCGAATGGGAGACCTCCGACCGGGCTTGAAATGCAACCGATCACGGCGCACGATGTTCACTCTTATGTGAAAGCCGGTCAGGCAGGAACCGGTTGGCAAAGTAGAGGAGGACGCCATGACGGTTAAGGCCATTCTCGAGCAAAAAGGCCATGACGTGTTGACGCTCGGGCCGAACGAAAAACTGAGCGAAGCCATCCGCATCCTTGCCGAGCACAGGATCGGCGCGCTGGTCATCACCAATGGCGATCGCAAGATCGTCGGCATCCTTTCGGAGCGCGACATCGTGCGCGTGGTAGCCAGGGAAGGCGGTGCCGCCCTCGATATAGCAGTGCGCTCGGCGATGACGCCGAAGGTGAAGATCTGCAACGAAAACCACACCGTCAACGAGGTGATGGAGATCATGACCAGGGGCCGCTTCCGCCATCTCCCGGTGGAAAAGGACGGCCTGCTCGATGGCATCGTATCCATCGGCGACGTGGTCAAGCGCCGCATCGAGGACGTCGAGCGCGAGGCCGAGGAAATCCGGGCCTACATCGCTACCGCCTGAGCGGCCGGCAACTACCGGCCGGGTGCCGGCCGGCGGCACCAAGGCTACCTGTTGTCGAGTTCGGAGCGAACGAGTTCGAGCCCGCGCTTCGTGATGCGGTAGGGCCCGCCGCCGGACGACGAAACCGCCTTCTTGCGTTTCAATTTTCGAAACAGGTCGGGATCGACGCCGGGGTAATGCCAGCCGTCGCGGGTCAGGCATTTGACCGAGGCGATCCGTTTCTTGTCGTTCTTTTCGATTTCAATGCGTCCACCCTGCGCGAGCAGGTGCAGGATGCGCTGTTCAATGCGCGAAATATCCATGTGAAGAGTTCCCGGAAAACGAGAAATACCGCCGCCGCGAAGCTTCGCGGCACGGGGTTTCAGGTTTTCTGCCCTGCCTCGCTACGAGGTCAGGGCCTCACCGGGACTGAGCGTAAGTGGACATCCACTCTCCATTGAGACGAACGGATACAGGCGAAAGCGGTCGAAGAGGCCAGCCCACGGCTTTGCGCCCACGGCTTTGCGCTTGTCTCTTTTGGCGGTTTGCACTAGCGAAGTTGCATTAATGCACTTCAGTCCGTAGGCCACAATGAGCATCATCGACACTCGCACCCCTGACGCAAAACGCCTGATATCCGGCGCCACCGGCGACTGGGAGATCATCATCGGTCTCGAGGTGCACGCACAGGTCATCTCGGAAGCAAAGCTGTTCTCCGGCGCTTCGACCGCTTTCGGTGCCGCGCCCAATGCCAATGTCAGCCTTGTCGATGCGGCAATGCCAGGCATGCTGCCCGTCATCAACGAGGAATGCGTCAAGCAGGCGATCCGCACCGGCCTGGGGTTGAAGGCGCAGATCAACCACAAGTCGGTCTTCGACCGGAAGAATTATTTCTATCCGGACCTGCCGCAGGGCTACCAGATCTCGCAGTTCAAGCAGCCGATCGTCGGCGAGGGCACGGTCATCGTCTCGGTCGGCCCCGACCGCCAGGGCGAGTTCGAGGACATCGAGGTTGGCATCGAGCGCCTGCACCTGGAGCAGGATGCCGGCAAGTCGATCCACGACCAGCACCCGACCATGTCTTATGTCGACCTCAACCGCTCCGGCGTGGCGCTGATGGAGATCGTGTCGAAACCCGACATGCGCTCCGGCGATGAGGCCAAGGCCTATGTGACCAAGCTGCGGACCATCATGCGCTATCTCGGCACCTGCGACGGCAACATGGACGAAGGCTCGTTGCGCGCCGACGTCAATGTCTCGGTACGCCGGCCAGGTGGCGAATTCGGCACGCGCTGCGAAATCAAGAACATGAACTCGATCCGCTTCATCGGCCAGGCCATCGACTACGAGGCGCGCCGGCAGATCGCCATCATCGAGGACGGCGGCAGGATCGACCAGGAAACGCGGCTGTTCGACGCCGTCAAGGGCGAGACGCGCTCGATGCGCTCCAAGGAAGAGGCGCACGACTATCGCTACTTCCCCGATCCCGACCTTCTGCCGCTGGAATTCGACCAGGCCTATGTCGATAGGCTGGCCAAGGAATTGCCGGAACTGCCCGATGACAAGAAGCTGCGGCTGATCTCCTCGCTCGGCCTCTCGACCTACGACGCCGCGATTCTGGTGTCGGAAAAGCCGATCGCCGATTATTTCGAGAAGGTGGCGGCCGGTCGCGACGGCAAGCTCGCCGCCAACTGGGTCATCAACGATCTGCTCGGTGCTCTCAACAAGGCCGGCAAGGACATTGAATCCGCTCCGGTTTCGCCAGACCAGCTTGGCGCTGTCATCGATCTGATCAAGGAAGGCACCATCTCCGGCAAGATCGCCAAGGACCTGTTCGAGATCGTCTGGAACGAGGGCGGGGATCCGCGCCAGCTGGTCGAAAGCCGTGGCATGAAGCAGGTCACCGACACCGGAGCCATCGAGAAGGCGGTCGACGAGGTGATCGCGGCCAATCCCGACAAGGTCGAGCAGGCTCGGGCCAAGCCCAGCATGGCCGGCTGGTTCGTCGGCCAGGTGATGAAGGCGACTGGCGGCAAGGCCAATCCGCAGGCCGTCAACGACCTCGTCAAGGCCAAGCTGGGCATCGAGTAAAAGCATGTTCGTTCGCACCGCCGGGGATCGCGACCTCGCAGCCGTCCGGGCGTTGCTGGTCGAGACCTGGCATGCGACATATGACGCCATCTATGGCGCTGAGCGGGTCACCGAAATCACCAATGAATGGCACTCCATCGCCTCGTTGAAGGCCAGGCTGGCAAAGCCGAACAGCGAGTTCCTCGTTGCCGATGACGGCAAGCGCATTGGCGGCATGGCGTTTGCCGAAGCCGTCGATGGCGGCGGCGTGGTCATGCTCAGGCAGCTCTATGTGCTTCCCTCGCTGCAGGGCCGCGGTATCGGCGGCATGCTCCTCGACGAGATCATCGAGAGTTTTCCGGAAGCTCACCGCATTCGGCTCGAAGTGGAAGAGAAGAACACCCGCGCCGTTGCCTTTTATCAGGCCAACGGCTTCGTCCAGATCGGCCGCACCGAGAATTGCGGCTCCGCCAGCTCTGCCATCCCGGCGCTGATCTATGAACGGGTACTTGCCGCCTGAGCACCGTGGCGGCGTGATCACCTTCGCGCGAGCGCGCGTCGCGGGATCTGTTTTCGTTTGACGGCCCCGGTGTCCGGCACCAAAGCTGCCTAGGCCGACCCGTGTGAAGCCGGAATAAACCGACACACGCGGGATGGCTTTGGGGGGAACCATGCCAAGTCTGCCGGAACTGATGCCGACCGAGGTGTCGGACGAAACCTTTGGTGGCGTCACCTATCACATAGCGGGTGAACTGGTGCCCGTGCTTTCCGTCGATGTGACGCGGATGCCTGTCTATTTCGAGCACCACATCCTCCTGTGGAAGAATTCCACAATCACCATCGGCCTGAAATCGCTGAAGGGCGCGCTGAAGCGCATGATGGCCGGCATGCAAATCTTCGTCACCGAGGCGTCGGGGGCGGGCATCATCGCCTTCAGCCGTGATGGGCCGGGTCACATCGTGCCGATTCACCTGCGGCGAGGCGAGGAGATCCAGGTCCGCGAGCACCAGTTTCTAGCCGCCACCAGCAATGTCGACTACACGTTCGAGCGTGTACGCGGCCTGGCGACGATGCTGTTCGGCCAGAGCGGCTTCTTCATCGACCGGTTTCGCGGCGATACCGGTGACGGCATCGTCTGGCTGCACGGCTATGGCAACGTTTTTGAAAAGACGCTCGCTCCGGGCGAGATCATAGACATCGAGCCCGGCGGCTGGCTGTTCAAGGATGCCTCGGTCAGGATGGAGACCAAGATCGACCGGCTGTCGAGCGGCTTCTTCGGTGCCAACTTGAATTTCATCGTCAACCGCTTCACCGGGCCGGGCAGGGTCGGCATCCAGTCGATGTACCTGCATATGCCGACCGAGGAATAGGCTGGGAGCCAGAAGCCAGACGGATGAAAGTCTGGCCAGCGCGAACGCGGCGGTGACTTATCAGCGGATCGGCTCCCCGTGCCATGGCATCGGCAGGGCGAGCCTTCGACCTTGATTGAGAATGCCAACGCCGATCAGGCGGCGGGAACTTCCACATTGTCGATCAGCCTGGTTTTTCCCAGCCAGGCGGCGGCGAGAACGCGGCCCGCGCGGTCGCGCCGCCATGGCGTGAGTGTCAGGCTTTCGCGGGCCTCGACATAATCCACCTTCTGGAAGCCGGTCGCGACCAAGACGCGGCTTGCTTCGGCGATCGTTTCCTCCTGTCCTGCGCCCGCCGCCAGCGCAGCAGCTGCCTTGCGCAGAATGACGTTGAATTGGCGAGCGATCTGGAGGTCGGCTTCATCGAGATAGGCGTTGCGTGACGACATGGCGAGGCCATGCGCGTCGCGTATGGTCGGCGCGCCGATGATCTCGACGGGCAGGTCGAGGTCGCGGCAAAGCTGCCTGACGACGCAAAGCTGCTGGTAATCCTTTTCGCCAAAGATGGCGAAGTCGGGTGCAGCCTGCAGGAGAAGCTTGGCCACCACTGTGGCGACGCCGTCGAAAAAGGTGGGGCGAAAGTCCGTTTCGAGCCCGGCTGACGGGCCGCCTACCGAGATCTTCGTGGCAAAGCCTGCGCGATACATCTCGCTGACACCGGGCGTGAAGGCAAGGTCGGCTTTGACCGCGGCCAGCATGTCGAGGTCGCGGGCCAACTGGCGCGGGTACTTGTCGAGATCCTCGGTCGGTGCGAACTGCGTCGGGTTGACGAAGATCGACACCACGCAACGATCAGCCCTTTCGAGAGCGATCTTGACCAGAGAAAGATGCCCGTCATGCAAGGCGCCCATGGTCGGCACCATGGCGATGCGTTGTCCGTCGCGACGCCAGTCGCGGATTCGCGCGCGAAGCGCGGCAACGCTGTCGACGACATGGGGCTGGCTCACGCGTCATCCCCGCCGTTGGTTTTTGAAAAGACGTGGGCGGGCCCGGGGAAAACGCGATCCCGCACCTCCGATGCGTAGCGCTCCGCGGCATGCGTGATCACGCTGCGCAGGTCGGCGTATTGCTTGACGAATTTCGGCACGCGGTCGACCGTCAGCCCGACCATGTCGTCGACGACCAGGATCTGGCCGTCGCAATCGTCGCTGGCGCCGATGCCGATGGTTGGAATGGCTATGCGGCGGGTGATGTCGGCGGCGACCGTCTCGATCGTGCCTTCGATGACCACCGAGAACGCGCCGGCCTTCTCGACCGCCAGCGCGTCGGCGATCAGGGCGGCTACAGTCTCGTCCGTGCGGCCCTTGATCTTGTAGCCGCCATCCTTTTTCACCGATTGAGGCTGCAGGCCGATATGGCCCATGACCGGGATATCGGCGGCCACGATCGCGGCAATCTGACGAGCCATGTCGACGCCGCCTTCGAGCTTCACCGCCTGGCAGCCGGTCTCGCCGACGATGCGCCGTGCCGAGGCCAGGGCTTGCACGGCGGACCCCTCATAGCTGCCGGCCGGCATGTCGACGACCACGCAGGCCCGGGCCGAGCCCCTCATCACGGCTTGGCCGTGCGCGATCATCATCTCCAGCGAGGCGCCCAGCGTCGTCTCGTGGCCATGCACGACCATGGCGACGCTGTCGCCGACCAGGAGCAGGTCGACATGGGGATCGAGCAGGCGGGCGATCGGATAGGTGTAGGCGGTGAGGCAGACGATCGGCGTGCCGCCCTTGCGGCGGCGAATCAGGTCGGCGCCGACGCGAATATCGGTGGTCGGCAATTGCGTGGCCAATCGTCGCCTCCTTCAGCCCCAGCGGGACAGGATTTTCGCATGGGCGCGCAGAGCTTTAGAAAGAGCGGCAAGGCTTGGCAAGCGCGCATCCGGTCACCCCCGGGGATCACAGGCTGGTGTCGGGCCCCTGGCGCGCCATTTGCGCGCTCCTCGTGGCAAAACCCTTGCCTTCCCGAAGGCCTGACGCCATAAGCAGGAAACGGGCGCCGCCAGCGCGAGGGTTCTGAGATGAAGACTTTCCTGACGCAGTTTTTCACCTGGTGGAACAGCCAGACGCTGGGAACGCGCCTGCACACATGGCGCTACGGCAAGAGGGTCGGCCAGGACGAGGCCGGCAATGTCTATTACGAAGGCGGTATCGATTCGGAAGGCCGCACGCGTCGCTGGGTCATCTACCGCAACTATTCGGAAGCTTCGGCCATTCCGCCGGGCTGGCACGGCTGGATTCACCATCGTGTCGATATCGCTCCCCCCAGCGATGACTACCGGCCGCGCGACTGGCAAAAGCCGCATTTACCCAATCTGACCGGCACGCCATCGGCCTATCGTCCGAAGGGCTCGGTGCTGACCAATCAACACCGCCCGCAGGTCACCGGCGACTACGACGCCTGGACGCCGGGCTCGTAACGGCGCGAGTTGCAAAGGTAAGGTGCAGGCCGGTCCTTTATCGCCACAATTGGTGTTTAGCTGCTTGCTGATCAGAAAACGGCGACTAGCCTTGGCGATCGACGGAATCACCTGGGCGCGAACCACCGGTACCCCTGCATGAGCTTTTTCAACCCGATATTGACGGGCGGCCTGACGTTAGCAGCCAGCCTCGCCGTCAGCACCATCGCCTTTGCGGCTTCACCCGCACCCGCTCCCCCGGCGCCGGCGGCGCCCGCGGGATCGGATCGCATCACCAACCCGGTCGCCGAGTTCGCCGGCATCGACAAGATCACCGGCCGCATCATCACCTTCGATGTCTATATCGACGAGACGGTGCAGTTCGGCGCCCTGCAGGTCACGCCGCGCGTCTGCTATTCCCGGCCGCAGAACGAACAGCCGAAAACCGATTCTTTCGTCGAGGTCGACGAGATCACGCTCGACCGCAAGATCCGCCGTATCTTCACCGGTTGGATGTTTGCGGAAAGTCCGGGGCTCAACGCCGTCGAACATGCCGTCTATGACGTCTGGCTGAAGGAATGCAAGCAGAAGTCGGATGTGCCGGCGCCCGATGCTGGCAAGAGTGGCGCGACCAAGGCCGATGGGGCGAAAGCCGACGCGTCGAAGCCAGCCGCGACCAAGCCAACGCCCTCGGTCGCTCCGGACGCGGCACAGCCCGACGACGCCGTGGAACCGGATACGACGGACACCAACTGATCTCTTGGAACCGCCATGGCTGGCGCGCGTTGGACCATCACCACGCGCGTTGAGGATACGCCAATGTCGGACAGCAAGCGGATCATGGCCAACAAGGCCGAGTTGCTGGAGCTCGAAAAGGGGTTCTGGACGGGCGACACTGCCTACTATGCTGCCAATGTCGACACCGAATGCCTTGTGGCATTTCCACAGATGGCACAGGCCATGGACAATGCCGATCTGGCCAAGACCGCAGCCAAACCCAACCGCTGGCGCGACCTCGACATCGAACTCAAGGGAATAATCGAACCCGGCAGCGATATCGTCATGCTGACCTATGAAGCGCGTGCGACGCGCGAAAATGGCGAGCCCTATGCGGCGCTGGTCAGCACCGGCTACGTCCATCGCGTCAACGGCTGGAAGATGATGTTTCATGCACAGACGCCGATCGAGGCGCCGCCCAAGTAGGGCCTGATCCTACGGAAAAAAGACTGCTTCGCCTTTCAGCGCATCTGCCAGCATCTTTTCGTATTTGCAGCGCGGCACGTCGACCGCGCCGAAACGCTTGAGGTGCTCTGTCGTGAACTGCGTATCGAGCAGCGCGAAGCCGCGTGCCTTCAGGCGCTCGACGAGATGCACTAGGCAGGTCTTCGACGCGTCCGTCTCTTTGGAAAACATGCTTTCGCCGAAGAACACCCGCCCGAGCGAGACGCCATAGAGGCCGCCGACCATACGCCCCTCGCGCCAGGCCTCGACCGAGTGGCAATGACCCATGCGGTGCAGTTGCACATAGGCTTCGCGGATCGGCGCATTGATCCAGGTAGAGCGGCGCTCCTCGCGCTTTTCGGCGCAGCCATCGATCGTCGCCTCGAAATCGAAATCGAAACGGATTTCGAACAGGTGCCTGCGGATCGTCTTCTTCAGGCTTTTGGGGGTGTGAAAATCATCGAGCGGGATGATGCCGCGCGTCTCCGGCCGCACCCAGAAGACTTCTGGGTCACCAGCACTTTCGGCCATGGGGAAGACGCCCGAGGCGTATGCCTTGAGCAGAAGGTCGGTTGGGATGCGATAGCCTGGCGCGTAGGGACGGGTCATCGCGTCATTATAGCGGCAAGTTGAGGCTATTCGCCCTTGGCCAGATATTTTTCCAGCCAGTGGATGTCGTAGTCGCCATTGGCGATGTCGGCATTGCCGACGAGATCGCGAAACAGCGGCAACGTCGTCTTGATCCCGTCGACGACGAATTCGTCGAGTGCCCGCCGCAGCCGCATCATGCATTCGACGCGGTTGCGGCCATGCACGATCAGCTTGCCGATCAGGCTGTCATAGTAGGGTGGGATCTTGTAGCCCGAATAGACGCCGGAATCGACGCGGATGCCGAGGCCGCCCGGCGTGTGAAAATGCGTGATCGTGCCGGGCGAGGGGGTGAAAGTGCGGGGATCCTCGGCGTTGATACGGCATTCGATGGCGTGGCCGTTGAACTTGATGTCTTCCTGCTTGACCGAAAGGCCGCCGCCGGACGCGACGCGGATCTGCTCGTGGACCAGATCGATGCCGGTGATCGCTTCCGTCACCGGATGCTCGACCTGCAGGCGCGTGTTCATCTCGATGAAATAGAACTCGCCGTTCTCGTACAGGAACTCGATGGTGCCGGCGCCCGAATAGCCGAGATCGGCGATCGCCTTGGCGCAGATACCGCCGATGCGGGACCGCTCCTCGGCGTTGAGCGCCGGCGAATTGGCCTCTTCCCAGACTTTCTGGTGGCGCCGCTGCAGCGAGCAGTCGCGCTCGCCGAAATGCACGCCGCCGCCGAAGCCGTCGCCAAACACCTGCACCTCGATGTGGCGCGGTTTCTCCAGGTATTTCTCGATGTAGACCGCGTCGTCGCCGAAGGCCGCGCCCGCTTCCGAGCGTGCCGTCTGCAGTGCAATTTCGAGGTCTGCCTCCGTATGCGCTACTTTCATGCCGCGTCCGCCGCCGCCGGCCGACGCCTTGATGATGACGGGATAGCCAATCTCGGCGGCGATGCGCCTGGCTTCTTTTTCCTCGGTCACCGCACCGTCGGAACCGGGCACAACCGGAATGCCGAGGCGTTTTGCCGTGCGCTTGGCCTCGATCTTGTCGCCCATGATGCGGATGTGGTCGCCGGACGGGCCGATGAAGGTGATGTTGTGCGCCGCCAAAATGTCGGCGAACTTGGCGTTCTCCGACAGGAAGCCATAGCCCGGATGCACGGCGTCGGCGCCGGTGATCTCACAGGCCGCGACGATCTGGTGGATGTTGAGATAGCTGTCGCGCGACGGCGGCGGACCGATGCACACGCTTTCGTCGGCGAGCCTGACATGCATGGCGTCAGCGTCGGCGGTCGAATGCACCACCACCGTCTGGATGCCAAGCTCCTTGCAGGCGCGCAGCACCCGGAGCGCGATTTCGCCGCGATTGGCGATGAGGATCTTCTGGAACATCAGGTCCGCTCTACTCGATCACGACGAGCGGCATGCCGTATTCCACCGGCGTCGCGTCCTCGAACAGGATCGCCGTCACCGTGCCCGCGCGCGGCGAGGGGATCTGGTTCATCGTCTTCATCGCCTCGATGATCAGCAGCGTCTGGCCTTCCTTGATCTTCTGGCCGACCTCGATGAACGGCTTTGCGTCCGGCGACGGCGCCAGATAGGCGGTGCCGACCATGGGCGAGGTCACCGCGTTTTTCGACACGTCGACCGCCGCCGGGGCGGCCGCGGGCTGGGTTGCCGTTGGTGCATAGGTGGGCTGCGGGGCCGCAATCGCGTGAACGGCGGGCGCCTGCCGCGACACCCGTACCTTCAGGTCGCCGAGTTCCACCTCGATCTCTGTCAGGTTGGTGTCGTTCAGTATGCCCGCCAGATCGCGGATCAGTTGCTGGTCAACACCGGTCTTCTTTATCGACATTTTCGAGCCTTCTGTTTGTTGGCCGGTCATAGGCGTGCGGCGAGCGCTTGCAGCGCCAGCGTGTAGCCGAGCGGCCCAAAGCCACAGATCATGCCGACAGCGACCGGCGCGACCATGGAGACGTGGCGGAACGGTTCCCGCGCGTGAATGTTGGAAAGGTGAACTTCGGCAACCGGCAATGGCGCGATCGAACGGATGGCGTCGTGGATTGCGATCGAGGTATGGCTATAGGCGCCTGGGTTGATGACGATGCCGGCGGCTTTGTCGCCGGCCTCCTGGATCCAGTCGACGAGATCGCCCTCATGGTTCGACTGACGGAAATCGATCTCGATCCCAAGCGACGCACCTGCCTGCTTGCAGTCGTCAGCGATGGCGGCAAGCGTCTTGCCGCCATAGATGCCCGGCTCGCGCTTGCCGAGTGCGTTGAGATTGGGACCGTTCAGGACAAAAACCGTTTTCAAAAAAACCGACCTTTTCCGGCGCCGGCATCAAGCCGGCGCGCTGGGCCTCTATACCGGGCATAGTCGCCCGCGGAAAGAGCGCAAGTGCGTTCTTTCACTGTCCACAACAGGCCGAAAATGCGCCCGTGAAGAAAACCGCTTGCCGCTCAAAGCGCGGCTTTCGCCGCCTCGATCTTTTCGGCAAGCACTTCCTGCCCGAGCGCCCCGAACACGACCTCGTTGCCGACGACGTAGGACGGGGTTCCGGTGATCTGCAGTTTGTTGGCAAGATCGTAAGTTTTGGTGAAGGCCTCGGTGATCGATGGGTCCTTCATCTTCTCGTGCAATGTCGCCTCGTCGGCGCCGAGCGAAAGCGCGATCTTGATCGCGGTTGCCTCGGTGGCGCGCCCCTGGCCGCCGAGCAGCGCATTGTGGAACTCGCCGTATTTCTCCGGCATCATCAGGTGAAACGCCATCGAGACGACGCTCGCCTTCTGCGAATCCGGGCCGAGGATCGGGAATTCCTTGAGCACGAAACGCAGGTCCGGATCGGACTTGGTAAGCGCCCGCATGTCCTCGATGGCGCGTTTGCAGAAGCCGCAATTGTAGTCGTAGAACTCGACGATCGTGACCTTGCCGTTCGGGTTGCCGACGACGCCGTCGAAGGTGGAATTGAAGATCTGGTCCTTGGCGTTCTTGATGACGCCCAGTGCCGCGAGCCGCTGTTCCTCCTTCTGCTTGGCCTCGAGCGCGTCCTGCACTTCCAGCAGCACTTCCGGATTCTTCAGGAGATAGTCGCGGATGATTCCCTCGACCTCGGTGCGGTCGATTTTGGTATCGGCCGCCGTCTGGACAGGCTGCGCCGTCTGGACAGGCTGAGCCGTCTGGACAGCCTGTGCCGTTCCGGCCTTCGCAACCTGCGGACTGCCGGCCACAAAACCGAAAGCCAGCATGGCAAGGGCGACCGCAACCCCCGTGGTGCCCAGCAGCAGTGCCTTTTTCATCGTTGTCGTTCCTTCTGCCTGTTTTCCGGTCTGGCTGTGTCGCAGCACGCGGCCGGAAGGTTCATGAGATTACTGGCTCTTGCCTGACGATTTGTAGTTTATGATGTCCTGGGCGCGTATCCAGCGCGGCTCGCCGCGCTTCATCTGCTGTTGCGCCCGCATGGCGAAGATCTTGGCATCCTTGTAGTTGCCGGAATAGAAATGGCCTTCGGCGGTGGCAAGCTCCGCGCCCGGTATGTCTCCCAGCTCCCCGTAAGCCTGCGCCAGATAACGATATCCGGTGGAGTTTTCCTTGTCGCGGCCCAGGCCATTGTTGATCTGCACGACAGCTTTCTTCAGCGAGTCTGGCGTGCCGACCGCCATCAGCGCCTGGCCAAGCGAGACAGGCAGCAGGCCGGACCGTGCCGGGTCGAGGCTGACCGCCTTGGAATAAGCGTCGGCAGCATCCGCGGGCTTGTTGGCTTTCATCAGAATATCGCCGAGCAGCTCCTGGAAGTAGGCATTCTTGGGCTGCGCCTTGATCAGGGCGTTGGTCTTGGTGAGCGCCGCGGCGATGTTGCCGTAGAGATAGGCCGACTGGGCATCGCCGTACAGCGCCGCCATGCTGCCCCGCATCTTTTGCATCAGTCGCGTCGCGGCGGCCTGGCCTTCCATGTAGACGGCAATCTTCACCCGCATCATGTCGTGGCGCTGCTGCAGTGCCGGCGCGTCGATCTTGTCGACATTGGGGCTCTGTTTGACCAGCACCTCGAGGTTGGCGATGCGGTCCTGCGGCATCGGGTGGCTGATCCGGTAGGGATCGACCTGCGCGCCCGACAGCGATAGCGCGGTCTGGAAGCGGTGGAAGGTCTTCAGCATGCCCATGCCGGACTGGCCGGTGGCATTGAGATAGGTGATGGCCGAGCGGTCGGCCGTGATTTCCTCGGTGCGCTGGTAAGCGAGGATGCTGCGCTGCGCCATCTCGCCGCCGCCGGCCGCCACGCCCATGCCGGCGCCGGCAAGGCCGCGGCTGTTCGTGGTCGCACCGGCAACGATCGCGCCGGCACCGAGCAAGGTGGCG
The DNA here is from genome assembly GCF_000230995.2 of Mesorhizobium australicum WSM2073. Lineage (NCBI taxonomy): Bacteria > Pseudomonadati > Pseudomonadota > Alphaproteobacteria > Hyphomicrobiales > Phyllobacteriaceae > Mesorhizobium > Mesorhizobium australicum. The sequence goes on along the minus strand of NC_019973.1, from coordinate 4,371,833 downwards.
ATGATGGCCATGGTCTTGGCGCGTTCGAGCTGGTCGCGCAGCTTCTGCTGGTGGCCGCCGGCGATATGCCCGGCTTCGTGTGCGATGACGCCGATGATTTCGTTCGGCGTCTCAGCCGTCATCAACGCGCCGGTGTTGATGAACAACCGGCGCCCGGTGACGAAGGCGTTGAAGCTGGAATCGTTGACCAGCACGATGTCGATGCCGTCATTCGCCAGCCCGGCGGCCCTGAAGATCGGCCGTGCATAATCGCGCACCAGGGCTTCGATCTCGGCGTCGCGGACCACTGGCACGCCTTGGGCGAAGGCGGTCTGCGAACCGGCAACCGCAACCGCGGCGGCAAGCGAAACCGTCGCGAAGACACGCGCTGCCCGGGCAATCGTCGATCTGGGTCGGCTCAACATAATGTGTCCACTGGTAGACGAGCGGGCGAAAGATGAAAAGTCGGCGCCTGAAAAACTTCCTCAACTTGTGATCCTCACATCAATCGGGCATTTGTGCGGCGCATGCGTCAGGACCTGGCGCGCTCAATCCTCGGGACAGGGGTAAAAATGGTCGTTTCGCTCTCCCATCGCGGCAATGTCGAGCCGTTCCACGCCATGGATGTGCTGGCCGAAGCGAACCGGCTGAAGGTCCTGGGCATACCGGTGATTTCCATGGCGGTCGGCCAGCCATCCGATCCAGCGCCCGTACGGGTTCGCGCCGCCGCCGCCAAGGCGCTGGAGGTTGGACGCATAGGCTATACCGACACCTTGGGTCTGGCACCGCTGCGCAAGGCGATCGCCGGGCATTACGCGGATCATTATGGCCTCGATGTCGACCCCGGCCGGATCGCGGTGACCGCCGGATCGTCGGCGGCCTTCAATCTCGCCTTCCTGGCGATGTTCGACCCGGGCGACCGGGTCGCCATCGCCGCGCCCGGCTACCCCGCCTATCGCAACATCATGGCAGCCCTTGGCATCGACGTGGTCGAAATCGAGCTCGGCGACGCGGCTTATCTGCATGCTAGCCATCTGGAAGCCGCGCATCGCGAGGCGCCGCTGAAGGGTGTGCTGTTTGCAAGTCCGGCCAATCCGACGGGCGCCGTCATCCCAGTCGACGAACTGGCGACGCTGGTCGCCACGGCGGAATCGCTCGGCATCGCCGTCATTTCCGATGAGATCTACCATCGGCTGGCCTATGGCGCCCCCGACACCACGGCACTCGCCTTCAGCGGCAGCGTGACGGTTATCAACTCCTTCTCGAAATACTACTGCATGACCGGCTGGCGCATCGGCTGGATGGTTTTGCCGGAAGAACTCGTGCGGCCGGTCGAGCGCATCGCCCAGAGCCTCTACATCTCGCCGCCGGAGCTGTCGCAGATTGCGGCGATCGAGGCTTTTGCCGCAACCGAGGAACTGGAGGCGGTGAAGGGACGCTATGCCTGGAATCGCGAGCTCTTGATTAAGCGTTTGCCGGAGCTGGGTTTTCCCCTGGCGGCGCCCATGGATGGCGCCTTCTATGCCTTTTGCGATGTCACCCGGCACAGCAATGACAGCATGGTCTTCGCCCGCAGGATGCTGGCCGAGGCGCATGTTGCAGCGACACCCGGCCGCGATTTCGACACCAGGGCGGGGCATCGCACGATGCGGTTTTCCTATGCTGGCAGCCACGACGACATGGTCGAGGCGATGGCGCGCATCGAACGCTGGTTGAGGTAGCGTCATGCCGGAAGTCGAACAGGCCCCCAAACTTGATCAAGCATTGGCGGAAGTCGCGGCGGAAATGGCGGAACGCACCGATCGCGGCGATGTCGCGACCTATATTCCCCAACTGGGCAAGGTCGACCCGAAGAAATTCGGCATCGCGGCCGTTACCAATGATGGCCGCACGCTCGTGGCCGGCGATGCCGACCAGGCGTTTTCGATCCAGAGCATCTCGAAGGTGTTCACCCTGACGCTGGCGCTCGGCAATGTCGGCGATGCGCTGTGGAAGCGGGTGGGGCGCGAGCCCTCCGGCAACCCGTTCAACTCGATTGTCCAGCTCGAGCATGAGAACGGCATTCCCCGCAATCCGTTCATCAATGCCGGTGCCATCGTCATTTCCGACATCCTGCTTGCCGGTCACCAGCCGCGCGAGGCGATCGGCGAGATACTGCGCTTCATCCAGTTCCTCGCCGACGACGAGACGATCATCATCGATCGCGAGGTCGCGGCTTCCGAACGTGCCACTGGCTACCGCAACTTCGCGCTCGCCAATTACATGAAATCCTTCGGCAATCTCCATCATGCACCGGAACTGGCGCTGGGCGTCTATTTCCACCATTGCGCCATCGCCATGAGCTGCCGGCAATTGGCGATGGCCGGTCGCTTCCTCGCCAATGGCGGCAAGAACCCGGCAACCGGGCATTCCGTGGTGTCGGCGGAGCGGGCGCGGCGCATCGGCGCCATGATGCTGACCTGCGGCCACTATGACGGCTCTGGCGATTTCGCTTTCCGCGTCGGCATCCCCGGCAAGAGCGGCGTCGGCGGCGGCATATTGGGCATCGTGCCGGGTGTCGCCTCGCTCGCCGTCTGGTCGCCTGGCCTCAACGCCAACGGCAATTCCAAGCTGGGTTCGATCGCACTGGAAAAGCTCGCCAGGATGATGAACTGGTCGATCTTCGCGCCTTAGAAACGTGACCTGCCGATAAGAAAAATCCCGCGCCGTTCATTCGATCGGCGCGGGATTCTTTGTCAGAGAATCAATTCAACGATTTGAAAAGCTTAGAAAAAGCCTTTCCGCTGCCACCAGCCGGCACGCTTCGGCTTTTCTTCGGTCTTGACTTCAGGCTCATCGGCGACGGTCGAGGAAACCACCGGTACGACAGGCGTATCAGCGGCTGCCGCCTTGCGGCGCGATGGCCGGGCCTTCGGCGTCTCCTCGGCGGCCGCTGCCTCGTCCGATGCCGTGGCTGGCGTTTCGGCGGATGCCTGCACGGCCAGTTCCGCGGTCGGCTCCTCGGCGACGGCTTCGGCGGCCGCCTTCTTCGGCTTGGCTGCGCGACGCGGTTTCTTGGGTTTCTCGGTGCTTGGCACCTCGTCGCTCACGGTAGCCGCGGGTTGTTCGACGGCGGTGGCAGCCACCGGCTCGATCGACACAGGCTCGCTTAGCGAAGCATCAGCTTCGGCGGGCTCGGTCGTTTCGCCGGCTTCCGCCTCGGTCTCGCCTTCACCGTCTTCGCGACGGTTGCGCTTGCCGCCGCGCTTGCCGCGCCGACGCTTCTTGCCCTGGCCATCGTCGGGCGCTTCCGCCGTTTCGACGGTCCCGGTTGCGGCGACCGCAGCCTCGTCGTCCACCTCGGCATCGCCATGGTCCGCAGCGCCTTCCGGCGCGGAGAAACCGTCATCGGACGTGGCGAGGGAAGCGCCGTCGGTCGGGGCGCCATGCTCGCGGTCGCGGTCCTTGCCGCCACGCCGCCTGCGGCGCTTGCGGCGTTTGCGATCGCGGCCTTCGCCGTCCTCGCCGGATTTGGGCTGCTGATGCTGTGGCTGCTGCGCGTGGCGCGGCTGTTCGGCCTGGGCCGGCGCCTCGTCCTCCTCCTCGGCGACGACGATCTCGTCCTCGGGCTCTTCCGGCTCGACATAGGCCGGCAGGCTGCGCACCTCGACGAAACCTTCCGGCTTTTCGGCCAGCGCGCCGCGGAAGATCGCGTAGTGCTGGGCACCGACCGCATCGTCTGCCTCGATGGTGATCGTCAGGCCGAAGCGGCTTTCCAGTTCCACCAGCGTGCCGCGCTTGTGGTTGAGCACGTAGAGCGCGGTCGCGGCCGGCGTGCGCACCGTGATGTGGCTTCGCGAATCCTTGAGCAGGAACTCCTCGATCGCCCGTACCACCATCAGCGCCACCGACGAATCGGACCTGACATGGCCGGTGCCGCCGCAATGCGGGCACGGCTTCATGGTCGATTCCAGCACGCTGGCGCGGATGCGCTGACGCGACATCTCCATCAGGCCGAAATGCGAGATACGGCCGACCTGGATGCGAGCACGATCGTTCTTGAGGTGATCCTTCAGCCGCTTCTCGACGGAGCGGTTGTTGCGGTTCTCCTCCATGTCGATGAAGTCGATGACGATCAGGCCGGCAAGGTCGCGCAGCCTGAGCTGGCGGGCGACCTCCTCGGCTGCTTCCAGATTGGTGTGGAGCGCGGTGTCCTCGATCGAGTGCTCCTTGGTGGAACGGCCCGAATTGACGTCGATGGCGACCAGCGCTTCGGTCTGGTTGATGATGATGTAGCCGCCGCTCTTCAGCGTCACTTGCGGTTGCAGCATGCGGTCGAGCTGCGCCTCGATGCCGTTGCGCACGAAGATCGGCGTCGTGTCGCGGAACGGCTGAACCACCTTGGCGTGGCTCGGCATCAGCATGCGCATGAAATCCTTGGCCTCGCGATAGCCCTCTTCGCCGGAGACGAGAATCTCGTCGATGTCCTTGTTGTAGAGGTCGCGCACCGAGCGCTTGATCAGGCTGCCTTCCTCATAGACGAGGGCAGGGGCCGTGGACTGGAGCGTGAGGTTGCGCACGTTCTCCCACAGCCGCATCAGATATTCGTAGTCGCGCTTGATCTCGGCCTTGGTGCGGCTCTCGCCTGCGGTGCGCAGGATGACGCCCATGCCTTGCGGCACTTCGAGATCGGCGACGACCTCCTTGAGGCGCTTGCGGTCGACCGCGCTGGTGATCTTGCGCGAAATACCGCCGCCGCGCGCAGTGTTCGGCATCAGAACGGAATAGCGGCCGGCGAGCGACAGATAGGTGGTGAGCGCCGCGCCCTTGTTGCCGCGCTCTTCCTTGACGACCTGCACCAGCAGGATCTGCCGGCGCTTGATCACTTCCTGGATCTTGTACTGGCGGCGCACCGGCTTGCGGCGATTGCGCACTTCCTCGAGCGCGTCCTCGGCGCCGACCGATTCGATCTCATGATCGTCCGGATGGGAAGAGGATACTTCCTCCAGCATGCCGCGATCATTGTCGGTGGAGGTGGCTTCGCTGCCCTGTTCGGCATGCGGGATGGGCTCGGAAATCACGTCGCCTTCGACGGACGCGGCGATCGACTTGGGGGGGCCGTCGTTGGTCTCGCCTTTATCCTGTTCGGAAGAAACCTCGTCCTGTTCGGATGCGTCGGCGTATTCCGAGGCGTCGGATGCGTGTTCCGTGGTCCCGGAAACGTCAGCCATGTTCTCGGCGACAACATCCGGGCCATTGTCATCTGGCCCATTGTCGTTGTTTTCGTCTGCCTCGCCGGCGGCTTCGCTTGCCTCGCCGGATTCGGCCGTGCCGGCATCGCGCCTGTTTTCACCACGGTCGCGGGGCTTGCCGCCGCGCCGGCGACCGCGCCGTCCACGATCCCGGCTCTGGCGATCGTCGCCTTCGCCGTCCTCGTTCTCTTCGTCCTCGGCCTCCTGCGCTTCCGCGCGCAGCAGTGCCTGACGGTCGGCGACCGGAATCTGGTAGTAATCGGGGTGTATTTCACTGAAGGCGAGAAAACCGTGACGGTTGCCGCCATATTCGACAAAGGCTGCCTGAAGGGAGGGTTCGACGCGCGTTACACGGGCGAGATAGATATTTCCTTTGAGCTGCTTCTTGTCCTGGGATTCAAAGTCGAATTCTTCGATACGGTTACCGCGTACGACGACTACGCGTGTTTCCTCCGGGTGGGAGGCGTCTATCAGCATTTTGTTGGGCATTATTTCGTTTCCTCCCGGCAGCCGTCAGCCGCAGCTTGCAAGGCAAAGCCCGCTGCTGCGTTTCTGGTGTGTGGGTGCCGGATGTCTGAATGTCCGCCGGACGCTGCCTGCGTGTCATGGCGGTGCCGCCCGCAGCCATATTGGCGCGGTTTGATGCGGACCTTTCCATGATTGCGCTTGAAGCCATCGTCACCAGCAGAACCTTTTGAACCAAAGCCCGGAAACCGGACCAGCTTGTTTGCTCATACAGAGCCGGCGCGGGAACAAACCCGGCCGTTTTCCTCACGCAGGCGATTCCCCCGCCACGGGAGCACACCTGCGAAATTCGTCGCAATCACCTGAAGCCTTTTCGCGTGAAGCGAAAGGAGCCGCCTTTCATCTGACCCTGTAGCAGGAAGCTGCGGAGGAGGGCGGTTCCAGGATTGCAGTGATCCACCATCGCTTTTATGATTTGGCGGGTTGGAAGGCAACCCCGATTTCCGATGCCGGCAAAAAGCAGTTCCGTAGCGTAAGCCTGGCCCCGTCCTTGCGTGAAAAGGCTTGGTTAACCTTCTCTGGATACCAATCGTTAATCGAGCTCGCGGCCTAACCGGCATGTTGACGAAACGAACCGGCGCCTGGCGCCAAACCGGGAGCGACTGGAAGAAAGATGGGACTGGCGGACTTCACAGACAAGGGATGTCGTGTTGGCGGCCAGGTTCTCCGTGCCTTCTGTCTCCTGCTGCTGGTGGCGATTTCCCAAGTCTTTTCCCCTGTAGCCTTTTCCATGGTTGCCAATGCGGCCGACGCTCCGCTCATGGCCAAGGGCTACAAAATGGCCGGCGATGCCACCAAGATGCGCATCGTCATGGATTTCGATCGCGAGCCTGACATCAAATGGTTCCTGCTGCGCGGACCCAATCGCCTTGTCATCGATCTTGCGAACACCCGATTTGCCATCGATGCCAAGGATCTGAAGCCGCGTGGCCTGGTCAAGGGCGTGCGGCTCGGCGAGCTCGGCGAGGGCGTCTCGCGACTGATCCTCACCGGCAAGGGGCCGTTCGCCGTCGACAAGCTCGATGTGCTCAAGAACGAGGACGGAACCGGCTACCGCCTTGCCGTCGACATGTCGGCGGCCTCCGAACGTGAGTTCGACGCCGCTCTTGCCAATCAGGCGCTGACCACCGGTTCCACGGTTTCGACCGACAAGGGCGGCCGGGTCGGAACCGGGCCTGTCTCCAATCCAGGCCACCGATTCACCGTCGTCATCGACCCCGGCCACGGCGGCATAGACGGCGGTGCCGAAGGTTTGAACGGCACCATCGAGAAGAACGTCACGCTGGCCTTTGCCGCGGAGCTGCGCGACAAACTCGCGGCCGCCGGCCGATACGATGTCTTCATGACCCGGGATACCGACGAATATCTGCGCCTCGACGACCGAGTCCGCATTGCCCGCCAGCATGAGGCCGATCTGCTGATTTCGATTCATGCCGACACGATCAGCGTCAAGGGAATCCGCGGCGCCACCGTCTATACCGTTTCCGACAAGGCCTCCGATCCGGAAGCGCAGGCGCTGGCCGACCGTGAAAACCTGTCCGACCAGTTCGCCGGCATGGTCATCAAGAACGACAGCAAGGAAGTGACCGACATCCTGATCGACCTGATCCGGCGCGAGACGCACACCTTCTCGATGAGTTTTGCCCACACATTGGTCGGTCAGCTGTCGACCAGCGTCGGTCTTATCAACAATCCGCAGCGTTCGGCCGGGTTCAAGGTGCTGAAGGCCCCCGACGTGCCGTCCGTGCTGGTCGAGCTCGGCTATCTCTCCAATGCCAAGGACGAGGCGCAACTGCTTGACGCCGAGTGGCGCGGCAAGGCAGCGCAAAGCATCACCAATGCCGTGGCATTGTTCGCTTCCGCGCGTGCCGGGGCTGGAACCGGAGGTTGACAATGCCCGGCGGCGCCTGCAACCAGAGGCGGCGTTGCGCGATGACAACACCCTGCGCTTTTATTTCGAGCTTGCGGCTGCGAAATCAGGGCTTGCCGTATTTTGTCCACATGGTGGCGACATGGGTTTTCGATTACGGGTTGGGACCGGCTCGAAAGCTTGCGTGAAAGGCGGCTTCGTTTAGGAAATTCCCGAACCAAGGACTGGAGCGGGTATGATTCGTCTCATTGGCTATTTCTTCGGCATAGGCACGACGCTGGCCCTCCTGGCCGCGGCGGGCGTTGCCCTCTACATCGGCCATGTAGCGAAGGATCTGCCTGACTACGAAGTGCTGGCAAAGTACGAGCCTCCGGTGACCACCCGCATCCATGCCTCGGATGGCGCGCTGATGGCCGAGTACGCGCGGGAACGGCGCCTGTATTTGCCGATCCAGGCTATCCCGGATCGCGTCAAGGCTGCCTTCCTGTCGGCTGAGGACAAGAACTTCTACAGCCACCCCGGTGTCGATATAACGGGCTTGGGCAGAGCGGTTATCACTTACGTTTCGGGTGGCCCCATGCAGGGCGGCTCGACGATCACCCAGCAGGTTGCCAAGAACTTCCTGCTCACCAACGAGCGTTCCCTGGAACGCAAGGTCAAGGAGGCCATCCTCTCGTTCCGCATCGAACAGGCCTATTCCAAGGATCGAATCCTCGAGCTCTATCTCAACGAGATTTTCTTTGGCTTCAACGCCTATGGCGTTGCCGGTGCGGCACTGACCTACTTCGATAAATCGGTGAACGAGCTGACCGTGGCCGAGGCCGCCTATCTGGCATCGCTCCCGAAAGGTCCGGCCAACTACAATCCCTTCAAGCACGCCGACCGGGCAATTGAACGGCGAAACTGGGTCATCGGCCAGATGGTCGAGAACGGTTACGTGACGCCTGAAGAGGGCGCAAAGGCGAAGGCCGAGCCGCTTGGCGTTGCTCCGCGCCGCAGCGGCTCCTACCTTTTCGCCGGCGAGTATTTCACGGAAGAGGTCCGTCGGCAGATCATCGCCCGCTATGGCGAGAACGCGCTCTATGAGGGCGGGCTGTCGATTCGCACCACCCTTGACCCGAAGGTCCAGCTCATCGCCCGCAAGGCGATGCAGAATGGATTGATGAAATACGATACTTTGCGTGGCTATCGCGGGCCGTTGAAGACGATCGATGTCTCCGGCGATTGGGGTGTGCCGCTGGGCGCCGTCAAGGGACTGGAAGACGTTCCCGAGTGGTCGCTGGCCGTCGTGCTCGACAGTTCGGCGTCCGGGCTGTCGATCGGCCTGCAGCCCGCACGCCAGGCGTCGGGCGATATCGTGAAGGAACGCGTCGAAGGCACCGTCAGCAAGGAAGACATGGGCTTTGCCATGCGCCATGTGGTCGACGGCAAGACGGTCAAGGCCAAGTCACCGGCCGACGTGCTGAAGCCGGGCGACGTCATCTTCGTCCAGAAGAACGACGGCTCCGACAATACCTACAGCTTGCGCCAGGTTCCCGAGGTGGAAGGCGGACTGATCGCGATGGATCCGCACACCGGCCGCGTGCTGGCCATGGTCGGCGGCTTCTCCTATTCGCAGTCCGAATTCAACCGCGCCACCCAGGCGATGCGCCAGCCGGGTTCGTCATTCAAGCCCATCGTCTATTCGGCCGCACTCGACAATGGCTATACTCCGGCCTCGGTGATCATGGACGGACCGATCACCATCCAGAGCGGCAACACCACCTGGACGCCGAAGAACTATGACGGCACCGTCGCCGGGCCGGCAACGCTCCGCTCCGGCATCGAGAAGTCGCGCAACCTGATGACGGTGCGGCTTGCCAACGACATGGGCATGAAGCTGGTGGTCGAATATGCCGAGCGCTTCGGCGTCTATGATCATCTGGCGCCATATTTGCCGATGGCGCTGGGTTCGGGCGAGACGACCGTCATGCGCATGGTTTCGGCCTATTCGATCATGGCCAATGGCGGCAAGTCGATCAAGCCGTCGCTGATCGATCGTATCCAGGACCGCTACGGCAAGACCGTGTTCAAGCAGGACGAGCGTGGCTGCGAAGGCTGCAACGCTCCTGAATGGAAAAACCAGCCCGAGCCGGAACTGGTCGACAATTCCGAGCAGGTGCTCGATCCGATGACCGCCTACCAGATCACCTCGATGATGGAAGGCGTCGTCCAGCGCGGCACCGGCGCCACAATCGGGGAACTTGGCCGCCACATCGCCGGCAAGACCGGCACCACCAACGATGAGAAGGACGCATGGTTCATCGGCTATACGCCGAACCTCGTGGTTGGGCTCTACATGGGCTACGACACGCCGCGCGGCCTCGGCCACGGCGCCACCGGCGGCGGTCTTGCCGCCCCGATCTTCAAGGACTTCATGCGTGTGGCGCTGGACGGCACGCCCAATGTCGACTTCAAGGTGCCTGACGGCATGAACCTGATCGCCATCAACCGCAAGACCGGCATGCGCTCCTCCTCGGGCGATGCGGGCACCATCATCGAGGCTTTCAAGCCGGGCACCGGCCCCGCCGACAGCTACTGGGTGATCGGCATGGGTGCCGATGGTTCCAACGCCTCGGGCGGCGCGCTGTCGCCGCAGGCCAACCAGGCCATCCAGGACGGCGGCGGCGGCCTTTACTGACGAATTCACGCGTCCAGTTGGGCCAGCCTCCGGCTGGCCCATTTCGCTTTACACATGGCGGCACCGTCCCTATGTATCGCGCCGACCGAAGCGTCATTTCAGCAACAGGACAAAACATCAGGCCATGCGCGCGGAAACGCAGAATATCGTCGACGAGATCAGGCAGGCGATAACCCTGCTGAGGAGGCATCTTTGACTGGGATCAGGCCATAAAGCGGCTTGAATACCTGAACGTGCGGGCCGAGGACGCCAGTCTCTGGAACGAACCGCTGGAAGCGCAGAAGCTGATGCGCGAGCGCCAGGGCCTCGAGGAAGGCATCGCGGCGGTCAAGGGCCTGACCCAGGCGCTGGAAGACAATATCGGTCTCATCGAGCTCGGCGAGGAAGAGGGCGACGAAGGCGTCGTCGCCGAAGCCGAAGCCGCGATCCGTTCGATGCAGGGCGAGGCCAAGGCCCGACAGGTGGAAACGCTGCTCTCGGGCGAAGCGGACGCCAACGACACCTATCTCGAAATCCATGCCGGCGCCGGCGGCACCGAGAGCCAGGATTGGGCCTCGATGCTGTTGCGCATGTACACGCGCTGGGCCGAGCGCCGCCGCTTCAAGGTCGAGGTGCTGGAAGTGCATGACGGCGAAGAGGCGGGCATCAAGTCCGCGACCTTGCTGATCAAGGGCCACAATGCCTATGGCTGGATGAAGACCGAATCCGGCGTCCACCGCCTGGTGCGCATCTCACCCTATGACAGCAATGCGCGCCGTCATACGTCCTTCTCCAGCGTCTGGGTCTATCCTGTCGTCGACGACAGGATAGAGATCGACGTCTCTGAATCCGACGTGCGCATCGACACCTATCGTTCATCGGGTTCGGGCGGCCAGCACGTCAACACCACCGATTCGGCTGTGCGCATCACCCATATCGCCACCGGCATCGCGGTCGCCTGTCAGGCAGAACGCTCGCAGCACAAGAACAAGGCCAAGGCCTGGGAAATGCTGCGCTCGCGCCTCTACGAGGAAGAGCTGAAGAAGCGCGAAGCGGTGGCCAATGCCACTGAGGCATCGAAGAGCGACATCGGCTGGGGTCACCAGATACGCTCCTACGTGCTGCAGCCCTATCAGCTGGTCAAGGATCTGCGCACCGGTGTCGAAAGCACCAGCCCCTCGAGCGTGCTCGACGGCGACCTCGACGACTTCATGGAAGCTTCGCTATCGCAACGCATCGAGGGCGGCGCGGGCGAAGCGGTGGCGGATCTGGATTAGGCTGCTTGCGCGGGCAATGATCGCAAGCCGTTCGAAAAGCGGACGTATTGTCGTGCGGCGCCCGGTGTTGGTCTCAAGTGTTCGCCGGTGCGGCGCGACAAGTTCGTGGTGATTGGGTCCCGACTCGGCATATCGCTCTGGTGCGGGAAGGGGCTTTTCTTCCTCCCAAAGCGAGCGCGGCGCATGTTCGCCGTTCGGCCGGCTGCTTATACCTTCTTCGGCTGCAGGGTGGCTGATTTTCCTTTGCGGACGATCGTCGGCACTGTCACCGGCAATCAAGAGCATGTGATTGGATTTGAGCGGCTGGAACCACTGCGGGCCAATCCCGTTGTTTGCATGCCCCGCCTGCCGGGAACTTACCTGGCTTGAATCTCGTCAGCGGTAGCAGTGTGTTATGGCGTGCGCTCATATCTGGGCGCAGCGGCTTCTTGCGCCGACCAAGGAATCAGCCCAGCATCCAAATGCTGGGAGACAAAAAGCATTTATGGCCGGACGCGGCATATCTGCGACTGATGATCCGGCCACTGGGAAGACACGTTCCGGGAACGGGCAGGCGAAATGCTTGACGCTCGAAAGGAACGTCCCATGTCTGCTGCCACGCCCAGATCGGCCCGAGCCGTTCAACCGGTCGGCCGACTTATGTTTTCTCTGTTTGCCGTCGCGATGTTCGCGCCTGCGGCCTTTGCTCATGATGCCAAGCCCACGGCAGCAAAGCCGCAGGGTTGGAGCTATCCGTTCGCCTGCTGCGCCAACTATGACTGTCGTGCCACGCACACCGGCGAAGTCCTGGAAAAGCCCGAAGGCTACGTGATTGCCGGTACCGGCGAAGTCGTTCCGATGACGGACAAGCGCGTCAAGGACAGCCCTGACGGCGAATTTCACTGGTGCGCGCATCAGGCCGGTCTCGATGCCGGCAAGACGATATGCCTGTTCGTGCCGCCGCGCTCATTTTGAGACGCGCCGACAGTTGAAGTGCATTGGCGCAAAGGCTGCTGACGGCCAGTTGTCAGGATCGCTTCTTTATGGTGCCTTGCCGCCTGGGCGGCGGACAATGGAGAGGTGATATTCATGGCCATCAAGGGAAGCTGCCACTGCAAGGCGACGATGTTCGAGGTGTCGGAAGCGCCGCAGACGGTGACGCAATGCACCTGTTCGTTCTGCTCGAAACGCGGCTCGCTTTGGGCCTACTATACCCCATCGCAGTTCAAGCTCGTCACGCCGCTGAAGAATGTTTCCTTTTATCAGTGGGGCTCAAAAACCGTAAAGCATGGTTTTTGCGCAACCTGCGGCTGCGGCACCTTCACCGAAACGCCGGACTGGTCGACCGGCGAGCCGGATTTCGACAATCCGAAGATCAGCGTGAACGCGCGGCTGTTCGATGATTTCGATCTCGATAAAGTCGAAGTGGTGGTCATTGACGGCAAGAATCTCTGGTAGCCACACCGGGCGGCCAACTGGATAATCGGCAGGCGCTTTTCCCGTTCCGTTTTTCGCCGCATTTCATGCTACAAGTCGCGGCAAGGGCTGATTTGGCGCCATCGTAAGGCGTGACTTGGAGAGGGACCATCCTATGAAGAAGACCGTGCTCGTCGTTATGGCGACGGCTCTGCTCGTGACCGCGTGCACCACCACCGATCCGTATACGGGCGACCAGAAGATTTCGAACACGGCGGCGGGCGCGGGCCTTGGCGCTCTGGCCGGTGCCAGCCTTGGTCTGCTTGCCGGCGGCAATGATCGTCGCAATGCGCTGATCGGCGCCGGCATCGGCGCGCTGGCCGGCGGCGCCATTGGCGCCACTATGGACCAGAACGAGGCGGAACTGCGCCGGCAGCTCGAGGGCACCGGCGTCAGCGTCACCCGCAGCGGCGACCAGATCATCCTCAACATGCCGTCCGACATCACCTTCAACACCGACCAGGACGCGGTGAAGCCCGGCTTCTACCAGGTGCTGAATTCGGTGGCGCTGGTGCTGAAGAAGTTCAAGCAGACCACGGTCGACGTTTTCGGCCACACCGATTCGACCGGTGGCGACCAGCACAATTTCGACCTGTCGCAGCGCCGTGCCCTGGCGGTCGCCAATTATCTGTCCGGCCAGGGCGTTGACCAGCGCCGCTTCGCCGTCACCGGATTTGGCAAGACGAGGCCCGTCGCCTCCAACGCCACGGCCGAGGGCCGGGCCCAGAACCGACGCGTCGAGATTCAGCTTTCGCCGCTCACCTGAGCAGGGCCGTGTTTGTCACGCTAAACGGCCCCCAATGGGGGCCGTTTTCATCCAGGCGTATACTGGCGGTGCCAGTTTCGTGACAGCAGTCAAATAAAATTAGCAATATCTAATAAGTTCTTTTCCGCAGCCGTGGAAAGGATTAGCATTGCCGCGTTCCAAAGGGGATGGGGCGGTTTAATCGGCCGCGCAATCAACGACTTTGCCGCCGCCTCGGTCTTGCACGGCCAGATCAGAAATCTGGGAGGAATGCATGACAAGAACAGCCAGCCTTGGGCGCTGCGGCGTCCTCGCTTTGACAGGTGTTGTAGGTGCATGGTTGGGCCTCGCCACGGCTCATGCCGAGGACGCCAACAAGGCCGACATGGACGCGTTGAAAAAATCGCTCGCCAAATATCAGGACTACACCGCCGCCGTCCGCGATCTCTATCTCTCGACGGTCGGCTGCGTCTACTACAGCGGAGAAAAGATACCCGGCTCCATGGACTATCCGAAAGGCGCCATGGGCATCCACTTCGTCAACGTTCCAAGCGTCGGCCAGAAACTCGACCCGATGAAGCCCAACGTCCTGATCTACGAGCCGACCAAGAAAGGCCTGAAGTTGGTCGGCGTGGAATGGCTGGTGCCGCTAACCCCGGACATCAAGGCGCCGCCGAAGCTGTTCGGTCAAACCTTCATGGGCCCGATGGAGGGACATTATCCGCTCATCCCGAAGGAGTTCGTCCACTACGATCTTCACGCCTGGCTCGATGACAATCCGAACGGCATGTTCAGTCCGACGAACCCGAAGGTGAAATGCAACAAGGCCGAGTTTCCGATGCTGGAAAAACCGACCAAGATGATGTCCGGGCCGATGTGAACTGGAGCGGACCAGCGTTCGCCTGAATCGCCCCACCTGCTTGTTTCCACGCAATTCGCGACGGAAGAGCGCTACGCGGCTTTTCCTCGAATTGCTGTCGGCTGCAGGGCAAAAAAGAAGGCAAGCCGGCCAGGCGGCTTGCTGGCTGGAATCAGACCTTGGCGACGATGCGCATGAAGGCCGGCATGTCGTCGCCGAAGCCGACCGTGGCGTCGTTGTCTTCCTGATGGTGGCGGGCAGGGCGGTTGTTGCTGCGCTGCGGCCTGGTGTCGCCGCGCTCAGGGGCGCGGGGCTCATTGCGGTCGGACGATTTGCGCTCGGTGTTTTCCGAGCGGATTGCATCCTTGCGCGCGCGCCGTTCGACAATATCGGCCGTCTCGGCCACATCGGGCTGCTCCTGCGGCTGAGCAACCACGGCCGAGGCATCTTCCTCGCTGTGTCTGCCGCGACGCTCGCCGCCCTTCTTGCGCCCGCCCCTGTCGTTGCGGTCCTCGTCCTTGCGGCCGGCGCGGCGTGGCGCGCCTTTGCCGCGGCGCGGAGCATCGTCCTCGCCTTCGCTGGCAACCACCGTCGACAGGTCGCCGTCATGCCACTCGATCTTGGTCCCGATCAGCCGTTCGATGGCGTCGATATATTTGGTGTCGGACTTGGTCGCGATGGTGAAGGACTTGCCGGAGCGTCCGGCACGGCCGGTGCGGCCGATGCGGTGGACATAGTCCTCGGCATGGATCGGCACGTCGTAGTTGAAGACATGGCTGACATCGGGAATGTCGAGGCCGCGCGCGGCGACATCCGAGGCGACGAGATAGCGCAGCTTGCCGTCACGGAAATTGGCCAGCATCTGCATGCGCGCGCGCTGGTCCATGTCGCCATGCAGCGCACCGGCATCGAAATCATATTTCAGCAGCGAGCGGAACAGCTCCGAAACCTCGATCTTGCGGTTGCAGAAGATGATCGCGTTCTTCAGCTCCGCATCCTCGGCCTTGATCAGGTTGCGCAGCGTTTCACGCTTGTCCCAAGGCTTCGAGCCCGATTTGACCAACCGCTGGATGATGTTGGTGGCCGCCGAAGCGGCCTTGGAGACCTCGACGCGCACCGGCGCATGCAGGAATTTTTCCGTCAGCTTGGTGATCTCTGGCGGCATGGTCGCCGAGAAGAACAGCGTCTGCCGGGTGAACGGGATCATCTCGCAGATACGCTCGATATCGGGAATGAAACCCATGTCGAGCATGCGGTCCGCCTCGTCGATGACGAGGATCTCGACGCCGTTGAGCAGCAGCTTGCCGCGCTCGCGATGGTCGAGCAGACGGCCAGGCGTAGCGATCAGCACATCGGCGCCGCGCTCCAGCTTTTTGTCCTGTTCGTCGAACGACACCCCGCCGATCAGCAGCGCGATGTTGAGCTTGTGGTTCTTGCCGTATTTGACGAAGTTTTCCTCGACCTGCGCGGCAAGCTCACGCGTCGGCTCCAGGATCAGCGTGCGCGGCATGCGGGCGCGGGCACGGCCCTTTTCCAGCCGGGTCAGCATCGGCAGCACGAAGGACGCGGTCTTGCCGGTGCCGGTCTGGGCAATGCCCAGCACGTCCTTGCCGAGCAAGGCGTGCGGGATCGCACCAGCCTGGATCGGCGTCGGCTGGAGATAGCCGGCATCGGTGACTGCGGAAAGCACCTTCGGCGACAGGCCGAGGTCTGAAAAGGTCAACGCTTCTTGAGCGATCGTCGTGTCTGAGGACAAGTGTTGCTGTCTTTGGCTGGTTCGGGGAAGCGCAACGTCATTCGTCGCGGCAAGCGCCACGCGCCTGCAAGATTGGTATTGCGATTAGGCGCAAGCCCGCGATTTGTCAACAGAAACGGGTAGGATTGGCGCGATTGTGAAGTTGTAACCTTAATCGCGATGCCTAATCCGGCCTCCTGTCACTGTGCCGGCTCAGTAACGGAACTGTTCGGCCAGGATGCGTTCGTTCCAGGAGTGGTTGGGATCGAACAGCAAAGTCGCGGTGGCCGTTGGCGATTCCCGCACCGTGACCGAGGTCACCGCCTTGACCTCCGTGTGGTCGGCGGCCGCGTTCACCGGCCGCTTTTCCGACTCCAGAATGTCGAAGCGCACGGTCGCCTTGTTGGAAAGCAATGCGCCGCGCCAGCGTCGCGGACGAAACGGGCTGACCGGCGTGAGCGCCAAAAGCGGCGCGTCGAGAGGCAGGATCGGGCCGTGCGCGGAAAGATTATACGCGGTCGATCCGGCCGGCGTCGCGATCATGACGCCGTCGCAGTTCAGTTCCTCGAGCCGTATTTGGTCATCGATGCTGATGCGGATCTTGGCCGTCTGGTAGGATTGGCGCCACAGCGCCACTTCGTTGATCGCCAGTGCCGTGACGTGTTCGCCATCCGAGGTGGTTGCCAGCATCTCCAGCGGGCGGATCGTTTCGGCGACCGCCGCCGCGATGCGCTCGGTGAGCCCCCCGGACCGGTATTCGTTCATCAGGAAGCCGATGGTGCCACGGTTCATGCCGTAGACCTTTTTTCCCGTACCCATCGTGTCGCGCAATGTTTGCAGCAGAAAGCCGTCGCCGCCCAGCGCCACCACGACGGTCGCCTCGGCGACCGAACATTGGCCATAGCGCGCCGACAGGCTATCCAGCGCCGCCTTGGCGTCTGCTGTGTCGGAAGAGACGAAGGCGATGCTGTTGGTGGCTGTGCTCATGGCTCCCCGATCGCGACCGATTGGCGCCGGCAGGTTCTGGCGCCAGCGCCGGGGTAGCATGGGGCAGGCACGTCTGCAAAGAGAGCCTCTGTCAGCCCATGAGGCGAGGGTGCGGCAGGACCGGCGCACCAGCCGGTCGCGGTTGATGTCACGGCGCGAGCGAATGTGATGGTTAAGGCCGGGCTTAAGGTCTCGTAAAGCCGGATCGATCATGTTAGCCGGCATGGGTGGCGTGGGGCGCCCGCAGCACGACCTTGTCACTTCGGGACGCAAAGGACGCTGCGGCAGTTCAGATATGCGTGCATGAACCCGCGGTTCTCGATGCCAGGGGATATGCGCCAGCCAGACGAGGCCGACATATTGCCGGTAGCACGCCTGATCATCGTCTTTCTCATGTTGGGAAGTTTCGCGCTTGTCTTCGCAGAACTGGTGCGCCAGTCGGAAGAAACGAGCGCCAGGCCGATCCCCACGGCGTCGCGTTGCGGCGATGCCGCCGGCATGCCTTGCCCGCAAAGGGCGCTATAGGTCAAACACCGCATCGGTCCGCACCAGGGGATCCGGCGTACTTTCGAATGGTTCAGGAAGCGGATAGCCGCCGATGGCAAATCGGCGGCGACGACCTGAAAACCGGAGATTTGCGGCTTCAGAACCCGGCCCGTCATGTCGAACGCGAGACGGAATCGAGCCGACCGGCGAAATAGGGCTCGAGCACGGTTTCGAAGACCTTAAGGGCGGCGCCGATCGCCTGATGCATATCGAGATAGCGGTAGGTTCCCAACCGTCCCCCGAGGTGCAGGTTTTTCTCCGCACCCGCCCGGTCGAGATAGCGGCGATAGACCGCCTGATCCTTGCGCGTGTCGATCGGATAATAAGGCTCGTCGGCGCGGCCTGCGAAACGGGAATACTCGCGGCCGATGAGCGTCTTGGCGCTCCCGTGCTGGCGCTCCGGGTTGAAATGCCGGAATTCGACCACGCGGGTATAAGGCACGGCCTCGTCCGCGTAGTTCATGATCGCCGTGCCCTGATGGTCCGGCGTGTCCATGACCTCCAGATCGATATCAATGGTTCGCCAGCCGAGTTCGCCTTCGCTATAGTCGAAGTAGCGGTCGATCGGCCCGGTGTAGACGACCGGCAGGTCCTTCGGCAGCAAGGACTTGATGTCGAAGAAGTCGATGCCAAGCCGTGTTTCGATAAGCTCCTGCGCCAGCATCTTTTCGAAGATCGCCGTGTAGCCGTCCACAGGCTGGCCCTGGAACCGGTCGTTGAAATAGCCGTCCTCGAATGTGTAGCGAACCGGCAGGCGCGCGATGATCTGGGCCGGCAGTTCGCGCGGATCCGTCTGCCATTGCTTGGCGGTGTAACCCTTGATCAAGGCCTCGTAGAGAGGGCGGCCGACCAGGGAGATCGCCTTCTCCTCAAGATTGGCCGGCGGACGGTCGCCAACTTCCGTCGCCTGCTCGGCAATCATGTCGCGTGCCTCGTCCGGACTTAGCCGCCTGCCGAAGAACTGGGACATCGTGGCAAGGTTGATCGGCAGCGGATAGACCTTGTCGCGATATGTCGAGAATGCACGATGGCGATAGGCGGTAAAACCGGTGAAGGCACGCAGGTAATTCCAGACCTCCTCGTTGGATGTATGGAACAGATGCGGCCCGTAGCGATGGATCTCCACACCGGTGACAGGATCTTGTTCGGTGTAGGCATTGCCGCCGATGTGCCGGCGCCGGTCGATTACCAGCACGCGTCGCCCGAGTTGCGTGGCGATGCGCTCGGCAAGCGTTGCACCGTAAAAACCAGCGCCGACAATGAGGATTTCGGCCTTGCCCAGCAGGGTCCTGTCCATTCGCGTATCCGAACCTTAGGGCTTGAGAATTATTTGGGACAGATCGACGGACTTGGAATACTGCCTGCGCAGAAGGCGCCATAACAATTCCCTCAATCGATTCGCCTGGCGAAAGGCTTTCCTGTCCAAGAGATAGTCGGCCACCATACGCAGGCCGATCATCGATTTCGACCGCCAGCGCCGGCCTTTTCGATCGACGGCCTCATAGGACAATGGAAAAAGCTCGCCAAATCCATATTGCGACGCCAATTGGCGATATTCCTTGTCGGGCGTTCTTCCTGACTCGAGCATCGCTGTTTTCAGGTGAGCTCCCACCGGCCGGGTGTGGCGGACCGGCAAGGCGTCGAACACGGCAGATGTTCCACGGTTTTCTTCGGCAAGCCTGGTCCACAACAAGTCCAGACCAAAACCGCTCATGGAGTGTTTGAACAGAGGCAGCATCTTGGCCGCTACATCGGCTCTCAGGCAGGGGGCCATGATCTCGATCGTGTCTACCAGGCGAAACTCGAAGCTCTTGCAGCGGAGGAACGGGAGGTGGGAATAATAGCTGTCCAGCGTCAGTGACGGCTGGCCGATATGGAGGCCAAGCCGGCGCATGTTGGCGAACATCGCCTCGATGGTCGCCCGGTCTGCTTCCAGATCGTCGTCCGGCAGCCAGACATACTGGTAGCGGTCAAGAAGTTCGGGCTGTTGGCTCAGCAGAGCATGGATGCCATCCCATTTGCCGCCCTTGTAGTCGACTCGGTTTTCAAGCGGCAGCCGAAACGCAGATGGATCACTTCCGAAGTAGCTGACGATCAAATCAAATTCACAATTGGGATCGTCCGCCCCCCATCCACGATGGAGAGATTTGTCGCCTGCCCTGACTATCACGAGATTGCGGTGTGTGGTGTTCGTCAAAGTCCTGCTTCCGACACTCATACCCTCAATCCGGGTCCTCGGCGAGCCCTACACGAAAGCAAGTTGAATGCGAAGGGCATGAGGAAGATCTCCTGGCGTTACCTGAGCACGATGTCTTGCCGGCATAACGGGTGTATTTAAACGTCATGACGATTCGTCGTGTTTTGAGGCGAATCCAATGGGGCAGGGGCCTGTCATGTCAACAGCTATTGCCCGAACGAGCGTTCTGATAATCAAGATTCGCTGATGTACGGGACTCTGATTTTACAGGAACCAGGAATTCTATGAAACTGATCGTTGTCACCCCGGCCGGTCGTGAGAAATATCTGCGTCTGCTTGGCCATCATGTTTTGAAAAACCTCGATGTGCATGAGTGGCACCTCTGGGACAACTGTCGCAACGAGGCTGACCGGGCCTATCTACAAAGATTGGCGGCCTCCGATCCGCGTTGCAAGATCAAGCGGCTTCCACATGCCGATGGCGGGATCAACGTCATCGGCGATTTCTATCGCTTTTGCGACGATACCGGTGCTTTCTACCTACGCCTCGACGACGATGTAGTTTTTGTCGAGGACGGCTTCTTTCGAAAATTCATGGCAAGGGTCATGGCCGAAAGGGGATCGGCCATCTGGTACGCTCCGTTGATCGTCAACAACGCAATCTGCAATTCGCTGATCAAGCAGCTTTCCAGGGTGCGGGTGGATGGCCCGCTTACCTGTCAGGCGTCATGCGAATTCTCCTGGGCGCATGCGACCTTTCCGCAGGCCCTACACCCGGTGTTCATTGAAGCTGTGCGCTCCAATCGGCTCCAGGATTTTCGCGTGCCGGACCGGGAGATCAGGCTGTCACGCTTTTCGATCAACGCAATCGGTTTTTTCGGATCGGACATTGTCGATCTCGGAGAGCACTTTCAACCGCGCGGCGACGAGGAAGAGTGGTTGTCGGCGACGCTTCCGGCCAAGCTGGACCGGCCGGGCAAGATTTTCGGTGACCTGCTCGTCGCGCATTTCAGCTTCTATACACAGGAACGCCAGTTACTGCGCACCAACATTCTCGAAGGTTATTATGAGCTCGCCGGCCTGGCTCCCCCTGTCTACGAAAAACCGCCAGTCGGCTGGAGGGAGCAGCTGAGGCAATGGAGGAGACGCCGCAGGGGATCGGCGCCACCGCGCTATACAATCTCGCTTCCGGCACCCATTCCCGAGTGACGCACTGGCTCCGGCCGTTCGTGTCGCGAGCCGGTCGCCCACTGTGTCACCATCAGCGCACTGCGAGGGGTGGTGACGGGCTCGTGCCGCCCAGGCCTTCCCACGCCATTTCGACTTGATGCCGTAACTCAGCCCTCAAGGGCGCTGCCGCAGATGGCAGCCGGCCTGACGTTTCTGTTCGAGATATTCGTCGATCAACTGGCGGTAGCGCACCTTGCCGAAGCTCGAGAAATGGCCGCCATGGACGACCGAGACGTCGAGATCGCGCATGGCGAGCAGCGTCGCCATGTAATCTGGTATGTCCGAGTGGTAGACATCATCGATCAGCGGGCCATCATAGATGATGTCGCCGGACAAGAGGATGCCGGTCTTCTTCTCGTAGAGCGCAATGCCGCCCGGCGAATGGCCTGGCGTGTGGACGACCTCGAAGGCCCGGTCGCCGAGATCGATGATGTCGCCATGCGCGAGCATACGGTCGGCCGGCGCGGGCTGGATGCGATAGCGCGCCGTGTCCCAGCCCCGCGGCATGCCATCGAACATTTCTTCGGTCGCATAGGTGCCGGCAGCGGTCCATTCGTTGCGCGGATCGGCCAGGATTGCCGCTTCGGCCGAATGCACGGAGCGATCGGAAAACTCATGGTGGCAGCCGATATGGTCGAAATGCGTGTGGCTGGCAACGCAGGTCAGCTTGCGCTCGCTCACCAGGGACACATGGGTGCGCAGGCTGAAATGACCGAGGCCGGTGTCGAACAGGAGATCGCGGTCGCGTCCGCGCACATGCCACATATTGCAGCGGAAGAACGGTTTTATCCATGGCTCGTGAATTAGCGTGATGCCGTCGGCCATGCGGATTGTTTCGTACCAGTCCGGTGCGTCGATGACCGCAAGCGTGCTCATGTTCAATCCGTCAGCAAGATGATCTGGTCGGTATCACAGGAAATCGCGACCCTGTCGCCCGCATGGACGATGGAGGTCGCCGGCAGCTTGGCGATGAACCGCAGGGAAGGCTCTTCGACGGAGGTCGCCAGCACGCGCTTGAAACTGCCCTGGAAAACGACGTCGCTCACAGCAGCCTCGCCGAGCTTCGTGCCAGCCGACGCAGCGCCAAGCACAAGGTGCTCAGGGCGTATCGCCAGTGCGGCAGTGGACCCCAACGGCAAGGCACTGGATAAGGAAACCGGTCCGACCGGTGTCGTGACGGTGCTCGTCCTGTCACTGGACTCGATGACAGTGCCGGCAAGAATCGTGCTCTCGCCCATGAAGGTCGCGGAAAAACGCGTCGCCGGCCTCGCATAGACGCGCTCGGGCGGCCCCTCGTCCTCGATGCGGCCGTCATTCATCACCACGCAATGGTCGGCCAGCGCCATCGCTTCTTCCTGGTCGTGAGTGACATGGATGAAGGCGGTGCCGACCCGCTTCTGGATCGCCTTCAGTTCGTCCTGCATCTGGCGGCGCAGTTTCAGGTCGAGCGCCCCGAGCGGCTCGTCGAGCAGAAGCACCGCCGGCTCGATCACCAGGGCGCGCGCCAGCGCCACGCGTTGGCGCTGGCCCCCGGAAAGCTGGTGCGGCTTCTTGTCGAAGGCGGCGGCGAGGCCCACCAGGGCCAGCGCATCGCGCGCTTTTGCTGCCCGCGTCGCTCCATCGACACCTTGCATGCGCAGCCCGAAACCGACATTGCCGCCGACGCTCATATGCGGGAACAGCGCATAATCCTGGAACACCGTCGTCGTCGGGCGTTTGGCGGGCGGCACCGAGGTGCAGTCCTGGCCGCGGATGAGAACCTTGCCTTCGCTCGGATTGACGAAACCGCCGAGAATGGAGAGCAGCGTCGTCTTGCCGGAACCGGATGGTCCAAGCAGGATCGTATAGCTGCCGGCCGCTATCGTCAGCGAGACATTCTTCAGCACGGGATGCTGGCCGAAGCGGTGCCAGATGTCGCGGATATCGACCAGGGGCGCGTTCATGCCGGTTTCCTTCGCAGCAAGGTCAGTTCGAAGAACACCACCAGCACGATCGAGACGGCAAAGACCAGCGAACCGACCGCATTGGTCTTGGGGTTGAGGCCGGAGCGCAGCAGGTTCCAGATTTCCACCGGCAGCGTGGTATCGAAGCGCGTCAGCAGGAAGGAGATCACGAACTCGTCCCAGGAGAACGTCATCGACAGGAAGAAGCCGGCGAAAATGGCCGGCGCCATGACTGGCACGGTGATCAACAGCAGCACCTTCCATTCCGGCGCGCCGAGGTCGCGCGCGGCGCGCTCGATGTTGATCTGGTGGTCGCCTAACTGGCTGTAGATGATGGCGAAGCACAGCGGCAGGTTGATCACCACATGGCCGATCCCGGCGGCAAGCAGAGATTTCGGCACGCCGGCCCAGTTGAACAGCACCAGCAGCCCCATGCCGATGATGAGATAGCTGACGGTGAGCGGCAAGGTGATCAAACCGCGCAGCAGGCCTGAGCCTGGCAGGACGAAGCGCGCGAACCCCCAGGCCGACAGGAAGCCGAGCATGACGGCTGCGGCCGAGGAAAGAACCGCGACCAGCAGCGAATTGGCCAGCGCCGAAGTCAGCCGGTTATCGGAAAGAACCGCCTCGTACCAGCGCAGCGATGGGCCTGTGAACGGGGGGATGGGGAAGGACGTCGACTGCAGCGAGAACAGCACCAGCACGACGACCGGCAGGAAGATGAAGCCGTAGACGGCAAGCGCGTAAATCCAGGAAGCGATGCGGCCAATGCTGCGCATGATCAGGTCCGCTCGATCTTTAGCCAGCGGGCGCAGGCGAGATAGGCGATGGTCACGACCGCCATCAGGATGATCGACAGCGCCGAGGCCAATGGAAAATCGCCGCGCCGGCCGATCTGCATCATCACCAGCTGCGGCATCAGAAGCTCGTTGTTCCCGCCGAGGATCTGCGGCGTGATGTAGTCGCCGATGCACAGCACGAAAGTGAGAAAAGCGCCGACCATGATGCCGGGCAAGGTCAATGGCAGGATGACATGCAGGAAGGTGCGCACCGGTCCGGCGCCGAGATCGGCGGCGGCCTTGCGGTAACTGGGGCTGAGCTGCTTCAGATTGGCGAAGATGGTCAGGGTCAAAAGCATGACGAAGAAATGCACGAAGCCTGTGACGGTGGCCAGGCGCGTATTGGCGAGCTGCAGCGGTTCGGAGACCACGCCAATGCCAGTCAGTGCCCGGTTGATGACGCCGTTCTGCGCCAGCACCAGCAGCCAGGAGTAGGAGCGCACGACATAGGAGGTCCAGAACGGCAGCACGGCCAGCATCAGCGCCAGCCGCTGCCAGCGTTCAGGAATCTGTTGGGCCAGAATCCAGGCGAAGGGATAGGCAAGCAGCACGGAAACCACGGTGACGATGGCGGTGACCTGCAGCGAGTTCACCATCGCCTGCCAGTAGGCGGGGTTGGTGAAGAATTGGCTGTAGTTGGACAGGGTGCCCCCGCCGCCCTCCTGCGCGGTGAAGCTCGAAAGTCCCATGGCGACGAAGGGCAGCACGAAGAAGAGAAGCGTCCAGCCAAGTGCCGGTGTGACCAGCGCCCAGGGAAGGGCACGGCCTGTCCGCGCGCCCTCACTGTTTCCCGCGGCGCTCATCAGCGTATCGGCTCACTTGGCCTGCAGCATTTCGGTCCACATATCCTGCATCTTCTTGTCGAGGTCGGCGCTCGGCGCCGGATAGGCCTGCGCACGGGCGAGGAAGCCGGGCTGCTCGTCGAAGCGCAGGACCTTTTTCTGGTCGTCGGTCAATGCGGCCTTGGTGTTGGACGGCATGCCCCAGTAACAGGACGAGGTGGCGAGCCGTGCCTGGCCCTCGGGGCTCAGTATGTACTGGATGAATTTCAGCGCCATGTCCTTGTTCCTGGAATCCTTGAACATGGCGAGCGACTGCGACCACAGCACCGCACCTTCTTTTGGAATGGAAAAGTCCAGCGCCGGGTTTTCCTTGGCCAGCCCTGCCGTCACCCATTCGCCGCCGCCGACCAATATGTCGACCTCGCCGGTCGCCAGCGCCGTCTGGCTGGCGGTGACTTCACCGACCAGCTTGGCATTGGCCTTCATCTTGAGCAGCTCTTCCTTGAGCGCGGGCAGGTCGGCTTCCGTGAGATCGGCCGTCTTCTTGCCGATGGCCAATGCCGCCATGCCGATGACGGGGAGATAATAATCGTAGATGGCGACCTTGCCCTTGTACTTGTCTGATGTCAGCGACGCCAAGGATTGCATGTCCGCCGGATCGACCTTTGTCTTGTTGAAGCCGATCGTGTTGTAACCGAACTTTTCGGTGATGCCGTAGCGCTTGCCGCCGACAATGGTCGAGCCGTCCATCTTCACCTGCGGGAAGAGATCGGCGAACGGCAGCTTGTCTTCCGGCAGCGGCTCGAACAGGCCTTTCTCGACGCCGCGCGGCACGTCGATGCTATCGATCACCATCACGTCCCAGTCGCCCGGCTGCGACTGCTCGATGATGGCCAGCCCAGCCCCGGTGCCTTCGAATTCCTTGACGTTGACCTTGACGTTGTTGGCCTCCTCGAAAGGCTGCAGCAGCGCCGGATCGGAATGGTCGCACCAGATCAGCGCGTTGAGATCGGCGGCTTCGGCGAGGCTGCCCGCCGCAAGCAGCAATGCCGTGGCGGCACATGCAGCGTGCATCTGGCGCTTCAGGACGGAAAGCGGATTGCCGGATTTGACGGACATCGAGTGTTCTCCCTTGCCTTTGTGGCTTCTTGCAAAAAACTGAACCAATTCTAAAATTGAGTCAATTCTGTTTTTGTGGCAAGAGGCTGATATGAGCGGATTGCGGGCAAGGCAAAAGGCGGATCGCCACCGGCGTATCATCGAGGCGGCGGCGGCGCTTTTTCGCGAGGCCGGGTATGAGGGCGCCAAGATCGAGACGATCGCCGCGCAAGCCGAAGTCTCGATCGGCACCATCTACAATTACTACCAGAACAAAGGCGATATTCTCGGCGCCATCGTCTCGATGGAAGTCGACGAGGTGCTCAATGCCGGGCGCGGCGTGGTCGCCCGGCCGCCCGCCAATGTCGGCGACGCCCTGGACACGCTGATCGGCATCTATATCGAGCACTCGCTGCACTATCTCAGCAAGGAGATGTGGCGGCAGGCGATGGCGATCTCGACGCAACTGCCCGACAGCCCGTTCGGCCAGGCTTATACTGGCCTCGACCGCTCGCTCACCGAACAGATCCGCGCTCTGATCGCCCGCCTTCAGGAGATCGGCCTGGTGCGGCAGGATATCGACGGCACGGCACTCGGCGAATTGGTCTTCAACAACATGAACATGATGTTCATCGAATTCGTGAAGCGGGATGAAGCCAGGATACCGGAGTTGAGGGCCGCGATACGGCGGCAGAACCGGATATTGGTGGCGGCGATCGGAGTGTGAGGGCGTCAGGAGCAGGCAGGAGAAGTTGTCGCTTCGGCATCGGACGGCGTCTTACGCGATGATTGGCTCTTGAGTTGAGTTTGAAATCTGCTACAACTTATAGGGGTATAAAAAGGGGGAAGGGTAAATGGGGACGTTTTCCATCTGGCATTGGGCGATCGTGCTGCTGCTGATCGGCGTGCCTGTTTTCTTTGCTGTCCGGTCAGCCGCGAAGCCGTCGCAGAATCCTGAGTCACTTGTGGGCTTCGGTGGCTGGCTGATGCTGCTGGCTATCGGTCAGACATTGTCACCGCTGCGCACGCTCGCCGATTTCGGCAATTCCGCCGACGGCTACCAGCAACTCATGACCCTCCCAAACGGCTCTCTGGCTGTGTATGGCGAGGTTGCCCTCAATCTGGCATTTCTGGCGCTTCAGCTGGTGGTGCTGGTTTCAATGCTGCGGCGAAGCCGTCGATTCCCGCAATTGTTTCTCTGCCAATGGTTTGCGATTCCTGTTGTGTTTATCCTGGATACGATCTGGATTTCGTCAATCCTGGGCGTTCCGGTAAACAAGGTGCTCGCAGGCGACGCGCTGGCGGCACCCATGGCTTCGTTTGTGGTGACCAGCATCTGGGCCGCTTATGTCTACAAGTCTGTGAGGGTGAGGAATACGTTCACCAGGACGAACGTGTCGGCCCAAATCGCGAGCGCTTCGTAAATGGTGGTGGCGACGTAATCGCCCTACAAGGGGGTCGGAGGACACTCCTGCGTCTACGGGCTTGGGGTGGCCTGCCACCCGGAGCTCAAAGAGCGTAGGGTGGTGCCCCCGGACGGAATCGAACCGCCGACCTTCGGTTTACAAAACCGCTGCTCTACCAGCTGAGCTACAAGGGCACGGCGCTCCGGTTAGCATATTTGTTGCGCCAGTAAAGACAAAAGTCCATTTTTGGGCATCAGCCGTGGTGGAGGATGCCCGCGCGTCCGCATGCTGAAATCCGCGAACGCGCTTCCTACATCAGGGTAAGTGCAATGCGCTGAACGGAGTGTCGCATGATCAGGCTTGTCATCATTCTCCCTATCGTCGTCGTGGCGTGGATGCTGCTGGTGAAGCTCATCAGCGATGTGAAGAAGGCCAATGTCGACTGGACAGGCGTCACCACCTTCATCGGCTTTATCGCGCTCGCCTTCTGGCTTCGGCATATCACCGGCATGGGCTGAGTGGGGGAGTAGTGAGTAGTGAGTAGTGAGCAATTGCTGCCGGTCATGGCGCGAGCCGGTGCTGCCTACTCAGTTTCGCCAACAGTGCGCCAAAAAAATCTCCAGATCTGTCGAACCTTTCGCCGCGGCGCGCCGACTGATCCTCAGAGGCGAATGGTCGCCTCGATCAGAGATCCAGGAGATCATCATGTTCAAGCGCAGTTTCGTTTCCAGCATCGTCGCCATCGTCGTTGCAACCGGCGCGCTCGCCGGCACCGTTCAGTCTTCGTCGGCTCACGGCATGCATCATCATCATCGTCATTTCGACGACTACCTCTACTACCAGGATTACCCGGACTATCCGGATTACTGGTGGGTCTATGGCCATCACCATCATCGTCATCACCACCACCGCCACATCATCCTCTACTGAGCGCAGCCTGGCGGCTTGATTGAAACCTCCAGCAAAGGGCGGCTTCGGCCGCCCTTTTCTCATCGAACGCGGCGCTTCCAGTCGCCGTCACGGACGATGACCGATCGGCGCAAGGTGCCTGAAGTGCCGGAATGGATGATCAACGTCGGCGAGGGTCGCCACGCCTTTTCAGCCAGCGAATTCCTGCTCTTCGAAAAAAATCAAAAACCCGTCGAACCTTTTTCCTTGCCGCAACGACAGATCGTCAAGAGGCGGATGGCTCGCCTCTCCAAACGAAGCAAGGAGATCATCATGTTCAAGCGCACACTCGTTTCCGGCCTCATCGCCACCACCGTCGCCGCCACCGCTTTGGTCGGCACCGTCCAGCCCTCTGCTGCCCACTCGCATCACCACGGCCTCGGCATCGGCATCGCCGCCGGCGTCGGCGGTTTCGTTCTCGGCAGCCTGCTTGCCCAGCAGCAGCCGCGCACCGTCTATGTCGATGAAGATGGCGGTTCCTGGCACGTCCGCCGCTGCTTCGATCGCTACTCCAGCTACGATCCGGACTCCGACACCTATATCGGCCGTGACGGCTACAGCCATTACTGCCGGCTCTGAGTGGCGGCGGGCGACTGGAAAGAGGGGTTGCGAGGCAGCCCCTCTTCGTCGTTTGAAGACCGTCTTTCTAGAGGTGCATCTTCGGGTCGAGGATCGGCAGACCGGCCGCGCGGCAGGTGCCGCCAATCTGAAGCCGGGCAGCCTCGGTCTCGTCGCCCATCGCGACCAGTTCGAAGTGGCTTGCGGCGTCCGGGTAGACTTTGGCGATGAATGGCTTGTCGCCGACGCCGGATGAGGTTTTGGCATTGACGGTGCCGCAAACCACGATCTCCTCGCGGCCATCAAGCTTTCGCTCGCCTGCGAGCATGGTTCCGAACCTGGCGGAGGCCGAATCCGGCAGCCGCTGGCGGATACCGGCCGTGATGATCTCCTCCAGCGCGAGCGAGATCGGGATGGGATTGACCCGCTGGTCGCCGGTATCGGGTCGTGGTGCCGCCGCCACGCATCCGCACAGCGAAACGGCAAGCAGAAGCTGAACCACTTTCCTCATGCGCGCCCTTTCGCATGCATTCGAACGCGACGGCAAGACGGTCAAATCCCATGCAGCCGGCGGCATGCAGCGATTTTCGGCGCGTTTAGTCTATCCCTTGATCAGCCTGCCTTCGAGCCGCCGATCATTTTCGTCACTTCGGCCGCCGCGTCGCGCACCAGCGGGCCGATCTCGGCCAGCCGCTCGGGCGTGACCCGCACCGTCGGCCCGGACACGGAAACGCCGCCGATCGGCTCGCCATACTCGTTGAAGATGGCGGCGGCCACGCATCGCATGCCGGGATGGCGCTCCTCGTCGTCGACCGACCAGCCGCGATGCTTGACGACGGCCAGATCGTGCGCGAGGGCGGAGATGTCGGAAAGGGTCTTGTCCGTATAGCGCTGCAGGCCCGCCTTGCGCAGGATGGTTCCGACGCGCTCCGGTTCGAGATGTGCCAGCACCGCCTTGCCGATTCCCGAGGCATGGAAAGGGCTGCGCGTACCCGGCCGGAAGAAGGCGCGGATCGCCTGGTGCGTCTCGACCTGGTTGACGAAGACCACGCAATCGTCTTCCGCGACGCCGAGATTGGCGGTCTCGCCGGTCTTCTCCATCAGTTCCTGCATGACGATACGGGCGCGGTCGACCAGCTTGCGGCGGCGCAGGAACGCCGCGCCCATGCGGTAGGTCTCGACGCCGATCGACCAGAGCTGGTCCAATGTATCGAACTCGACCATGCCGTGGTTTTCGAGTGTCGTCAGCATGCGGTAGGCGGTGGAGGCGGCAAGCCCGCTCTGCGCCGATATCTCGCTCAGCGACAGGCCGCTGCCTTCCGCGACAATGGCCAGGATACGCAAGGCCCGGTCGAGCGACTGCACCGAGGCAGCTTCGGCCGGACCATTGAAGGCGCGCGGACGGCCACGCTGACGTTTTTCGCTCGTTTCCATGGCTGGCATTCTCGACCGTTTCTCCCAACATGCAACGAAAAAGTTTTTCATGAAATTCTCGGTGCAAATCCTGGAAAAGGGAAAAGGAAACAAAATCAGCTGGTAAGAGCCATTTTCTATAAATGAAAAAATATTCTGAAAAAATTGAAAAAGTGCCCGCCCGATGTCATCCTTAGCCATCCCAACATCATCTCGTGGAGGCTGGAAATGGCCAGGATGCGCGCTGTCGATGCCGCTGTTCTCGTTCTCGAAAAGGAAGGCATGTCCTGTGCTTTCGGCGTGCCGGGTGCGGCGATCAATCCGCTGTACTCGGCATTGAAGGCGAGGGGCACGATCCGCCATGTCCTTGCCCGCCACGTGGAGGGGGCCTCGCATATGGCTGAAGGCTATACCCGAGCCAAGGCGGGCAATATCGGCCTCTGCATCGGCACATCGGGGCCGGCCGGCACCGATATGATCACCGGGCTCTATTCGGCCACGGCCGATTCCATTCCGATCCTGTGCATCACCGGCCAGGCGCCGCGCGCGCGGCTGAACAAGGAGGATTTCCAGGCTGTCGACATCGCCGCGATCGCTGCGCCCGTCGCCAAATGGGCGGTGACGGTGATGGAGCCCTATCTGGTGCCGATGGCGCTGCAAAAAGCGTTCCATTTGATGCGCTCGTCGCGGCCGGGTCCGGTGCTGATCGACCTGCCGGTCGACGTCCAACTGGCCGAGATCGAGTTCGACATCGATGCCTATGAGCCGCTGACGCCATTCAAGCCGGCGATGACGCGCGCCCAGGCCGAAAAGGCGCTGGCGATGCTCAACGCGGCCGAGAAGCCGCTAATCGTTGCCGGCGGCGGCATCATCAATGCCGACGCGTCCGACCTGTTGATCGAGTTTGCCGAGATCACGGGCGTTCCGGTCATTCCGACGCTGATGGGCTGGGGCGCGATTCCTGACGATCACCGGCTGATGGCCGGCATGTGCGGGCTGCAGACCTCGCACCGCTACGGCAACGCCACCATGCTGGAAGCCGATTTTGTCTTCGGCATCGGCAACCGCTGGGCCAACCGTCACACCGGTTCGGTGGACGTCTACACCAAGGGCAAGAAATTCATCCATGTCGACATCGAGCCCACACAGATCGGCCGTGTCTTCGCCCCCGATCTCGGCGTCGTTTCGGATGCGGGGGCGGCACTGAAGATGCTGCTCGACGTCGCCACCGAGTGGAGGACGGCGGGCAGGCTGCGCGATTGGTCGGGCTGGGCCAGGGAGTGCCAGGGCCGCAAGAAGACGATGAAGCGCAAAACCCACTTCGAACAGGTGCCGCTGAAGCCGCAGCGTGTCTACGAGGAGATGAACAAGGCGTTCGGCCGTGACGTCACCTATGTCACCACCATCGGCCTGTCGCAAATCGCCGGCGCGCAGTTCCTGCATGTCTACAAGCCGCGCAACTGGATCAATTGCGGCCAGGCCGGCCCGCTCGGTTGGACCTTGCCGGCCGCACTCGGCGTGCGCGCCGCCGATCCCGAGCGCACCATAGTGGCGCTTTCGGGCGACTACGACTTCCAGTTCATGATCGAGGAGCTGGCGGTCGGCGCGCAGCACAAGCTGCCCTATATCCACGTGGTCGTGAACAATGCCTATCTCGGCCTCATCCGCCAGGCGCAGCGCGGCTTTTCGATGGACTATGAGGTCAGCCTTGCTTTCGAGAACATCAACCGGGCCGACGATCCGGAGGCGGGCTATGGCGTCGACCATGTCGCCGTCGCCGAGGCAATGGGCTGCAAGGCGGTCAGGGTGCGCAAGCCGGAGGAATTCGCCGGCGCCTTCAAGCAAGCGCAGCGGCTGATGAAGGAACACCAGGTTCCGGTCGTGCTCGAATTCATTCTCGAACGGGTCACCAACATCTCGATGGGGACCGAGATCGACAAAATCACCGAATTCGAGGACCTTGCCGAACATCAGGAAGACGCGCCCACCGCGATCGTGATGCTGGACTAAGCCATGCTGATATTCAGGTGAGGCCGGCCTGCAAACGGTGGCTTCCTGCGCTTCCGGTGCTCACGTACGAAAAGTACGCTCCGCTCCGGTTCTCGGAAACCACCATTTTCGACTAGGCCTGACCTGAATCTCAACACGGCTTTGGTTCCAGGCAAGAAAAGGAGAAAAAAGAATGCCGCGTTTTTCAGCCAATCTGTCGATGCTCTTTGGCGAGCATGATTTCCTCGACCGTTTCGATGCCGCCGCCCGCGCCGGCTTCAAGGGGGTCGAATATATCGGCCCTTACGATCATGCGCCCGAGGTGGTCGCCGCCCGACTGAAGAAGAACGGCCTGACGCAGGTGCTGTTCAACCTGCCGGCGGGCGACTGGGCCAAGGGCGAGCGTGGCATCGCCGTGCTGCCGGACCGCGTGCCGGAATTCCGCCAGGGCATTGCCAGGGCGATCGCCTACGCGCAGGCACTTGGCTGCGGGCAGGTCAACTGCCTGGCCGGCATCGCGCCAGCCAACGTCGACCGCAAGGTGCTGGAGGATGTCTTTGCCGAGAACCTGGCTTTCGCGGCGGAGAAACTCGACCAAGCCGGCATCAAGCTGCTGATCGAGCCGATCAACACCCGCGATATCCCGGGCTTCTTCCTCAACTATTCCGACCAGGCGCTGGCGCTGATCGACCGCGTCGGCTCGAAGAACCTGTTCCTGCAATATGACATCTACCACATGCAGATCATGGAGGGGGATCTCGCCCGCAAGATCGAGGCAAACCTCGACCGCATCGCGCATATCCAGCTTGCGGACAATCCCGGCCGTCACGAGCCGGGGACGGGCGAGATCAACTATCCCTTCCTCTACGAACATATCGACCGGATTGGTTATGCCGGCTGGATTGGCGCGGAGTACAAGCCGAAGGCAGGGACGGAGGCCGGTCTGGGGTGGTTCAGGGAACTGACCGGGCAGGGAAGTGCTGCCGCTTAGCTGTCAAGAATCTTGCAATTCAGGTCGCGTTCTGTTGCGCCCCCTCTGGGCGTGAAGGAACGCGATCTGACAAAAAACGGAGAGAAGCAATGGAAACCATCGGCTTCATCGGGCTGGGCATCATGGGCGCGCCGATGGCGGGGCATCTGCTGGCGGCCGGCTACAGCGTCATCGCCAGCGACCACCGCTCAAAACCGCCGGCCGATCTCGTCGCCAAGGGTCTGAAGTCGGTCGCCGGCCATGCCGCCGTCGCGAGGGCCGCCGAGATCATCATGCTGATGGTTCCCGACACACCGCAGGTGGCCGATGTGCTGTTCGGCGACAACGGAGTCGCGTCCGGCCTGGCCAAGGGCAAGCTGGTGATCGACATGAGTTCGATCTCGCCGATCGAGACAAAGGACTTCGCGAAAAGGATCAACGATCTCGGTTGCGACTATCTCGACGCGCCGGTTTCCGGCGGCGAGGTCGGTGCCAGGGCGGCTTCGCTTACCATCATGGTCGGTGGTGAGGAACCGGCCTTCGAGCGCGCAAAACCCGTGTTCGAGAAAATGGGCAAGAACATCACTTTGGTCGGACCCAATGGTGTCGGCCAGACCACCAAGGTCGCCAACCAGATCGTCGTCGCGCTGACCATTGAAGCGGTCGCCGAAGCGCTTGTTTTTGCCTCAAAAGCTGGGGCCGACCCAGCCAAGGTCAGGCAGGCGCTGATGGGCGGGCTGGCCGCCTCGCGCATTCTCGAAGTACATGGCGAGCGCATGGTCAAGCGCACCTTCGCGCCCGGCTTTCGCATCGAACTGCACCAGAAGGATCTCAACCTGGCGCTGGAGGGTGCGAAGGCGCTTGGTGTGTCGCTGCCCAACACCTCGACCGCCCAGCAACTGTTCAATTCCTGCGCCGCCAATGGCGGCGCGAAGGAAGATCATTCCGCGCTGGTGAGGGCGCTGGAGCGGATGGCGAATTTCGAAATCGGCAAGGAGGCAAGAGAAATCAAACCGGCATAGGGTCGGAAGAGGGCGGCGTAACGTTCCCAGGCCGTCAATTTCCGTCTTAACCCAGCAACGGGTTCCGGCAAGCATCGCCGGGACCCGTTTTGATTTCTGGCGGGAGGCTTGCCGCTTCCAGTCAGCCGCGCTTCAGAAATGCCCGCGCCGCATAAAGGCTCACCGCCGCCGCGTTCGACACATTGAGCGAGCGGATGGCGCCGGGCATGTCGAGGCGGGCCAGCGTTGTCACCGTCTCGCGCGTCTTCTGCCGCAGCCCCTTGCCCTCGGCGCCGAGCACCAAAGCGATCCTGTCGCCGGCAAAGCTGGTTTCGAGCTCAGCCGGCCCGTCCGAATCGAGCCCGATGGTCTGGAAGCCCGCTTCGTGCAACTGGCCGAGCGCATCGGCGAGGTTCTTCACCTCGACCTGGTCGATATGCTCAAGCGCACCGGAGGCGGATTTTGCCAGCACGCCTGATTCCTGCGGGCTGTGGCGCGCCGTGGTGATCAGCGCGCCAGCGCCGAAAGCGACCGCCGAACGCAGCATGGCGCCGACATTGTGCGGGTCGGTGACCTGGTCGAGCACCAGCACCAGCCTTGTGTCGCCAAGTGCGTCGAGGCGCTTGGGCTTCAGCGGCTCGGCCTCGATCAGCACCCCCTGGTGCACAGCGTCCGATCCGGTAATCTTGTCGATGTCCCTGGGTTCGACCAGTTCAGCCTTGAAGGGCAGGGCGGCGAGATCGGCGATCTCAAGCCGTTCGGCCGCATTGCGCGTCACCAGCATTTTCTTGATCCGGCGGCGCGGATTGTCGAGTGCCGCGCGCACCGTATGCAGGCCATAGAGTCGCACCAGCCCGTCGGCTGCGTTTTCGCCTGGTGGCACTGGTTGCCGTGGCTTGAACGCCGGCGCGCCGCCGCTCTTCTCGTCGCGAAAGGCGCGGCGCAGCTTGGCGTAATGGGTGTCTTTGGGGGTGTTGGAATTGTTGCTCATGGCCGGCTTCTATAGCCGTCTCCTCCGGCCAAGGATATGCCCTGTCGCCGCAGCCGGCGAACAACATCGAAAAACCGTGGCCGCGCGGTTGACACCCAATGGCCTTGCCGCCATAAGGCGCTTCGCTGGTTTCGGAGAAGACATCTATCTCGGGTCCGGATCGGCAAGAATGCCTCGTTGCATGGCTCCGGCGGCAGACTGGAGAGGTGCCCGAGTGGTTAAAGGGGACGGACTGTAAATCCGTTGGCTTAGCCTACGTTGGTTCGAATCCAACCCTCTCCACCACTGCCGGCCGGAAGCCCTGAAACGTGAAAGCATCGGAGGCGAAAGCGCATGGCGCTTTTCCGGGAAATCCGATACTTCAGTGCAAGGCGCGGGTATAGCTCAGTGGTAGAGCAGCAGCCTTCCAAGCTGAATATGCGGGTTCGATTCCCGCTACCCGCTCCAGATTTTCAGCGAAACAACCGGCAAGCCGAAACACTGCGCGGCAGGCGC
Source organism: Mesorhizobium australicum WSM2073 (assembly GCF_000230995.2). Classification (NCBI taxonomy): domain Bacteria; kingdom Pseudomonadati; phylum Pseudomonadota; class Alphaproteobacteria; order Hyphomicrobiales; family Phyllobacteriaceae; genus Mesorhizobium; species Mesorhizobium australicum. Next base: position 4,336,106 of record NC_019973.1, on the reverse strand, counting down.
GCAGCGCTTCAGGCATTGGTGGGCGCCGCGTCAGCTGTTGAAGGCGGAGGCGACCTGGTGCTGTTGCGGTACCTGGCCGTTCGGGGTCAGCTTGTCGACGATGCCGGGCAAGGCGGCCGATAGCTGCTTGAGCAGCTCCTGCTCGTCGAGCCCCGTCCTTTGGGCGATCTCGCGAATGACCTGCGGTCCGATCGCGTTGCCCAACTCATTGGCCCCGATTGACTGGTTCTGCCCGGTGCCGACCCAGGAGTCGGCGACATTGCCATGGCCGGCGTTCTTGAGCTTGTCGAGCAGCCCGCCCAGTCCGCCGAGCAGCCCACCGTCACCGGACGCGGTTCCGACAGGCGTGGGATCGGCGGGCGCCGGCGCCTGAGCCTGGTCCGGCTGTTCGGCGCTTCTGCCGCTCAGCATCTTCCCAACCAGCAGCGCACCGAGCGCGATCATCAGCGGTTTGGTGATATTGCCGCCGGGAACGGCGTTGTCAAAAAGTCCCATAGTGGATCCTCCATTTCAACCAAGCCCAGCCCGTCTTCAACAATGGCGCATTCGGGGGGAATTTCAAGCTGGCTTGAGCTTTTGACAATCATATGAAAATGTCCGGTTGGCGGAGGAATGGAGAGGAAAAAATGGGTATCATCAGCTGGATCATTCTCGGCGTCATTGCCGGGTTCATTGGCAGTAAGATCGTCAACAAGACCGGTCAGGGCATGATCATGGATATCGTGCTCGGCATTGTCGGCGCCATTGTCGGCGGGCTGATCTTCAGCGCCTTCGGTGCTTCGGGTGTGACCGGCCTCAACATCTATAGCCTGATCGTCGCCGTCGTGGGTGCCGTCGTGGTGTTGTGGGCCTATCATCAGTTCGCTGGCAAGCGGACCATCTAGACGCGATCGGCGGATTATCGGCTGCCGAATTCTGAATTGCGATGATCCGCCGTCGGTGCTGACCGCGCTCACGGTGTCGGAAGCTATTATGCCGGTGCGCCGCCGCGGATCAGGCGACCACGGCCAGCCGACGCTTGCGCTGGTCCAGCGACACGATGGTCAGCCCGCTGGCGACAACCAGCAGGATGCCGCAGACCGCCAGTGCATTGGGGAATTGCCCGAACACCAGCAGCCCCGAAATGACGGCCCAGACCGTGAAGCAGTAATAGAACGGCGCCACCGCGCCGGTCGGCCCGACGCGATAGGCCATGAAGATGAAGAAGTGGCCGAAGATCAGGAAGAAACCGGCTCCCGCCATCAGCATCAGGTGGTGCGCCTCCGGCGCCACCCAGCGCTCGGAAACCAGGTGCGCGGCGCCTGCGCCGATCAGGACCACGACGACCGCCGAGATCGCCACGATCATTCCTGGCACTTCGGCGGCGATCTTGCGGCCGGCCAGATCGCGCGCGGCGGCGAACGTCGCGTTGCCGAGCGCCAGCAAGGCATAGATCGAAATGCCTTGCATGGTGGGCTGCGCCACCATCAGCGCGCCGATGAAGCCCAGCCCGATCAGCGCCATGCGTTGGCCGCCGATACGCTCGCCAAACAGGATCGAGGAGCCGACCAGCATCAGCAGCGGCGTGATCTGCCCCAACGCGGTGGAATCGGCGATCTGCATGTTGGCGAGCGCGACGACGTAACAGAGGATCGCCGCCAGTTCGAGGAGGTTCCTGCGCAGCACCCGCCTGTCGAAGATCAGCGGGATCTGCTTGCCGTAGCCGAGCGCAAACAACAGCGGAAGGCCCCACAGCGTTGCCGCGGCACCACGCAGGAAGAGCACTTCGTAGGAGGGCAACCCCGACGTGGCGAGCTTCATCATCGTGTCGTTGACCAGATACGACCCGGTCGAGACGATCATGAACAGCGGGCCGCGAACGGCAGTCGGGATGAAATGCATCGGCGCAGGAGATCAGACGCGGATCGCTGCCGCAATGGGCCATGAACCGCCGATAAATCCGACAGCGACTGACGTGGAGACCCGAGCAATCCTCGCTTTGCTCCCTCGGTTTTCGCCCATTCCATTTTCAACGACGGATCCCCATATCAGCGCCACATCCCCGCAATCGGATCATGGGTTCTGGCCGAGTGAGATGGCGCCCGGGCAAAAGACGCTTGTGTTTTTTGGCCTTTATCGCTAATCGCCCCGCATTCGACTGAACTGAAGGTCCAGGCCGTCCAAGGAAAGAGACTATGGCAAAAGGTAAATTCGAGCGCACCAAGCCTCATGTGAACATCGGCACGATTGGTCACGTCGACCATGGCAAGACGTCGCTGACGGCGGCGATCACCAAGTATTTTGGCGAATACAAGCGCTACGACCAGATCGATGCGGCGCCTGAAGAGAAGGCGCGCGGCATCACGATCTCGACGGCTCACGTCGAATACGAGACCGCCAACCGCCACTATGCCCACGTCGACTGCCCCGGCCACGCCGACTATGTGAAGAACATGATTACCGGTGCCGCGCAGATGGACGGCGCGATCCTGGTCGTGTCGGCCGCCGACGGCCCGATGCCGCAGACCCGCGAGCATATCCTGCTTGCCCGTCAGGTCGGCGTGCCGTCGATCGTTGTGTTCCTGAACAAGGTCGACCAGGTCGACGACGCCGAGCTGCTCGAACTGGTCGAGCTCGAGGTTCGCGAACTGCTGTCGAAGAACGAATTCCCCGGCGACGACATTCCGATCGTCAAGGGTTCGGCGCTTGCCGCTCTGGAAGATTCGGACAAGAAGATCGGCGAGGACGCGATCCGCGAGCTGATGGCTGCGGTCGACGCCTACATCCCGACGCCGGTTCGTCCGCTGGACAAGCCGTTCCTGATGCCGATCGAGGACGTGTTCTCGATCTCGGGCCGCGGCACGGTCGTCACCGGCCGCGTCGAGCGCGGCGTGGTCAAGGTCGGCGAGGAACTGGAGATCATCGGCATCCGTCCGACGACCAAGACGACCTGCACGGGCGTCGAAATGTTCCGCAAGCTGCTCGACCAGGGCCAGGCTGGCGACAACATCGGCGCGCTGTTGCGCGGCGTTGATCGTGAGGGTGTCGAGCGCGGCCAGGTTCTGGCCAAGCCGGGCACGGTGAAGCCGCACAAGAAGTTCGTGGCCGAAGCCTACATCCTGACCAAGGACGAAGGTGGCCGTCATACGCCGTTCTTCACCAACTACCGTCCGCAGTTCTACTTCCGCACGACCGACGTGACCGGCATCGTGTCGCTGCCGGAAGGCACCGAGATGGTGATGCCCGGCGACAACATCACGGTCGATGTCGAGCTGATCGTGCCGATCGCCATGGAAGAGAAGCTGCGCTTCGCCATCCGTGAAGGCGGCCGCACCGTCGGTGCCGGCATCGTCGTCACCATCAAAGAGTAATCGATCCGGCTGCTGCCGGTCTCGAAAACGAAAGGGCGGTCTTCGGGCCGCCTTTTTTCGTTTCAGACGCCTCGCAACGCAAGCATTGCGCGTTTGTTTCAAAGCTGTTGCAAGCGCCATGGCTGCAACTAGTATAGGTTGCGCTGAGGGGAGCTTTGCCGACCGTGGTTCCAAGGCACCGTTTCGATGGGAAGGCATGGCGGTTATGGGCACTGGTTTGCCTCGCCGTCGCCATGGCTCTGCCCGTTTTGACAGCGCGAGCGGAGGATGGGCCTCTCGACATCCCGCCCATGCGCTTCGTCGTCGTGCGCAGCAACGCTCCGGGATGCGAACCCAACTGTCCTGAATGGATATCGGCGGACGGCACCATCGACGCGGGCACGCCGTCTCTCTTCAAGCGCACGCTCAAGGCGCTCAAGGGAAGGCAATTGCCGGTCGTCGTCAATTCGCCCGGCGGTAACGTCGAGGCCGCGTTGGCACTCGGCCGTATGATCCGCAAGAACAAGCTCGATATCGCCGTCGGCGTGACGGTTTTTTCCGATTGCCAACCGGAAACAAAAAACTGCGGGGACAACAAGGGCAAAAGTGCCGATTATTTCGGTACGGCCTATGACGACGGAGCCATGTGCAATTCGGCCTGTCCGCTAATGTTTTCCGGCGGTGTTCGCCGCTTCGTCGGAGATTTCGGCTATCTCGGCGTCCACCAGATCACCACCACATACCAGCGGGAGAAGCTGCTCTACCGGACCACGTACCGGATCGTGAACGGCAGGAAGAAGATCATCAGCACCAAGGTGGTCAGCCGCAAAAACGCTGGCAGCTACAAAACCTACGAAATGAGCAGGACCGTCGAGAAGACGCTTTCGGCGTACCTGAAGGAAATGGGGATAGCAGACGGCGTACTGGAAATCATGAAGGCCACGCCGGCCAGTGAGATTCGTCAGATTCCCCTCGACGACATGGTGAGGATGAAGTTGGTCACCAGCCGGGACGCAGTGGATCTGTTGACCACGGCAAGCCTCTGCGGCCTGGCCCAGCCGGCCACGAACTGCCGGCAAATAGCTGGACCCGCAAGCAAGACGACGCCATTGGCCGCAGCCAGGCCCATGGCTGCCGTTCAACCGGACACCGCGAAGGCCGGCGGGGACATGCGGTTTGTCGTCGTTCGCGGCAGCAATCCGCTGTGCGATCCCGATTGTCCGGAATGGATATCGGCCGAAGGCGCGATCACGAACCAGGCGCCGCGGAAGCTGCGGCAGTTGCTGGCCACGCTTGGCGATCGACGGCTGCCTGTCGTCATCAGCTCACGCGGAGGCGACCTGCCCAGCGCTCTCGCAATGGGGCGGCTTATCCATGAAAGAAAGCTCGACATCGCCGTTGCCCGCACCGATTTCGTCGACTGTGACCCCGACGCGTGGAACTGCCTGGCTACGGAAGGAGCCTATGCCGGATTGAGCATCGATGCGGGGGTGGAGTGTGATTCCGCCTGTGCGTTAGTGGTCGCCGGCGGTGCCAGACGGCTTGTCGGTCCCCGGGCGCGGCTCAGCCTGTATCCGATGGGACAGAAGCTGGTGGTCAAGGCCTACCTCGACGAGATGGCGATCAGTCCCGCTCTGTTCGCAACAATCGAACGACGCTCGACCGAGGGGCAACTTGACCCAGACACCATGCTCAAGCTTGGACTGACAACGGGACCGCAATCGGTCGACGCGCTGACCGGCTCCACGATTTGCAAGGCTGTTGCCAAGCCCGACAATTGCCTGGGCCTGCCAGCCGCCAATGCACAGGCCGACGCGCCCGCCAGGCTGTAGAGCACGGTGATGTCAGGGGAACTGCCCATCGAGGCAGGTTGAGCCATATCCGATTTCCGCTATCGTCGCGGCGGCGGGGCCGGCGAAGGATCGAGAATGAGCCAGGACGTTCCGACACTCTACGAATGGGCCGGAGGCAGCGAGGCGCTGAACCGGCTGACGCAAACCTTCTACGACAAGGTGGCACGAGATCCGGTCGTTGGCCCGGTGTTCAAGCACATGTCGCCGGACCACCCCGCCCATGTCGCGGCCTTCATCGGCGAGGTCTTCGGCGGACCGAAAACCTACAGCGAAACCTTTGGCGGCCACCGCGAAATGGTCATGCATCATCTGGGCAAGCATTTGAGCGAGGAGCAGCGCCGCCGCTGGATCAATCTTCTCGCCGACGCGGCGGATGAGGTCGGTCTGCCGGACGATCCGGAATTCCGTTCAGCCTTCATGGGCTACGTCGAATGGGGATCGCGGCTGGCCAAGATGAATTCCAATCTCGGCGAGACCTGCGATCCCGAGACCGAACCGATGCCGGCCTGGGGCTGGGGCGTGCCTGGCGGTCCGTATCGGGTGCCGGACGCAAAATAGCTTCGGCTGCCGGCGATACCTCTATGAATCGCGCGCCAGCCACTTCAGGCGGGAGCTGGAGATCGATGCCGAGGGGCTGGTCGCCGACCATCTCGATTTCTGGCGCAGGGGTTAAGCACGTTTGCCTGCAAACCGCTCTTTACAGAGCGCGCGGAAGCTTTTAGGAAGCGCCTGCGCCGAAGCGCGCGTGTACGGGCATAGCTCAGTTGGTAGAGCGGCGGTCTCCAAAACCGCAGGTCGTAGGTTCGAGCCCTGCTGCCCGTGCCATTTCCTAAGATGGCATCAAAACGATATTTCGCGGCCAGCCTTTGAAAATCGGCGAGCCGCTTGCCATATTAGCCTGATTGGGGCATAAGGGCGCCATAGCCGGGACGGAACGACTGGATGGTTCCGAGGCGGCGTTTGGTCATAAAGCGGGCACTTGCCACTTGCGTGGATCAAGAATCGGTTTTATGTAGACGAAACAGACACGCGACGCGTGGAGCTGGGAAGCCGGCTTTACGCGTCTGATTTGCATGGGCGAAATGATTGCGCTGATTCGGCGCGAGATTGGGCTCAGGCGGCACGTCCCGGCCAGCGGGATCATCCAGGGGACCCGGCCAACGGGTCTTGAAGACAGGCGGCATATGGCTTCGAAAACCACAAATCCTTTCGTCTTTCTCCAGCAGGTGCGCGCGGAGACAGCCAAGGTGACTTGGCCGTCGCGCCGCGAGACGATGATCTCGACGGTCATGGTCCTGGCCTTTGCTGTGATTGCGATGATTTTCTTCTTCACCGCCGATCAGCTCATGGGCCTCGCGGTCGAGCAGATTCTGGGCATTGGACGCTAAGTCCGGCGATTAGGAGAAGTCGAAAAAATGGCTACGCGCTGGTACATCGTCCACGCCTATTCGAACTTCGAGAAGAAGGTCGCCGAGGACATCGAGAACAAGGCCAAGCAGAAGGGCCTGTCCGCCGATATCGAGCAGATCGTGGTGCCGACCGAAAAGGTCGTCGAGGTTCGTCGCGGCCGCAAGGTCGACGCTGAGCGCAAGTTCTTCCCGGGCTACGTGCTCTTGAAGGCCAACTTGACCGACGCCGTGTTCTCGCTGGTCAAGAACACGCCGAAAGTCACAGGTTTTCTCGGCGACTCCAAGCCGGTGCCGATCACCGAGGCCGAAGCCCAGCGCATCCTGAACCAGGTACAGGAAGGCGTCGAGCGGCCGAAGCCCTCGGTCACTTTCGAGATCGGCGAGGCGATCCGCGTTTCGGATGGTCCCTTCGCGTCGTTCAACGGTTTCGTCCAGGAAGTGGACGAGGAGCGGGCGCGGCTCAAGGTGGAAGTTTCGATCTTCGGGCGCGCCGTGCCCGTCGATCTGGAATTCGGACAGGTCGAAAAGGGCTGATCCGAAATCCCTGATGCCGGTCCGGCGATCAGGGGAGGCGGCGCGGCAACGCGCGGCTTGAGAACGGTGGGAGGCGAAGGCGGCTTTAGCCGGCCGCAAGAACCGCACCACCAGACTGCAACCGCCGGTGTTTCCCAGATCGTGGAGCCGGCATAGACAAAGGCAGGAAAAGAGATGGCTAAGAAAATTGCAGGCCAGCTCAAGCTCCAGGTCTCCGCGGGATCGGCCACGCCGTCTCCCCCGATCGGCCCGGCACTTGGTCAGCGCGGCATCAACATCATGGAGTTCTGCAAGGCGTTCAACGCGCAGACCCAGGAAATGGAAAAGGGATCGCCGGTTCCGGTCGTCATCACCTATTACCAGGACAAGTCGTTCACCTTCGTCATGAAGACGCCCCCGGTGAGCTACTTCCTGAAGAAGGCCGCGAACCTGAAGTCGGGCTCGAAGGAGCCGGGCAAGGTCAAGGCTGGCACGGTTTCGCGCGACAAGGTTCGCGAAATCGCGACCGCCAAGATGAAGGATCTGAACGCGAACGACGTCGAAGCGGCCATGCGCATGGTCGAGGGCTCCGCCCGCTCGATGGGTCTGGAAGTGGTGGGCTAAGATCATGGCAAAGATTGCAAAGCGTGTATCGAAGACCCGTGAAGGCATCGATCCCAACAAGGCTTATGCGCTCGGTGATGCGCTGAAGCTGCTCAAGGATCGTTCCTCGGTCAAGTTCGACGAGACCATCGAAGTGGCCATGAACCTCGGCGTCGACCCGCGTCATGCCGACCAGATGGTTCGCGGCGTGGTCAACCTGCCAAACGGCACCGGCCGCTCGGTCCGTGTCGCCGTGTTCGCCCGTGGCGACAAGGCCGAAGAGGCCAAGGCCGCCGGTGCCGACATCGTCGGTGCCGAGGATCTGGTCGGCATCGTCCAGAAGGGCACGATCGATTTCGATCGCTGCATCGCCACGCCGGACATGATGCCGCTCGTCGGCCGTCTCGGTAAGGTGCTCGGCCCGCGCGGCATGATGCCGAACCCGAAGGTCGGCACCGTCACCACCGATGTCGCCGCGGCCGTCAAGGCTTCGAAGGGCGGCGCGGTCGAGTTCCGTGTCGAGAAGGCCGGCATCGTTCATGCCGGTGTCGGCAAGGTCTCTTTCGACGTTAAGGCGCTGGAAGAGAACGTCCGTGCCTTCGCCGATGCGGTGACCAAGGCAAAGCCGGCTGGCGCCAAGGGCAACTACGTCAAGAAGGTGTCCGTCACCTCGACGATGGGCCCGGGCCTCAAGCTCGACGTCTCGACGCTCGCCGCGTCCTGATTGGATTTGGGTTGGCCTTTCGAAGGCTGATCCGTGACTGAATTCCGGGCCTTGGATTTATCCTGGGCCCGGTACCGGAAGCCGGAAGGCTTCCGGACATCCTGTCCGAGATTGCGGGCGGCCCGAACCTTGATTCAAGAGGAGGGCCTTAATTCATGTGGGCCTGCATGAGACGGGTGAAAACCGGACAACGGAGCAACAAGCTCCAATGAAAGGTTCGAACCGTGTTTGCCTTTTGTCTGCGCATCGCCGGCTTTGCCGTCGATGTGGCGAAAGGGGGCAGGATCCTCGAGCGTCGTTCGGGAGATCCGTTACTGGATGGCCCGGCCGGCAAAAGGCAACCCGACGCCTGTCCTCGAAATGGGAATGTTCCCATTGGCAGGACTGGGGTCAACTGGAGATAGGCAGTGGACAGAGCGGAAAAACGCGAACTCGTCACGGGCCTGAATGATGCGTTTTCGGGCGCGGGTTCAGTCGTCGTGGCCCACTATGCCGGTATCACCGTCGCGCAAATGAACGACCTTCGGTCGAAGATGCGCGCTGCCGGTGGCACCGTTAAAGTCGCGAAGAACCGTCTCGCCAAAATCGCTCTTCAGGGCACGGACTCCGCATCGATCATCGAGCTGTTCAAGGGACAGACGCTGATCGCGTATTCGGAGGATCCGATTGCGGCGCCGAAGGTCGCGTCCGATTTCGCCAAGGGGAATGACAAGCTCGTCATTCTCGGCGGCGCAATGGGCACCACCTCGCTCAACGCCGACGGTGTGAAGGCACTCGCCACACTTCCGTCGCTCGATGAGCTGCGCGCCAGGCTGGTTGGCATGATCGCCACGCCGGCAACCCGGATCGCCCAGATCGTCAATGCGCCAGCGGCCTCGGTCGCGCGCGTCATCGGCGCTTACGCCCGGAAGGACGAGGCGGCATGAGGCCGTTCCTCGCTATCAAAAACACACGTTCGAACCTAACGAAGGAACACAACAATGGCTGATCTGGCAAAGATCGTAGACGACCTTTCGAAGCTGACCGTCCTCGAGGCGGCTGAGCTGTCGAAGCTTCTGGAAGAAAAGTGGGGCGTTTCGGCTGCTGCTCCGGTGGCGGTTGCCGCTGCTGGCGGTGCTGCCGCTGCTGCTGCCCCGGTCGAGGAAAAGACGGAATTCGACGTCGTTCTCACCGAGGCCGGCGCTCAGAAGATCAACGTCATCAAGGAAGTCCGCGCCATCACCGGTCTTGGCCTCAAGGAAGCCAAGGACCTGGTCGAAGCGGCTCCGAAGCCGGTCAAGGAAGGCGTTTCCAAGGCCGACGCTGACAAGTTCAAGGCCCAGCTGGAAGCAGCCGGCGCCAAGGTCGACCTGAAGTAAGCGTAAAAGCGGCGGGCGGCCTCGCGCCGTCCGCCACTCCCTTGGGTGATCAGGGGAGGCTGCGTGACGCGAGATGTACGAAAACCTCTTTCCTGAGGGCCGTAAACCGGCCTTCAGGAAACGGGTTTTCTCCCGTTTTAGCCGGTAACCGCCAAGCAATTGGAGAGGCGGCCGGAGAACAGACAGAGAGCCGCCGCCCAGGTGGCTCAGTATGCAAGACGAACCGCGGCGAGGTTCGTCCCGAGTTTAGAGCTAAGGAGCGACGATGGCCCAGACCCAGACTTTCAATGGCCGCAGACGCGTACGCAAGTTCTTCGGGAAGATCCCGGAAGTTGCGGAGATGCCGAACCTTATCGAGGTTCAGAAGGCATCCTATGACCAGTTCCTGATGGTGGACGAGCCCAAGGGCGGGCGTCCCGACGAAGGACTGCAGGCTGTTTTCAAGTCGGTCTTCCCGATCTCCGATTTTTCCGGCTCCTCCATGCTGGAGTTCGTGAAGTACGAGTTCGAAGGACCGAAATTCGACGTTGACGAATGCCGTCAGCGCGACCTGACCTATGCCGCGCCGCTGAAGGTGACGCTGCGCCTCATCGTGTTCGATATCGACGAGGATACCGGTGCCAAGTCGATCAAGGACATCAAGGAGCAGGACGTCTACATGGGCGACATGCCGCTCATGACCTTGAACGGCACCTTTATCGTCAACGGCACCGAGCGCGTCATCGTCTCGCAGATGCACCGCTCGCCGGGCGTCTTCTTCGACCACGACAAGGGCAAGTCGCACTCGTCGGGCAAGCTTCTGTTTGCCGCCCGTGTGATCCCCTATCGTGGCTCGTGGCTCGACATCGAGTTCGATTCCAAGGACGTCGTGCACGCCCGCATCGACCGTCGCCGCAAGATTCCGGTGACGTCGCTGCTGATGGCGCTTGGCATGGACGGCGAGGAGATCCTGTCGACCTTCTACAATAAGATCACCTACAAGCGCGCCGGCGACCATTGGCGCATTCCCTTCAACGTCGAGCGTTTCCGCGGCCTCAAGGCCGTCGGCGACCTGGTCGATGCCGACACCGGCGAGATCGTCGTCGAGGCGGGCAAGAAGATCACCGCTCGCCAGGCACGCCAGCTCGGCGAAAAGGGTCTCAAGGCGATTAAGGCGACCGACGAGGATCTGCTCGGCAACTACCTGGCCGAGGACATCGTCAACTACGCCACCGGCGAAATTTTCCTCGAGGCCGGCGACGAGATCGACGACAAGACGCTCAAGGTGCTGCTCGGCACCGGCGAGCAGGAGATCCAGGTCCTCGACATCGACCATGTCAATGTCGGCGCCTATATCCGCAACACGCTCGCCGTCGACAAGAACGAGAGCCGCCAGGACGCGCTGTTCGACATCTACCGTGTCATGCGCCCGGGCGAGCCGCCGACGCTCGAGACCGCCGAAGCCATGTTCAACTCGCTGTTCTTCGACAGCGAGCGCTACGACCTGTCCGCCGTCGGCCGCGTCAAGATGAACATGCGCCTCGAGCTCAAGGCCGAGGACACCGTGCGCGTGCTGCGCAAGGACGACATCCTGGCCGTGGTCAGGACGCTGGTCGAACTGCGTGACGGCAAGGGCGAGATCGACGACATCGACAATCTCGGCAACCGCCGTGTGCGTTCGGTCGGCGAGCTGATGGAGAACCAGTACCGCGTCGGCCTGCTGCGCATGGAGCGCGCGATCAAGGAACGCATGTCCTCGATCGAGATCGACACGGTCATGCCGCAGGACCTGATCAACGCCAAGCCGGCGGCCGCCGCCGTGCGCGAGTTCTTCGGTTCCTCACAGCTGTCGCAGTTCATGGACCAGACCAACCCGCTGTCGGAGATCACCCACAAGCGTCGTCTCTCGGCGCTTGGGCCGGGCGGTCTGACCCGCGAGCGTGCCGGCTTCGAAGTGCGCGACGTGCACCCGACGCATTACGGCCGTATCTGCCCGATCGAGACGCCGGAAGGCCCGAATATCGGTCTGATCAACTCGCTGGCGACCTTCGCGCGCGTCAACAAGTACGGCTTCATCGAAAGCCCGTACCGCAAGATCGTTGACGGCAAGCTGACCAATGACGTCGTCTATCTCTCGGCGATGGAAGAGGCCAAGCACCATGTCGCGCAGGCCAACGCCGAGCTCGACAAGAATGGCGGCTTCGTCGACGAGTTCGTCATTTGCCGCAGCGCCGGCGAAGTGATGATGGCGCCGCGCGAAAACGTCGACCTGATGGACGTGTCGCCCAAGCAGATGGTGTCTGTTGCCGCGGCGCTCATCCCGTTCCTCGAGAACGACGACGCCAACCGCGCTCTGATGGGCTCGAACATGCAGCGCCAGGCCGTGCCGCTGGTGCGCGCCGAGGCGCCGTTCGTCGGCACCGGCATGGAGCCGATCGTCGCCCGTGACTCGGGCGCCGCCATCGGCGCGCGTCGTGGCGGCATCGTCGACCAGGTGGACGCGACGCGTATCGTTATCCGCGCCACCGAGGATCTCGATCCGGGCAAGTCCGGCGTCGACATCTACCGGCTGATGAAGTTCCAGCGCTCGAACCAGAACACCTGCATCAACCAGCGTCCGCTGGTGCGCATGGGTGACCGGGTCAACAAGGGCGACATCATCGCCGACGGTCCGTCGACCGAGCTTGGTGATCTGGCGCTCGGCCGCAACGTGCTGGTCGCGTTCATGCCGTGGAACGGCTACAACTACGAGGACTCGATCCTGCTCTCCGAGCGTATCGTGGCCGACGACGTCTTCACCTCGATCCACATCGAGGAGTTCGAGGTCATGGCGCGCGATACCAAGCTCGGTCCGGAGGAAATCACGCGCGATATTCCAAACGTCTCGGAAGAAGCGCTGAAGAACCTCGACGAAGCCGGCATCGTCTATATCGGTGCGGAAGTGCAGCCGGGCGACATCCTGGTCGGCAAGATCACGCCGAAGGGCGAGAGCCCGATGACGCCGGAAGAGAAGCTTCTGCGCGCCATCTTCGGCGAAAAGGCTTCCGACGTGCGCGACACTTCGATGCGCATGCCTCCGGGCACTTTCGGCACCGTCGTCGAGGTGCGCGTGTTCAATCGCCACGGTGTGGAGAAGGACGAGCGCGCCATGGCGATCGAGCGCGAGGAGATCGAACGCCTCGCCAAGGATCGCGACGACGAGCAGGCCATTCTGGACCGTAACGTCTATGCGCGTCTTTCCGACGTTCTCGTCGGCAAGGAAGCGATCGCTGGACCGAAGGGCTTCAAGAAGGGCTCGACGCTGTCCAAGGACACGCTCGACGAGTATCCGCGTTCGCAGTGGTGGCAGTTTGCGGTGGAGAACGAAAAGCTCCAGAGCGAACTGGAAGCCCTGCGTGGCCAGTACGACGATTCCAAGAAGGCGCTCGAACAGCGCTTCATGGACAAGGTCGAGAAGGTGCAGCGCGGCGACGAAATGCCTCCGGGCGTCATGAAGATGGTCAAGGTCTTCGTGGCGGTGAAGCGCAAGATGCAGCCCGGCGACAAGATGGCCGGCCGTCACGGCAACAAGGGTGTCGTGTCGCGTATCGTTCCGGTCGAGGACATGCCTTTCCTCGAGGACGGCACGCATGCCGATATCGTGCTCAACCCGCTGGGTGTGCCGAGCCGCATGAATGTCGGCCAGATCCTGGAAACGCATCTGGGCTGGGCCTGCGCTGGCATGGGCAGGAAGATCGGCGAGCTTATCGATGCGTACAAGACAGCCGGCGACATCAAGCCGCTGCGCAAGACGCTCGAGAGCTTCATGCCGGCCAACGACCGCAACGAGCCGGTTCGCGAATATGACGACGAGAGCATCGTTCGCCTGAGCGAGCAGATGCGCCGCGGCGTCTCCATCGCGACCCCGGTGTTCGACGGCGCGCATGAGGCTGACATCAACATCATGCTGGAGCAGGCGGGCCTGCACACCAGCGGTCAGTCGCAGCTCTATGACGGACGCACCGGCGAGCCGTTCGATCGCAAGGTGACGATGGGCTATATCTACATGCTCAAGCTTCACCACCTCGTGGACGACAAGATCCACGCGCGTTCGATCGGTCCGTACTCGCTCGTCACCCAGCAGCCGCTGGGCGGCAAGGCGCAGTTCGGCGGCCAGCGCTTCGGCGAGATGGAGGTCTGGGCACTGGAAGCCTACGGCGCCGCTTACACGCTGCAGGAAATGCTGACGGTGAAGTCGGACGACGTCGCCGGCCGCACCAAGGTCTACGAGGCGATCGTGCGTGGCGACGACACGTTCGAGGCAGGCATTCCCGAGAGCTTCAACGTGCTCGTCAAGGAAATGCGGTCTCTCGGCCTCAATGTCGAGCTCGAGAACACCAAGCTCGACGACAACCCGATCCGGCTGCCCGATGCTGCCGAATAGGGGCGCGGCCGAGTAAACAAGACATCCGGGCGCGGGAGAGGGCTCTCGCGACCGGATGCACCAATTCTTCGGCCGGTGGGCCGACCACTCAGCGGGCATTCGGCCCGCGTTAGATGCAAGGGGTTTTCGAGGACCCCGAAAAGGAGAACGGCATGAACCAAGAGGTCATGAATCTCTTCAATCCGCAGGCGCCTGCGCAGGTGTTCGATTCCATCCGGATTTCGCTTGCCAGCCCTGAGAAGATTCTGTCCTGGTCGTTCGGCGAGATCAAGAAGCCGGAGACCATCAACTACCGCACCTTCAAGCCGGAGCGTGACGGTCTGTTCTGCGCGCGCATTTTTGGCCCGATCAAGGACTATGAATGCCTGTGCGGCAAGTACAAGCGCATGAAGTACAAGGGCGTGATCTGCGAGAAGTGCGGCGTCGAAGTCACGCTGTCGCGCGTCCGCCGCGAGCGCATGGGCCATATCGAGCTGGCGGCTCCCGTCGCTCACATCTGGTTCCTGAAGTCGCTGCCCTCGCGCATAGGCACGCTGCTCGACATGACGCTGAAGGACATCGAGCGCGTCCTCTACTTCGAGAACTACATCGTCACCGAGCCTGGCCTCACCGCGCTGAAGGAGCACCAGCTGCTCAGCGAGGAAGAGTACATGATCGCCGTCGACGAATATGGCGAGGATAGTTTCACCGCCATGATCGGCGCCGAGGCCATTCATGACCTTCTGGCCGGCATGGACCTGGAGAAGATCGCCGGCGACCTGCGTTCGGAACTGGCATCGACCACGTCCGAGCTGAAGCAGAAAAAGTATCTGAAGCGGCTCAAGGTCGTCGAGAACTTCATGGAATCCGGCAACCGTCCGGAATGGATGATCATGAAGGTGGTTCCGGTGATCCCGCCGGACCTGCGCCCGCTCGTCCCGCTGGACGGCGGTCGTTTCGCGACGTCCGATCTGAACGATCTCTACCGCCGCGTCATCAACCGCAACAACCGCCTGAAGCGGCTGATCGAGCTGCGGGCGCCGGGCATCATCGTGCGCAATGAAAAGCGCATGCTGCAGGAAGCCGTCGATGCGCTGTTCGACAACGGCCGTCGCGGCCGCGTCATCACCGGCGCCAACAAGCGTCCGCTGAAGTCGCTGTCCGACATGCTCAAGGGCAAGCAGGGCCGGTTCCGTCAGAACCTGCTCGGCAAGCGCGTCGACTATTCCGGACGCTCGGTCATCGTCACCGGTCCGGAGCTCAAGCTGCACCAGTGCGGCCTGCCGAAGAAGATGGCGCTCGAACTGTTCAAGCCCTTCATCTACGCCCGTCTCGACGCCAAGGGTTACTCCTCGACCGTCAAGCAGGCCAAGAAGCTGGTCGAGAAGGAGCGTCCGGAAGTCTGGGATATCCTCGATGAGGTCATCCGCGAGCATCCGGTGCTGCTCAACCGCGCGCCGACGCTGCACCGCCTGGGCATCCAGGCGTTCGAGCCGATCCTGATCGAAGGCAAGGCGATCCAGCTTCACCCGCTGGTCTGCACGGCCTTCAACGCCGACTTCGACGGCGACCAGATGGCCGTTCACGTGCCGCTGTCGCTGGAAGCGCAGTTGGAAGCCCGCGTGCTGATGATGTCGACCAACAACATCCTGCACCCGGCTTCCGGCGCGCCGATCATCGTGCCGTCGCAGGACATGGTCCTGGGTCTCTACTACCTCTCGATCGTCAACCAGAACGAGCCGGGCGAAGGCATGGTGTTTGCCGACATGGGCGAACTCCAGCACGCGCTCGAGACCAAGGCCGTGACCCTGCATGCCAAGATCAAGGGCCGCTTCCGCACGGTCGACGCCGAAGGCAAGGTCGTGTCGAAGATCCATGACACCACGCCTGGCCGCATGATCATCGGCGAGCTTCTGCCGAAGAACGTCAACGTGCCCTATGAGACCGCCAACCAGGAGATGACCAAGAAGAACATCTCCAAGATGATCGACACCGTCTACCGCCATTGCGGTCAGAAGGAGACGGTCATTTTCTGCGACCGCATCATGGCGCTCGGCTTTGCCCATGCCTGCCGTGCCGGCATTTCGTTCGGCAAGGACGACATGCTGATCCCGGACACCAAGATCAAGCTGGTGTCGGACACCGAGGCTTTGGCCAAGGAGTACGAGCAGCAGTACAATGACGGCCTGATCACGCAGGGCGAGAAGTACAATAAGGTCGTCGACGCCTGGGCCAAGTGCTCGGAAAAGGTCGCCGACGAAATGATGGCCCGCATCAAGGCGGTCGAGTTCGAGGACAACGGCCGTCAGAAGCCGATGAACTCGATCTACATGATGTCGCACTCCGGTGCGCGCGGCTCGCCCACCCAGATGCGCCAACTCGCTGGCATGCGCGGCCTGATGGCCAAGCCGTCGGGTGAAATCATCGAGACGCCGATCATCTCGAACTTCAAGGAAGGCCTGACCGTGCTCGAGTACTTCAACTCGACCCACGGCGCCCGCAAGGGTCTGGCCGATACCGCCTTGAAGACGGCGAACTCGGGTTACCTCACCCGTCGTCTGGTCGACGTGGCGCAGGACTGCATCGTCAACTCCGTGGATTGCGGCACCGACAAGGGCCTCACCATGCAGCCGATCGTCGATGCCGGTCAGGTCGTTGCTTCGGTCGGCCAGCGCGTGCTGGGCCGTACATCCCTCGACGACATCACCCATCCGGTGTCGGGCGAGGTTCTGGTCAAGGCCGGAACGCTGATGGACGAGCGTGACGTCGAGCAGATCGAAAAGGCCGGCGTGCAGTCGGTCCGCATCCGCTCGGCCCTGACCTGCGAAGTCAGGATCGGCGTCTGCGCGGTCTGCTACGGACGCGATCTGGCCCGCGGCACCCCGGTCAACCAGGGCGAAGCCGTCGGCGTCATCGCGGCGCAGTCGATCGGCGAGCCGGGCACGCAGCTCACCATGCGTACCTTCCACATGGGCGGTACGGCGCAGGTGGTGGATAGCTCGTTCCTTGAAGCCTCCTATGAGGGCAAGGTCGAGATCCGCAACCGCAACGTGGTGCGCAACTCGGACGGCCAGCAGATGGTCATGGGCCGCAACATGGCGGTTCTGATCCTCGACGAAGCCGGCAAGGAGCGCGCCACGCACCGTGTCACCTATGGTTCGCGCATCTTCGTGGACGATGGCGACAAGGTGAAGCGCGGTCAGCGTATCGCCGAGTGGGATCCCTATACCCGTCCTGTCCTCACTGAAATCGAGGGCAAGGTGTCGTATGAGGATCTGGTCGACGGCATTTCCGTTCAGGAAACGGCCGACGAGTCGACCGGCATCACCAAGCGTGAGGTCATCGACTGGCGTTCGACGCCGCGTGGCAACGACCTCAAGCCCGCGATTGCCATCCTGGACACCAAGGGCAAGGTCGGCAAGCTGTCGAAGGGTGGCGACGCCCGCTTCCTGCTCTCGGTCGAGGCCATTCTCTCGGTCGAGCCGGGTGCTCAGGTTCGCCCCGGCGACGTGCTGGCGCGTATCCCGATGGAAAGCGCCAAGACCAAGGACATCACCGGCGGTCTGCCGCGTGTTGCCGAACTGTTCGAGGCACGTCGTCCGAAGGATCACGCCATCATCGCCGAGATCGATGGCACGATCCGCTTCGGCCGCGACTATAAGAACAAGCGCCGTATTATCATCGAGCCGCATGACTCGACGCTCGAGCCGGTCGAGTACCTGATCCCGAAGGGCAAGCCGTTCCATCTCCAGGACGGCGACGTCATCGAGAAGGGCGACTACATCCTCGACGGCAATCCGGCGCCGCACGACATCCTGGCGATCAAGGGCGTGGAGGCACTTGCTTCCTACCTCGTCAACGAGATCCAGGAAGTCTACCGCCTGCAGGGCGTCTCGATCAACGACAAGCACATCGAGGTGATCGTTCGCCAGATGCTGCAGAAGGTCGAGATCACGGTGCAGGGCGACTCGACCTATATCCCGGGCGACCACGTCGACGTGATCGAACTGGAAGAGGTCAACGAGCGCCTGGTCGAGGACGGCAAGAAGCCGGCCGAAGGCCAGCCGGTGCTCTTGGGCATCACCAAGGCGTCGCTGCAGACGCCGTCCTTCATCTCGGCCGCCTCCTTCCAGGAGACGACCAGGGTGCTGACGGAAGCCGCGGTTGCCGGCAAGACCGACATGCTGCAGGGCTTGAAGGAAAACGTCATCGTCGGCCGGCTGATCCCCGCCGGCACCGGCGGCACGATGAGCCAGATCCGGCGCATCGCCACCTCGCGCGACGAACTGATCATCGACGAGCGCCGCAAGGCCTCCGGTGTGGAAGTCGCCGAGCCGATGCTGGCGGACATGACAACCGCCGCGCAGTAGGCGCGGCGGCAAAAATCTCAGGCAACAGAAGCCGTCGGGGCAACCCGGCGGCTTTTTCATTTTTGCGATCGGAGGAAAGCGGATGAACACGAAGACCTGGACGGCTGTCGATGACTACATCGTTTCTTCTCTCTTCGAGGCGGATCCCGTTCTCGACGCGGTTCTGGCGGCCAACCGCCGCCAGGGCCTGCCGGCGATCGACGTCTCGGCGGCGCAAGGAAAGCTGCTCTCGCTGCTGGTGCGCATCAGCGGCGCGAAGAAGGTGCTCGAGATCGGCACGCTGGGTGGCTATTCGACCATCTGGATGGCGCGGGGATTGCCTGCTGACGGCAAGGTCGTGACACTCGAACTCGATCCGCACCATGCCAAGGTCGCGCGTTCGAATTTGGAGCGGGCAGGGGTTGCGGACCGTGTGGAACTGCGTGTCGGTTCGGCGCTCCAGTCGCTCACAGAACTGGGCGGCGAGAATGCCGGCCCGTTCGATCTCGTCTTCATCGACGCGGACAAGCCGAACAACCCGAACTATCTGGCCTGCGCCTTGCGGCTGTCGCGGTCAGGAACGGTCATCGTCTGCGACAACGTCATCCGCGATGGTGCCGTTCTGGATGAAGATGGACGCGATGCCAATGTCGAGGGCGCCCGCGCGGCATTTTCATTCATCGGTGGCGACAAACGGCTGGACGGCACCGCCATCCAGACGGTGGGCGCCAAGGGCTATGACGGGTTTGCGATTGCGGTTGTCGACTGATGCCAAGGCGGCCCGGCGACCTCAGTCGAAAAACGCCTCGACCACGTTGCGCTTGCCGAGCATGAAGGCGTCGGCAACGTGCTGGAGCGGCGCAAGGTCCACATCTGACGTCTCGGCGTGCACGATTTCGGCGAAGCGCCGGTAGAGCATCGGATATTCCGCTTCCGGCTCCTCGTGTACGATATTGCCATCGACGGCGAGCTTCGAGCCGCCACCCGAGAGCACCATCTGTCCGGCATCCGTATCGGCCAGGATGTCCCAACTCTGCGGTCCGGTCTGCAACCAGTCGAGATCCATCGTCACATCCGATCCGTTCGCTGCCCGGAACGCGACCTGGGCCGCGATCGGCGCGTCACGGTTCACCGGAAAGTCGAGCACGGCCGAAGTGATGTACATGGCCGGCAGGATGTAGGTTGCGATCGACAGCGCGTTGATGCCGGGATCGAAGACGCCGAAGCCGCCAGGCTGCCAGATCCAGTCCTGGTTTGGGTGCCAGCGGCGTACATCTTCCTTCCAGACGATCGCCGCCGATTTGATGTTGGTCGAAGCGAGGAATATCCGCGCCGCTTCGACCGCCGGCGCGTAGCGCGAATGCCAGCTTGCGAACAGTGAGACGCCTTGTTTCGCCGCGAGCGCCTTCAGGTCCTCGACCTCGCTGACCGTGGCACCGGGCGGCTTTTCCAGGAAAACGTGCTTTCCAGCCTCGAGCGCCTTGCGCGCGGCTTCATAGCGGAACTGCGGCGGCATGCACAGCGACACTGCATCGAGTTCGGGGACCACGCCAAGCATCGTCTCGATGTCGGGGAAATTCACAATGCCATCGACCTTGCCGTGCCGGCTGGCCGCCGCGATCAGCTGGTAATCCCGATCCTTGGCCAGGGCGGGAAGGTGTTGGTCGCGGACGATCTTGCCGACGCCGACAATGCCGATTCTGATGGGCGAGATGGATGAGGACATGAGGCTCCGCCGGGTTTGGACGACTGCGCGTCTCTTAGCAGATCGGCCATGACGGGCAAGCGTCGGCCGTGCCGGCTATCCGAACGAATCGCGTCACGGCAAGGAGGGCAAGGAAGGACACCGCGCCCATGACACGCCATGATCAGATCGGCGCGTCGAAGGTGACGATCGACACTTCGCCTTCGAGAGCGCCCTGGTAGGCCGACAGATGCGGCTCGTCGTCGGGCACCCCGTCCATATCGCCGATCTGGTCGAGCTCGGCTTCGGCATAGCCTTCCGCCGCCAGCGATTCGAGGGCGCGTCGCACCGCCGAATCGTCATCAGGAGCGACCAGCATGACATGCACGCCTTCCACCTTGCCGCCTTTGCGCTTCCACACCCGGCCGGTGATGATGGTGACCGGGCGTTCTTCATTGTCGTTCACGGCTGATTCCTCCTGGCAAGCGCGGGCGAGGGGATGTTGATGCTCAGGCCGCCTTTTCGCATGAAGCATGGGCGCGCAAAAGCCAAAAGCCGGTCACTTTCTTCCTCGGCATTGCAAAATCGCGAAAGAAAATTACATGCGGTTTTCGCATGGCTGCCAAGTCCCGGCTTCGATGCAATATTTGCCACTGCGGGCTTGACGGTTCGCGGGCTTACGAGTAGAAGCCGCCCAGTCAGAACCGATGTGAGGCTCTCCCTTCCGAAGCGACACGCTTTGGAGTTTGCCTCAAACAGGGTTCGTTTTACGAGCGAAAAGACATTTCCGGCGTGCACGAAGCGGTTTCCGCTTCCTCTGCGATTTGTTCGGGCAAGACCGCGAGGCGCGGTTTGTGGCCCGAATTTGCGTATGGAAATGACGCTTTGAGCGAGCCTTGACCGGCACGAGACACGGAATTGAGAGACAAGAGGGTTTAATGCCTACCGTCAACCAGCTGATCCGCAAGCCGCGCATTGCGCCGGTGAAGCGCAACAAGGTCCCGGCCATGCAGCAGAACCCGCAGAAGCGGGGCGTCTGCACGCGCGTCTATACAACGACGCCGAAGAAGCCGAACTCGGCGCTGCGCAAGGTGGCCAAGATCCGCCTGACCAATGGTTTTGAAGTGATCGGTTACATCCCCGGCGAAGGTCACAACCTTCAGGAGCACTCCGTGGTCATGATCCGCGGCGGCCGCGTCAAGGATCTTCCGGGCGTGCGCTACCACATCATCCGCGGCGTGCTCGACACGCAGGGTGTGAAGAACCGCAAGCAGCGCCGTTCGAAGTACGGCGCCAAGCGTCCGAAGTAAGGCGTCCGAAGTAAGATTTTTCGGCCTTGGTGCTGCTTGAATGCGCCGGGCTACGAGATTGAGAGACAAAAGCCATGTCGCGTCGTCACAGTGCAGAAAAGCGTGAGATCAACCCGGATCCCAAGTTCGGCGATCTGATCGTCACCAAGTTCATGAATGCCGTCATGTATGACGGCAAGAAGTCGGTTGCCGAGACCATCGTCTACGGAGCGCTGGACCAGGTCCAGTCGAAGACCAAGCAGGAGCCGGTCACCGTCTTCCATCAGGCGCTCGACAATGTCGCGCCGCATGTGGAAGTGCGTTCGCGTCGCGTCGGCGGCGCCACCTACCAGGTTCCGGTCGACGTGCGCCCCGAGCGCCGCCAGGCGCTGGCGATCCGTTGGCTGATCGCCGCGGCCCGCAACCGCAACGAGACCACCATGGTCGACCGCCTCTCCGGCGAGCTGATGGACGCGGCCAACAACCGCGGCACCGCCGTGAAGAAGCGTGAAGACACCCACAAGATGGCAGAAGCCAACCGCGCTTTCGCGCACTACCGCTGGTAAAGCGCGAACGAGACTGAGAGGCAGCTACGATGGCCCGCGAATACAAAATCGAAGACTACCGCAATTTCGGTATCATGGCGCATATTGACGCCGGCAAGACGACGACCACCGAGCGCGTCCTCTATTACACGGGCAAGTCGCACAAGATCGGCGAAGTGCACGACGGCGCTGCCACCATGGATTGGATGGAGCAGGAGCAGGAGCGCGGCATCACCATCACGTCCGCCGCGACCACGACCTTCTGGAAGGCTCGTGACGGCAAGATGCACCGCTTCAACATCATCGACACCCCCGGACACGTCGACTTCACCATCGAAGTCGAGCGTTCGCTGCGCGTGCTTGACGGCGCCATTGCGCTGCTCGATGCCAATGCCGGTGTCGAGCCGCAGACGGAAACCGTCTGGCGCCAGGCGGACAAGTACCGCGTTCCGCGCATGATCTTCTGCAACAAGATGGACAAGATCGGCGCCGACTTCTACCGCTCGGTCGAAATGATCGGTTCGCGCCTCGGGGCGCATGCCGTCGTCATGCAGCTGCCGATCGGCGCCGAGACCGAATTCAAGGGCGTCGTCGACCTGGTCGAGATGAATGCACTGGTCTGGCGCGACGAGACGCTGGGCGCTGCCTGGGACGTCGTCGAGATCCCGGCCGACCTTCAGGCTCGTGCGGAAGAATATCGCGAGAAGATGATCGAAGCCGCCGTCGAAATGGACGAGACGGCGCTTGAGAATTACCTCGAAGGCAAGATGCCGTCGAATGACGAGATCCGCGCGCTGATCCGCAAGGGCACCATCGCGGTGAAGTTCTATCCGATGTTCTGCGGCTCGGCCTTCAAGAACAAGGGCGTGCAGCCGCTGCTCGACGCCGTCGTCGAATACCTGCCGTCGCCGGCCGATGTTCCGGCCATCAAGGGCGTCGATGCCAAGACCGATGCCGAGATCGAACGTCACGCCGACGACAACGAGCCGCTTTCGATGCTCGCCTTCAAGATCATGAACGACCCGTTCGTCGGTTCGTTGACCTTTGCCCGCATCTACTCGGGCAAGCTCACCAAGGGCATCTCGGTTGACAACACCGTGAAGGGCAAGAAGGAGCGCATTGGCCGCATGCTTCAGATGCATGCGAACTCGCGCGCCGACGTCGAAGAGGCTTTTGCCGGCGACATCGTCGCCCTGGCCGGCCTCAAGGACACCACCACCGGCGATACGCTGAGCGATCCGCTGCACCCGGTCATCCTCGAGCGCATGGAATTCCCCGATCCGGTCATCCAGATCGCCATCGAGCCGAAGACCAAGAACGACCAGGAAAAGATGGGTCTCGCCCTTCATCGCCTGGCCGCCGAGGATCCCTCCTTCCGCGTCAAGACCGACGAAGAATCCGGCCAGACCATCATTTCCGGCATGGGCGAGCTTCACCTCGACATCATCGTCGACCGCATGCGCCGCGAGTTCAAGGTGGAAGCCAACGTCGGTGCGCCGCAGGTGGCTTACCGCGAAACGATCACCCGCAAGCACGAGCAGGACTACACGCACAAGAAGCAGACCGGCGGTACCGGTCAGTTCGCCCGCGTCAAGATCCTGTTCGAGCCGAACCCGGAAAGCCCCGAGTTCGAGTTCGATACCAAGATCGTCGGCGGTGCGGTTCCGAAGGAATACATCCCGGGTGTCGAAAAGGGCATCAACAGCGTCATGTCGTCGGGTCCGTTCGCGGGCTTCCCGATGATCGGCGTCAAGGCGACGCTCATCGACGGCGCATACCACGACGTCGACTCCTCGGTGCTCGCCTTCGAAATCGCCGGCCGTGCCTGCTTCCGTGAAGCCGCGCCCAAGCTCGGCGTACAGCTGCTCGAGCCGATCATGAAGGTCGAGGTCGTCACGCCGGAAGATTACGTCGGCAGCGTCATCGGTGACCTGAATGGCCGTCGCGGCCAGATCCAGGGCCAGGAAGCACGTGGCGTCGCGGTGGTTATCAACGCGATGGTGCCGCTCGCCAACATGTTCAAGTATGTCGACAACCTGCGCTCGATGAGCCAGGGCCGCGCGGCCTACACGATGCAGTTCGATCACTACGAGCCTGTGCCGACTGCGGTCGCCCAGGAAGTCCAGAAGAAATACGCGTAACCCCGACGGGTTGCAGCAGTAACTTAAATCAAGGCCCGCACGGGCGAGCAGGATTGGAGACATCACATGGCAAAAGGTAAATTCGAGCGCACCAAGCCTCATGTGAACATCGGCACGATTGGTCACGTCGACCATGGCAAAACGTCGCTGACGGCGGCGATCACCAAGTATTTTGGCGAATACAAGCGCTACGACCAGATCGATGCGGCGCCTGAAGAGAAGGCGCGCGGCATCACGATCTCGACGGCTCACGTCGAATACGAGACCGCCAACCGCCACTATGCCCACGTCGACTGCCCCGGCCACGCCGACTATGTGAAGAACATGATCACCGGTGCCGCGCAGATGGACGGCGCGATCCTGGTCGTGTCGGCCGCCGACGGCCCGATGCCGCAGACCCGCGAGCATATCCTGCTTGCCCGTCAGGTCGGCGTGCCGTCGATCGTTGTGTTCCTGAACAAGGTCGACCAGGTCGACGACGCCGAGCTGCTCGAACTGGTCGAGCTCGAGGTTCGCGAACTGCTGTCGAAGAACGAATTCCCCGGCGACGACATTCCGATCGTCAAGGGTTCGGCGCTGGCCGCTCTGGAAGATTCGGACAAGAAGATCGGCGAGGACGCGATCCGCGAGCTGATGGCTGCGGTCGACGCCTACATCCCGACGCCGGTTCGTCCGCTGGACAAGCCGTTCCTGATGCCGATCGAGGACGTGTTCTCGATCTCGGGCCGCGGCACGGTCGTCACCGGCCGCGTCGAGCGCGGCGTGGTCAAGGTCGGCGAGGAACTGGAGATCATCGGCATCCGTCCGACGACCAAGACGACCTGCACGGGCGTCGAAATGTTCCGCAAGCTGCTCGACCAGGGCCAGGCTGGCGACAACATCGGCGCGCTGTTGCGCGGCGTTGATCGTGAGGGTGTCGAGCGCGGCCAGGTTCTGGCCAAGCCGGGCACGGTGAAGCCGCACAAGAAGTTCGTGGCCGAAGCTTACATCCTGACCAAGGACGAAGGTGGCCGTCATACGCCGTTCTTCACCAACTACCGTCCGCAGTTCTACTTCCGCACGACCGACGTGACCGGCATCGTGTCGCTGCCGGAAGGCACCGAGATGGTGATGCCCGGCGACAACATCACGGTCGATGTCGAGCTGATCGTGCCGATCGCCATGGAAGAGAAGCTGCGCTTCGCCATCCGTGAAGGCGGCCGCACCGTCGGTGCCGGCATCGTCGTCACCATCAAAGAGTAATTTGGACTTAAACCGATCTGTCGCGGGCGCCGGAGTTGCCCGCGCCGCGCCAGAACAAGGAAGTGACGCATGAACGGACAGAATATCCGCATCCGCCTGAAGGCGTTTGATCACCGCGTGCTCGACGCCTCGACGAAGGAAATCGTGTCGACGGCCAAGCGCACCGGGGCAAACGTCCGCGGCCCCATTCCGCTGCCGACGCGGATCGAAAAGTTCACGGTCAACCGGTCGCCCCACGTCGACAAGAAGAGCCGCGAGCAGTTCGAGATGCGCACGCACAAGCGTCTGCTCGACATCGTCGATCCGACCCCGCAGACGGTCGATGCTTTGATGAAGCTCGATCTGGCCGCCGGCGTCGACGTCGAGATCAAGCTCTAAGGGAATGAGAGCGCGGTAAGGGGCGGTGCCCCTGGCCCGGAACTCTAAAGGAATTGAACCGATGCGTTCAGGTGTGATTGCAAAGAAGGTGGGAATGACCCGCATCTATAATGATGCCGGGGAACATGTTCCCGTCACCGTTCTCCAGATGGAGAACTGCCAGGTCGTGGCACAGCGCACGCAGGAGAAGAATGGCTACACCGCCGTTCAGCTCGGCGTTGGCCTCGCCAAGGTGAAGAACACGTCGAAGGCGATGCGCGGCCATTTCGCGACCGCCTCCGTCGAGCCGAAGGCGAAGGTCGCCGAGTTCCGCGTCTCTGCCGACAACATGATCGACGTCGGCGCCGAGATCACCGTCGACCATTTTGTCGCCGGCCAGAAGGTCGATGTGACGGGCACGACGATCGGCAAGGGTTTCCAGGGCGTCATCAAGCGCCACCACATGGGTGGTGGCCGCGCGACCCACGGTAACTCGGTCTCGCACCGTACACACGGCTCGACCGGTCAGCGCCAGGACCCGGGCAAGGTGTTCAAGGGCAAGCATATGGCTGGTCACATGGGCGACACCCGCGTGACGACACAGAATGTCGAGGTCGTTTCGACCGATGCCGACCGCGGCCTTATCCTGATCCGCGGTGCGGTTCCCGGATCGAAGGGCGCCTGGATCCTGGTCCGCGACGCGGCCAAGGTGGCACTGCCGGCCAATGCGCCGAAGCCCGCCGCGATCCGCGCCGTTGCGGCAGCTGCTAAGAACGAGGCTCCGGCCACAGAGGGAGCGGAATAATGGATCTCAAGATCACAACGCTCGGCGGCAAAGACGCCGGCAAGGTGGAACTTTCCGACGGAATTTTCGGCCTTGATCCGCGCGAGGACATCCTGCAGCGCGTCGTGCGCTGGCAGCTTGCCAAGAAGCAGCAGGGCACGCACAAGGCCAAGGGCCGCGCCGAAATCGCGCGCACCGGTGCCAAGATGTACAAGCAGAAGGGTACGGGCCGCGCCCGTCACCACTCCGCACGCGCTCCGCAGTTCCGCGGCGGCGGCAAGGCCCACGGCCCGGTCGTTCGCAGCCATGAGCATGAACTGCCCAAGAAGGTTCGTGCGCTCGGCCTCAAGCATGCCCTTTCGGCCAAGGCCAAGAGCGCGTCGATCATCATCATCGACGAGCTGAAGCTGACCGAGGCCAAGACCAAGGCGCTGATCGCGAATTTCGCGACGCTGGGCCTGACCAACGCCCTGGTGATTGGCGGCGCCGAGCTTGACAAGAACTTCAAGCTGGCAGCCACCAACATCCCCAACATCGACGTGCTGCCCATCCAGGGCATCAACGTCTACGACATTCTGCGCCGCGGCACGCTGGTCCTTTCAAAGGCCGCCGTCGAGGCTCTCGAGGAGCGCTTTAAATGACCGACCTTCGTCACTACGACGTGATCGTCTCGCCGGCGATCACTGAAAAGTCGACCATGGCCTCCGAGCAGAACCAGGTCGTCTTCAACGTCGCCAAGAAGGCGTCGAAGCCCGAAATCAAGGCCGCCGTCGAAGCGCTGTTCGGCGTCAAGGTGATGGCCGTGAACACGCTTGTCCGCAAGGGCAAGATCAAGCGCTTCCGCGGCACGATCGGCCGCCAGAGCGACGTCAAGAAGGCGATCGTGACGCTGGCCGACGGCCAGTCGATCGACGTCGCGACGGGTCTCTGAGCAAGGCCGCGAGGACAACAACAATGGCACTGAAAAAATTCAACCCGGTAACGCCGAGCACCCGCCAGCTGGTCATCGTCGACCGCTCGGGCCTCTACAAGGGCAAGCCCGTCAAGGGCCTGACCGAGGGTCTGACCAAGTCGGGCGGCCGCAACAACCACGGCCGTATCACCGCCCGCTTCATCGGTGGTGGCCACAAGCGTTCGTACCGCATCATCGACTTCAAGCGTCGCAAGTTCGACGTTGTCGGCACGGTCGAGCGCATTGAATACGATCCGAACCGCACCGCCTTCATCGCACTGATCAAGTATGATGATGGTGAGCTGTCCTACATCATCGCTCCGCAGCGTCTGGCTCCCGGCGACAAGATCGTGGCTGGCGAAGCGGTCGACGTGAAGCCGGGCAATGCGATGCCGCTGGCCTCGATGCCGGTCGGCACCATCGTCCACAACATCGAGTTGAAGCCGGGCAAGGGCGCCCAGGTCGCTCGTTCGGCAGGTGGCTACGGCCAGTTGGTCGGCCGTGACCAGGGCATGGCGATCCTGCGCCTCAACTCGGGCGAGCAGCGTGTCGTTCACGGCTCCTGCATGGCCACCGTCGGTGCCGTGTCCAATCCGGACCACGGCAACATCAACGACGGCAAGGCCGGCCGCACGGTTTGGCGTGGCAAGCGTCCGCACAATCGCGGCGTGACCATGAACCCGGTCGACCACCCGCATGGCGGTGGTGAAGGCCGCACCTCCGGTGGCCGTCATCCGGTCAGCCCGTGGGGCAAGCCGACCAAGGGCAAGAAGACGCGGTCCAACAAGGCGACCGACAAGTTCATCCTGCGCTCGCGCCATCAGCGCAAGAGCTAAGAAGAGGTAACGCCAAGTGACTCGTTCTATTTGGAAAGGCCCCTTCATCGACGGCTACCTTCTCAAGAAGGTAGACAAGGTTCGTGAAGGCGGTCGCAATGAGGTGATCAAGATGTGGAGCCGTCGCTCCACCATCCTGCCGCAGTTCGTCGGCCTCACCTTCGGTGTCTACAACGGCCAGAAGCATGTTCCCGTTTCGGTGAACGAGGACATGGTCGGTCACAAGTTCGGTGAATTCGCTCCGACCCGGACCTATTACGGTCACGGCGCGGATAAGAAGGCGAAGAGGAAATAATCATGGGCAAGGCCAAAGCTCCGCGCAGGCTTGCTGACAACGAAGCGCGCGCCGTGTTGCGCACGATCCGTATCAGCCCGCAGAAGCTGAACCTGGTTGCCGCGCTGATCCGCGGCAAGAAGGTCGCGACAGCGCTTTCCGATCTCGAATTCTCGGCCAAGCGGATTTCCGGCACGGTCAAGAAGACGCTGGAATCGGCAATCGCCAACGCGGAAAACAACCACGACCTCGATGTCGATGCGCTGGTGGTGGCGGAAGCCTATGTCGGCAAGTCGATCGTCATGAAGCGGTTCCACGCTCGTGGCCGTGGTCGCGCCAGCCGTATCGAGAAGCCGTTCTCGCACCTCACGATCGTCGTTCGTGAAGTCGAAGAAAAAGGGGAGGCCGCATAATGGGCCAGAAAGTCAATCCGATCGGTCTTCGCCTCGGCATCAACCGCACCTGGGATTCGCGCTGGTTCGCGAACACCGGCGAGTACGGCAAGCTGCTGCATGAGGACATCAAGATCCGCAAGTATCTTGAGAAGGAACTCAAGCAGGCCGCGATCTCGAAGGTCGTGATCGAGCGTCCGCACAAGAAGTGCCGCGTCACCATCCATGCCGCGCGCCCGGGTCTGATCATCGGCAAGAAGGGCGCCGACATCGAGAAGCTTCGCAAGAAGCTGATGGAGATGACGAAGTCCGAGACGCACCTCAACATCGTTGAAGTGCGCAAGCCGGAAATCGACGCGACCCTGGTCGCCCAGTCGATCGCCCAGCAGCTCGAGCGCCGTATCGCGTTCCGCCGCGCCATGAAGCGTGCCGTGCAGTCGGCCATGCGCCTCGGTGCCGAAGGCATCCGCATCAACTGCGCCGGCCGTCTTGGCGGCGCCGAGATCGCGCGCATGGAATGGTACCGTGAAGGTCGCGTGCCGCTGCATACGCTGCGCGCCGATGTCGACTACGGCACGGCCGAGGCGAACACGGCGTATGGCATCTGCGGCGTCAAGGTCTGGGTATTCAAGGGCGAGATCCTCGAGCACGATCCGATGGCTTCGGAACGCCGCGCGACCGAGGGTGATGCCGCGCATGGCGGTGGTGGTGATCGCGAACGCGGTCGTCGTCGCGAAAACGCCTGAGACATTTAGGAATTTGGAGTTAGAACGATGCTGCAGCCAAAGCGCACAAAGTTCCGCAAGCAGTTCAAGGGCCGTATCCATGGTACCGCAAAGGGCGGCACCAACCTGGATTTCGGTGGTTTCGGGCTGAAGGCGCTTGAGCCGAACCGCGTCACCGCGCGTGAGATCGAGGCGGCCCGCCGCGCGATCACTCGCGAAATGAAGCGTGCCGGCCGCGTCTGGATCCGCATTTTCCCGGACGTGCCGGTCACTTCGAAGCCGACCGAAGTCCGCATGGGCAAGGGCAAGGGCGCGGTCGATTACTGGGCGGCGCGCGTCAAGCCGGGCCGCATCATGTTCGAGATCGACGGCGTCAATGAAGAAACCGCCCGTGAGGCGCTGCGTCTCGGCGCGGCCAAGCTCTCGGTCAGGACGCGCTTCGTACAGCGCATCGCAGAATAAGGACGGGCTGATCATGAAAGCCGAAGACATCCGGACCAAGACCCAGGACCAGCTGACCGACGACCTGGCCAGCCTGAAGAAGGAGCAGTTCAACCTGCGCTTCCAGAAGGCCACCGGCCAGCTCGAGAAGACCGCGCGCGTGAGGCAGGTTCGCAAGGACATTGCGCGTATCAAGACCATCGCTGCGGAAAAGTCCGCGGCCAAGAAGGCTTAAGGACGAAAACCATGCCAAAGCGCATTCTGCAGGGCACCGTCGTCAGCGACAAGAACGAGAAGACGGTTGTCGTCAAGGTCGAACGGCGCTTCACGCATCCCGTGATGAAGAAGACCGTGCGCATGACCAAGAAGTACAAGGCGCACGACGAGAACAACGCCCACAAGGTCGGCGATCAGGTGTTCATCCAGGAATCGAAGCCGATTTCCAAGGATAAGCGCTGGATCGTCGTATCCTCGGATCAGGCGTAAACAAACGAATTTTGGACAGACCGGGGAGGGGCTTCGAGCCCATCCCGTTAGAAAAGAAGAAGGCGGCCAGTCATGATTCAGATGCAAACAAACCTCGACGTGGCGGATAATTCCGGCGCGCGTCGTGTCATGTGCATCAAGGTGCTGGGCGGCTCGAAGCGGAAATACGCTTCCGTGGGCGACATCATCGTGGTGTCGATCAAGGAAGCCATTCCGCGCGGCCGCGTTAAGAAGGGCGATGTGATGAAGGCGGTCGTGGTTCGCACGGCCAAGGACATCCGCCGCCCGGACGGCAGCGTGATCCGTTTCGACAAGAACGCGGCCGTTCTCGTCGACAACAAGAAAGAGCCGATCGGCACGCGTATCTTCGGACCGGTTCCGCGCGAACTTCGCGCCAAGAACCACATGAAGATCATCTCGCTCGCGCCTGAAGTGCTGTAAGGAGCCGGACCAATGCAAAAGATTAGAAAAGGCGACAAGGTCGTCGTGCTGGCCGGCAAGGACAAGGGCCGTTCGGGCGAAGTCCTCTCGGTTCAGCCGAAGGATGACACCGCGCTGGTGCGCGGCGTCAACATGATCCGTCGTCACCAGAAGCAGTCCCAGTCCCAAGAGGGCGGGATCATCACCAAGGAAGCGCCGATCCAGCTGTCGAACATCGCGCTGGCCGACCCGAAGGATGGCAAGCCGACCCGCGTCGGTTTCGTCTTCCAGAAGGACGGCAAGAAGGTGCGCGTCGCCAAGCGCTCGGGAGAAGTCATCAATGGCTAAGGCTCAAACCAAGCAGGCGACTGCCAACAGCACGCCGCGTCTCAAGCAGGTCTACAACGAGACCATCCGCAAGGCGCTGCAGGAGCAGTTCGGCTACGACAACGAGATGCAGGTTCCGCGCCTCGACAAGATCGTGCTGAACATGGGTGTGGGCGAAGCGACCGCCGATTCGAAGAAGCCTTCGGTCGCGGCCGAGGACCTGGCGATGATCGCCGGCCAGAAGGCCGTCGTCACCCGCGCCCGCAATTCGATCGCGGGCTTCAAGGTTCGCGAGAAGATGCCGATCGGCGCCAAGGTCACGCTGCGCAAGGAACGCATGTACGAGTTCCTCGACCGTCTCGTGAACATCGCGCTGCCGCGCGTCCGCGACTTCCGCGGACTGAACCCCAAGAGCTTCGATGGCCGTGGCAACTACGCCATGGGCATCAAGGAGCACATCGTGTTCCCGGAGATCAACTACGACAAGGTTGATCAGATCTGGGGCATGGACGTCATCGTTTGTACGACTGCGAAGACGGACGACGAAGCCAGGGCTTTGCTCAAGGCTTTCAACTTCCCCTTCCGCCAGTAACGGCAGCGAGAAAAGGAAAAATCTGAAATGGCAAAGACCAGCTCAGTCGAGAAGAACAACAGGCGCCGCAAGCTTGCAGACCAATACGGTCCCAAGCGGGCTGCGCTCAAGGCGATCATCATGGATCAATCCAAGCCGATGGAAGAGCGCTTCCGCGCTCAGCTCAAGCTTGCCGCCATGCCGCGCAACTCGGCCAAAATCCGCATCCGCAACCGCTGCGAAGTCACCGGCCGCCCGCGCGCCTACTATCGCAAGCTCAAAGTATCGCGCATCGCGCTTCGGGACCTCGGCAATAACGGCCAGATCCCGGGCCTGGTCAAGTCGAGCTGGTAAGGAGGACATAACATGTCATTGAGCGATCCTCTCGGCGATATGCTGACCCGTATCCGCAACGCCTATGGCCGCAAGAAGTCGAGTGTCTCGACGCCGGCCTCGCGTCTGCGCACCCGCGTCCTCGACGTGCTGAAGGCTGAAGGCTATATCCGCGATTACAGCCAGACCGATTTCGACAACGGCAAGTCCGAGATCGAAATCGAGCTGAAGTATTTCGACGGTGCCCCGGTCGTGCGCGAAATCGCCCGCGTTTCGAAGCCCGGCCGCCGCGTTTACGTCTCGGCCAAGTCGATTCCGCACGTTGCCAACGGCCTCGGCATTGCCATCCTTTCGACACCGAAGGGCGTGATGGCCGACCATGAAGCACGCGAACAGAACGTCGGCGGCGAGATCCTCTGCCAGATCTTCTGATCCGGCAGCTTACCGCACGTGGAATTCGGTCTTCGGATCGTTCCCGAAGACAGAGACCTGAAACAAGAGAAGTGACGAGGACAACCTGATGTCTCGTATTGGAAAGAAACCCGTTTCGCTGCCGCAGGGCGTGACCGCGACCGTCAATGGCCAGACCGTGACGGCGAAGGGCCCCAAGGGCGAGCTGAAGTTCGTGGTGAACGACGAAGTCCTGGTCAAGATGGAAGGCAGCGAAATCGCTGTCCAGCCGCTCGACCAGACCAAGACCGCCCGCTCCAAGTGGGGCATGTCGCGCACGCAGATCGTCAACATCCTGCAGGGGGTGAAGGACGGTTTCGAGAAGAAGCTCGAGATCACCGGCGTCGGCTATCGCGCCGCCTTGCAGGGCAAGAACCTGCAACTGGCCCTTGGCTTCAGCCATGATGTCGTCTACGAGACGCCGGCCGGCATCACGATCACCGTGCCGAAGCCGACCGAAATCACCGTGGCCGGCATCGATAAGCAGCAGGTCGGCCAGGTCGCGGCGGAGATCCGCGAATACCGCGGTCCCGAGCCCTACAAGGGCAAGGGCGTCCGCTACGCTGGCGAGAAGATCGTCCGCAAGGAAGGCAAGAAGAAGTAATCGGCTTGGTCCTGAAAAGTTGCAGACTTTTCGGACAGGGACCAAGCCACGGAAGTTAACGCCGCGGGGAGCGGTCGCGGGAGGCGCTTCGCCTACCGCATATGGCGGCCCCCGTTTTTTGAAGGCAAGGAACTATCATGGCTATCAAGGAATCCATCCAGCGCCGCGCGCAGCGCGTGCGCCGTCAGATCAAGAAAGTCGCCGGCGAGCGTCCGCGTCTGTCGGTTCATCGCACGTCTAAGAACATCTACGTTCAGGTCATCGACGACGCCAAGGGCCACACCATTGCCGCCGCCTCGACGCTCGAGAAGGATCTCAAGGGTTCGCTCAAGACCGGCGCTGACACTGCTGCCGCCGCTGCGATCGGCAAGCTGATCGCCGAGCGCGCCACCAAGGCTGGCGTCAAGGAAGTCGTCTTCGATCGCGGCGCCTACATCTATCACGGCCGCGTCAAGGCGCTGGCTGAAGCGGCCCGCGAAGGCGGTCTCAGCTTCTAAGCATGACCCCGAAAAGTTGCAGACTTTTCGGATAAGATCATGCAAAGGAAGAAATAGTTTTCACCGTCGGCGACCCAAAGCGGCGCCGGCAATCAGCAACCCGTGCTTCCGGAAAAGAACAAGGAACAGGATATGGCACAGGAACGTAGGGATGGCGGCCGCGGCCGCGATCGTGAAGAACGCGATGACGGCATGGTGGACAAGCTCGTCCACATCAACCGCGTCGCCAAGGTCGTCAAGGGCGGCCGTCGCTTTGGTTTTGCCGCGCTCGTCGTCGTCGGCGACCAGAAGGGCCGCGTTGGCTTTGGTCACGGCAAGGCGCGCGAAGTGCCGGAAGCTATCCGCAAGGCAACCGAATCCGCAAAGCGCGACATGATCTTCGTGCCGTTGCGCTCGGGCCGCACGCTGCACCATGACGTCGAGGGACGTTGGGGCGCTGGCCGTGTTCTGCTGCGCGCCGCCAAGCAGGGTACCGGCATCATCGCCGGCGGCCCGATGCGCGCCGTCTTCGAGACGCTCGGCATGCACGACGTGGTTGCCAAGTCGATGGGTTCGTCGAACCCGTACAACATGGTTCGCGCCACCTTCGACGCGCTGAAGAGCCAGATGCATCCCAAGGATGTGGCTGCCGCGCGTGGCATCAAGTATTCGACCCTTCAGGCCCGCCGCGGCACCGCCGTTGCGGCTGAAGAATAGTCGATCTGACCAGGGATTTTGACCATGGCCAAGAAAGCAACCAAGACCATCACCGTTGAGCAGATCGGTTCGCCGATCCGCCGCCCGAAGGAACAGCGCGCAACGCTGGTCGGCCTCGGCCTCAACAAGATGCACAAGCAGCGCACGCTGGAAGATACGCCTTCCGTGCGCGGCATGATCGCTGCCGTCCAGCATCTCGTCCGCGTCGTGGACGAGGGCTGAGCAAGAGCGCAGGAGAACCCAGATGAAACTCAATGATCTGCGTGACAAGGACGGCGCGACGCACTCCAAGAAGCGTCTCGGCCGCGGTATCGGCTCCGGCTCGGGCAAGACCGCCGGTCGCGGCGTCAAGGGCCAGAAGGCGCGCTCCGGCGTCGCCGTCAACGGCTTCGAGGGTGGCCAGATGCCGCTCTACAGGCGTCTGCCGAAGCGTGGCTTCAACAACATCTTCGCCAAGAGCTTCACCGTCGTCTCGCTGGCCCGTATCCAGGAAGCCGTCGATGCCAAGAAGCTTGACGTCAAGGCGACCGTGACGGCCGAGGCGCTTGTCGCCGCCGGCGTCATCCGTCGCGTCAAGGATGGCGTGCGCGTGCTGTCCGATGGCGAACTCAAGGCCAAGCTCGCCTTCGACGTCGCCGGCGCCTCCAAGGCCGCGATCGAGAAGATCGAAAAGGCCGGCGGTTCGGTCAAGCTGCCGGAAAAGGCAGCCGCCGAGTAACGGCAATTTGAAGAGCGGTCGGCAAGAGTGGTATCCGTTTTTGCTTGAGATCGCGCTTTGACCTGCTCAATTTAGCGGCCGCGTCGACGCGGCCGCTTGCATGTTTACAGCCCGGAGCTTATCTCGTGAGCTTCGGTGAAACGCACCGCCTGACCTCACGGGCCATCAAGCGTTACCAAGCGGAGAATCAGGCATGGCTTCGGCTGCTGAACAACTAGCCTCGAATCTGAATTTCTCGGCCTTCGCCAAGGCGGAGGACCTTAAGAAACGCATCTGGTTCACCATCGGCGCGTTGCTCGTCTATCGTCTCGGCACCTACATCCCGCTTCCCGGCATCAATCCCGACGCTTTCGCCCAGGCCTTCTCCTCGCAGAGCAAGGGCGTGCTCGGCATGTTCAACATGTTCGCCGGCGGTGCCGTGCAGCGCATGGCGATCTTTGCACTCGGCATCATGCCCTACATCTCCGCTTCCATCATCATGCAGCTGATGACCTCGGTCATTCCCTCGCTGGAAGCGCTGAAGAAGGAAGGCGAGCAGGGCCGCAAGGTCATCAACCAGTACACGCGCTACGGCACCGTGCTCCTGGCGCTGGTGCAGGCCTATGGCATTTCGGTGGGACTGGAGAACGGCAACGGCATCGTCAGCGATCCCGGCATGTTCTTCCGCATCTCCACCGTCGTCACGCTGGTCGGCGGCACCATGTTCCTGATGTGGCTGGGCGAGCAGATCACCGCGCGCGGCATCGGCAACGGCATTTCGCTGATCATCTTCTCCGGCATCGTCGCCGGCTTGCCGCATGCCATTTCCGGCACACTGGAACTCGGCCGTACCGGCGCCCTGTCGACCGGCCTGATCCTGGCGATCATCGTGCTGGCCATCGTCGTCATAGCGCTTATCGTGTTCTTCGAGCGCGCCCAGCGCCGCCTGCTGATCCAGTATCCGAAGCGCCAGGTCGGCAATCGCATGTTCCAGGGCGATACCTCGCATCTGCCGCTCAAGCTCAACACCTCGGGCGTCATCCCGCCGATCTTCGCGTCGTCGCTGCTTCTGCTGCCGGCCACCGTCGCCGGCTTCTCGCAGACGACCAACATGCCGGCCTGGGCCAGCACGATCCTGGCCTCGCTTGGCCACGGCCAGCCGCTCTACATGGCATTCTATGCGGCGATGATCGTGTTCTTCGCCTTCTTCTACACAGCGATCGTGTTCAACCCGAAGGACACCGCCGACCAGCTCAAGAAGCATTCGGGCTTCATCCCTGGCTATCGTCCGGGCGAGCGCACCGCCGACTATATCGATTACGTCCTTACCCGCATCACCGTCGTCGGCGCCATCTATCTGGTGCTGGTGTGCCTGCTGCCGGAGTTCCTGATCTCGGCGACTGGCGTACCATTCTACCTCGGTGGCACATCGCTTCTGATCGTGGTCAGTGTCACGCTCGATACGGTTGCGCAGATTCAGGGTCACCTGATCGCGCACCAGTATGAAGGCCTGATCAAGAAGTCGAAGCTGCGCGGGGGGAAGAAAGCCAGATGAGGTTGATTTTGCTTGGGCCGCCAGGAGCGGGCAAGGGGACACAAGCACAAAGACTGGTAGAAAAACACGGCATACCCCAGCTCTCGACGGGTGATATGCTGCGTGCCGCCGTTCAGGCCGGTACCGAGGTCGGCAAGCGTGCCAAGGCGGTGATGGATGCCGGCGAGCTGGTGTCCGACGCCATCGTCAACGCCATCGTCGCCGAGCGTATCGATCAGGCTGACTGCGCCAAGGGTTTTATCCTCGACGGCTATCCGCGCACGCTGGTGCAGGCGGATGCGGTTGAATCGATGCTTTCAGAGCGTGGCATTGGTCTCGACACCGTCATCGAACTGGTCGTCGACGACAGGGCCCTGGTTGGTCGAATCGTCAAGCGCGCCGATGATGCAAAGGCCGCCGGCCAGCCGGTGCGCAAGGACGACAATCCCGCCGTGTTCGAAGAGCGGCTGCGGGAGTACTACAAGAAGACCGCTCCGCTGACCGGCTACTATTACGCCAAAGGCAAGCTCAAGACTGTGGACGGCATGGCCAGCATCGACGCCGTAACGGCCGAGATTGAAGCCGTGCTCGCCGCGGCCGAGAAGGCGCGGTAAGGGAATTTAAAGATTAAGCTTGACGGAGACGGCTTGCTGCGGTATGGCGGCCCGTCTTCCTATCAGATGCGCGCTTTGCCTGTCCGCAAGGGCAGGGCAGTCGCTTTGAACTGGAAACTCCCGCAAGGGCCGGCCTCCACCGGACGCGGGGCAATCTGAATAATGCCGGCTTGTCCGGCCCACATGGAGAAGAGAAGAACATGGCTCGTATAGCCGGCGTCAACATTCCGACCAACAAGCGCGTCGTCATCGCGCTTCAGTACATTCACGGCATTGGCAAGAAGTTCGCCCAGGAGATCGTCGACAAGGTCGGCATCCCGGCCGAGCGCCGCGTCAACCAGTTGACCGATGCGGAAGTGCTGCAGATCCGCGAGACCATCGACCGCGACTATCAGGTCGAAGGCGACCTGCGCCGCGAAGTGTCGATGAACATCAAGCGGCTCATGGACCTTGGCTGCTACCGCGGCCTGCGTCACCGCCGCTCGCTACCGGTTCGCGGCCAGCGCACGCACACCAATGCACGTACCCGCAAGGGCCCGGCCAAGTCGATCGCCGGCAAGAAGAAGTAATAAGAGTGAGTGGTTGGTAGTGGGTGGTGAGGACGTCATCGCTACTCACTAATTCACTATTCACTTTTCCAGGTGGAGCCGCTGGCATTACGGCGGTGTAGAGATCAACTGAAAGGACTATCATGGCCAAGGAAGCCGCTCGTGTTCGCCGTCGCGAACGCAAGAACATTTCGTCGGGCGTTGCCCACGTCAATTCGACCTTCAACAACACGATGATCACCATCACCGACGCGCAGGGCAATTCGATTGCCTGGTCGTCGGCCGGTGCCCAGGGCTTCAAGGGTTCGCGCAAGTCGACCCCGTTCGCCGCCCAGATGGCTGCCGAGGACGTTGCCAAGAAGGCCCAGGAACACGGCATGCGCATGCTCGAAGTCGAGGTCTGCGGACCGGGCTCCGGTCGTGAATCGGCGCTGCGCGCCCTGCAGGCGGCCGGCTTCACCATCACCTCGATTCGTGATGTGACGCCGATCCCGCACAATGGCTGCCGCCCGCGCAAGAAGCGCCGCGTCTAAGCAATTTATCGAACGCCGCGTGAGCGCCCAAGGGCGTTCCTCCACGGTATTCCAGGTCGCCCGCCACGATTGGATGGTGGCGGGTCAACGGAAGGAAAGCATCATGATCCAGAAAAATTGGCAGGAACTGATCAAGCCGAACAAGATCGAGTTCTCGTCGAAGAAGAAGACGCTGACCACGCTGGTCGCCGAGCCGCTCGAGCGTGGCTTTGGCCTGACGCTTGGCAACGCGCTGCGCCGCGTGCTTCTGTCTTCGCTGCGCGGGGCGGCCGTCACCGCCGTGCAGATCGACGGTGTTCTGCATGAATTCTCGTCCATCGCCGGCGTGCGCGAGGACGTGACCGACATCGTCCTGAACATCAAGGAAATCGCAATCCGCATGGAAGGCGATGGCCCCAAGCGCATGGTCGTTCGCAAGCAGGGCCCGGGTGCGGTTCTTGCCGGCGACATCCAGACGGTTGGCGACGTCGAGATCCTCAACCCCGACCACGTCATCTGCACGCTGGACGAAGGCGCTGAAATCCGCATGGAATTCACCGTCGACACCGGCAAGGGCTACGTGCCTGCCGAGCGCAACCGCGCCGAGGACGCGCCGATCGGCCTGATCCCGGTCGACAGCCTCTATTCGCCGGTGAAGAAGGTCTCCTACAAGGTCGAGAACACCCGCGAGGGCCAGGTTCTCGACTATGACAAGCTGACCATGACCATCGAGACCGACGGTTCGATCTCGGGCGAGGACGCGGTGGCTTTCGCCGCCCGCATCCTGCAGGACCAGCTTGGCCTGTTCGTCAACTTCGACGAGCCGCAGAAGGAAGTCGCCGCCGAAGCCGTCACCGAGCTCGCCTTCAACCCGGCGCTGCTCAAGAAGGTCGACGAACTCGAGCTTTCGGTGCGTTCGGCCAACTGCCTGAAGAACGACAACATCGTCTATATCGGCGATCTCATCCAGAAGACCGAAGCCGAGATGCTGCGCACCCCGAACTTCGGCCGCAAGTCGCTGAACGAGATCAAGGAAGTGCTGGCGGCGATGGGCCTGCACCTCGGCATGGAAGTGCCGGACTGGCCGCCGGAAAACATCGAAGACCTCGCCAAGCGTTACGAAGACCAATATTGAGCATGAATTCCAAGGATCGGCGGCGTGAGCCGCTCGATCCGACGGTCATGCGGAAAACCCTCGGAGGCCGTGGCCTCTTGAACAACTGAAGAAGGAAAAGAGCCATGCGCCACGGTTTCAAAGGCCGCCGCTTCGCCCGCAGCATAAGCCACCGCAAGTCGATGTTCGCCAACCTGGCGGTGTCGCTGCTCGAGCACGAGCAGATCGTCACCACCTTGCCGAAGGCGAAGGACCTGCGTCCGATCGTCGAGAAGCTGGTGACGCTCGGCAAGCGCGGCGACCTGCACGCGCGCCGCCAGGTGATCGCGCAGATCGGCAATGAGGGCGTCGTCAAGCGCCTGTTCGACACCATCGCCCCGCGCTATGCCACCCGCAACGGCGGCTATCTGCGCATCATGAAGGCCGGCTTCCGTCACGGCGACAATGCCGCGATGGCGGTCATCGAGTTCGTCGATCGCGACACCTCGGCCAAGGGCGCCGGCGACCGCGCCCGCATCGAAGCCGAAGCCACCGACGCGGATGCCGCGGCCGCATAAGGCTCGGTCTTTCCGAATTGAATTGAAGGGGCCTGCGGGCCCCTTTTTGCGTCTGCCGATGTTTTACCGTCCGCTGGCAAGCGCCAGATACTGGCTTCCACTCAACAGCTTCCAATTGAATGCGCCCGGTACCTCTTCAGTCTTCGGGCTGGGGTAAGAATAGATACTGTCGAGGACGGCCCGAGAATCGATCTCCCTCATCGATTGCGACGTGGAGGACGCGCCCAAATACGCTTCGGTGTCCTGATCGCCGATGAAGTCAGTAGCCACATGAAAATGAATCTGAATCAGTCCGGCGCAGATATTCATCCCGATGTCATGGCCAGACGTAGCGTAGAAAACTTTAGCCTGATCTGGAAGCCAAAGGCCGGCCCCCAGGAACTCTGATGGCTTTGTCTTTCCGCTGAGCCCATCTAGAGCAAGCGCAAAGCAATCGGTGACAGTCTCCGACTTGCCTTTGAGATAACCGGCCTCTTCGATTTGAAACCAGTTCATCTGGTGCGGTGGCTCGATATCAAAGGAAATTTCGAGCTTTCCGAACGTCCAATAGTCCGGGTCAGCATGCTCAGGCGTGCCGAGCACCTCGACAATCTCGGCCATTGTCATGTCGGGGCGGATCGGCCCCAAGCTGCCGGTCTTCAAAAAGTCACGGAATGACAGGAGTTGTTTTTTCATGTGAGCTGACGAGGTTTTCGGCTTCAGGTTCAGCTTTAGCTGCTTTTACTGCTTAAAAAATCGGATTTCAGCGGCTTAGCCTTTCATTTTGCACATTCGTCGGGACAATGCGCCCGAACTCGCTTGGAGGATTCGCAATGCGCGCCAAAAGACTGTCCCTTGTTCTGCTCTGCGCCTTCATTGTGTTCGCAGCCGCACCGGCAGTTCGGCAGGCGCAGGCCGAAGACGCCGCCAAGCCCGCCGATCCAGGCCTCTCCGATGTGTTGACGGACTTGCTGCATGGCGTCGAAGGCGAGAATGCCACTTCAGGTCCGGACAAGCGCGTGCCTTTCGGCCGCGAGGAGGTCCA
Source organism: Mesorhizobium australicum WSM2073 (assembly GCF_000230995.2). Classification (NCBI taxonomy): domain Bacteria; kingdom Pseudomonadati; phylum Pseudomonadota; class Alphaproteobacteria; order Hyphomicrobiales; family Phyllobacteriaceae; genus Mesorhizobium; species Mesorhizobium australicum. The sequence goes on along the minus strand of NC_019973.1, from coordinate 4,294,941 downwards.
GCTTTCATTCGCGCCGCTGGTCAAGCAAACGGCACCCGCGGTGGTCAACGTCTATGCCTCGCAGACCGCCAAGGTGACATCGCCTTTCGAAGGCGATCCATTCTTCGAGGAATTCTTCGGCCGTGCCCAGCCGCGTGCGCAGTCTTCGCTCGGCTCGGGCGTGCTCGTCGATCCGAGCGGTGTCATCGTCACCAATTTCCACGTCATCAAGGATGCCGACGAGGTCAAGGTGGCGACCGCCGACGGCCGCGAATTCACCAGCAAGGTGATGCTGAAGGACGAGACGCTCGATCTCGCCGTGCTCAAGATCGAGTCCGACAAGCCGTTCCCGGTCATCGCCATCGGGGATTCCGACGCGCTTGAGGTCGGCGACCTGGTGCTGGCCATCGGCAACCCGTTCGGTGTTGGCCAGACCACCACCAGCGGCATCGTTTCCGCGCTTGCCCGCAGCCATATCGGCGTTTCGGATTCGGGTTATTTCATCCAGACAGACGCCGCCATCAACCCCGGCAATTCCGGCGGCGCGCTGATCAACATGGGCGGCCAGCTGGTCGGCATCAACACCGCCATCTACAGCCGCAGCGGCGGCTCGATCGGCATCGGGTTCGCCATCCCCGCCAATATGGTACGGGCTTTCGCCGATGCCGCCAAGGCCGGTCTCGATTTCTTCGAGCGGCCCTATATCGGCGCCGAATTCGAAGCGGTGACGCCGCAGATCGCCGAATCACTGGGCATGGAAAAGCCGACCGGGGCGCTGGTCTCCTCGGTCGACGCGACGGGTCCCGCCGGCAAGGCAGGGTTGAAGCCGGGCGATGTCGTGCTGCAGATCAATGGCAAGCCGGTCGAGAGCATCGAGGCGCTCGACTACCGCATGGCGACACTGTCGATCGGCACCAAGGCGAATTTCGCGATCCTGACCAAGGGTCAGCAAGCGGCGATGGACATTGCGCTGGAGCGCGCGCCGGAGGGGGCAAAAGCCTCGGAAGTGACGCTGCATGGCCGCAGCCCGTTCTCGGGCGCGAAGGTCTCGGAACTGTCGCCGCGGCTTGCCCAGAAGCTTGGCTTGCGTACCGACCTCAAGGGTGTGACGGTGATCGATATCAATCGCGATTCGCCGGCCGCCGATTTCGGCTTTCAGCCAGGCGACATCGTGCGCGAGGTCAACGGCACCACCATCGACACCGCCGCAGTGCTGGCGCAGGTAGCCCAGCAGGATACGCGCTGGTGGCGCTTTACCGTCGAGCGCGGCGGGCAGATACTGCGCCAGGTTTTGCGTTACTGAGTTCGACCCTGAAGGGATCGCGCTCCAAACTTGGAGCAGGTCGGCGTTTCACCAAAACGCCGACCTGCCCTATATCCTTGTTTTGACGCAATCCCGGACGGAAAGTCGCTTCACACTTTTCCGGGAATTGCTCTGAGGAAGTGCATGGCCGATCTGTTCAGCGTTGACGAACCGGAAAAGGTGCCGCCCGGACGGCCGCTGGCCGACAGGCTGCGTCCGAAGAATCTTGGGGAGGTCGTTGGCCAGGAACATCTGACGGGACCCGATGGCGCGCTGACCCGGTTGATCGGCTCCGGTTCGCTGGGATCGATGATCTTCTGGGGGCCGCCAGGCACCGGCAAGACCACGGTGGCGAGGCTGCTTGCCGGCGAGACCAGCCTTGCCTTCGAGCAGATATCGGCGGTCTTTTCCGGCGTCGCCGACCTGAAGAAAGTGTTCGAGGCGGCCAAGCTGCGCCGTGCCAACGGCCGCCAGACTTTGCTCTTCGTCGACGAGAT